>JANOWU010000022.1:0-23344 GCA_031418035.1 Acidimicrobiia bacterium
CCGCAGCGATCGCGACGTCGCCGAACGAATCGCCAACGACTACACGACCGGCAAGGTTGCGTTCCCGCTGTTCCACAACGACGGAGGATCACTCGCCAAATACGGCGAACTCATCGAAACAATGGACGAAGGAATCGGCCGATCCTCGACATGCTCGACGAAACCGGCCGCTCCGATGACACCCTCATCTGTTTCGCGTCCGACAACGGTGGCGAACGATATTCGTACATGTGGCCCTTCATCGGCGAGAAGGGCGACGTCACCGAAGGCGGCATCCGCGTCCCGTTCATCGCCCGCTGGCCCGCTGCGTTGAACCCGTCCCAGTGCAGTGACGGGTACTCGATCTTCATGGACTGGACCGCCACCTTCCTCGACGCTGGTGGCACCGGCCCAGATCCGGCCTTCCCCATCGATGGACGATCCCTTCTCCCCTGGCTCATCGACGGTGAACCACACCCCCAACACGACCTCATGTGGCGTATCTCCAGCCAAGGAGCACTGCGCCGCGGCACCATGAAATACCTCGTCGACAACCGCCCCAGCGCCCGCATGGGCAACTGGCCAATGGTCCCCGGCACCCGCCACCTCCTCTTCGACCTCGCCGGCGATGGACGCGAAGCCGCCAACCTCGCACGCCACCACCCAGACACCTTCGACATTCTCCAGTCTGCCTACGAACAGGCGGCCGCAACGCTGCTCCCCTACCCCGCCAACCATCGCGGGCGGCCCGAAAACAGCCCCGTTCTTCGCTCACCCCAGCACGCCTCCGCCAGCCAACCCGCGCGCAGCGCTCCGGACTGAACCTGTTCACGCGCACCCGGGGCAGGACCTAACGGACGGTTGCCGTGTCGATTTGCGCAACACCACGGTTCTCGCTGACGAACGTCGGCCAGCGATCGGGCGATCGCACCGTATGTGAACATAAGGTTTGACAGGACTCTGCGTCCAGCCGTCGATGTCGGAAGGAACGCCGGATCGGCGTCTTCTGCGGCGACTACAGGCGGCACAACGAGCGAATGAGCCCTTCGAAGTGGTGAAGCTGGGTGACGAGCGCAGCAACGACGCCGACCGTGGGTGCGAGCGTCCACACCGGGACCTTGGCCGGCGGCCGCAGCAGCGACTCGACCCGACGCGTTGTGGTGAACGGACCAGTAGCCGTGAAGCCAAGCGCCCCCAACGATGTGTTGGGACGCGATGCGATGAGCGCCGTGCGTGCAACGGTGACAGCAACCAGACGGCGATCACCGACAACGCTGGCTGCGTGTTCGTCGGCCCAGCGCTCCAACGCATGTTCGAGACCCGATAGCAACACCAGCGCTGGTGGAAACACTGTGGCCGCGACACGCGCAACGTGCAGGTAACGGTCGTGGCGAAACCGGTGATGTGCCTGCTCGTGGGCAAGCACGATTTGCTGCTCGCACGGTGCGAGTGCTGCGAGCAAGCCGGTCGACACAATCGTGACCGGTTCGCGACCGGGCAGGCTGTACGCGAACACGGCAGGGTCGTCGGCGACGGCAACATCGTTGTCGAGTGCGCGTCGCAGCGAAGCATGTTGTGCCGACGCCGTGCGGCGCTTGTGCCAATACCTGGCGGTGCGCACCAGACTCGTGAACACGACCAAACTCGCAACGATCCCGAAACCCGCCGAGACGGGTGCATGCGCATCGCCGAGCATGGCGCACCATCGCACGATATTGGTGGTCCACGGAACATGAGCCCAGAACTGGAACGCGATCAGGACCGCACCAACGAACCCAACCACGCTGACGGAAACCGTCGCCCCGACCGCGAGGCGCGCCGCAACAGGCGCGGCAATACGGGCCTGGAACACGACCATCAGGGCGGCCAACGGAACGACCAGAGCGAGCGGGAAAAACAGCTCTGCGACACCCACCGTTCAGGACTCCTGGGTATCGAGCAGTGCCTTCAAGAGCCGGGCATCGCGCTTGCCAAGCTGGCTCACGAAACCCGCCAGTGCGGTGCGGCGATTGGAGCTTTGTTCCAATACCGCCCGCATACGCTGAGCCACGAGTGTGGCCTCATCGATTTCGGCAAAATAGACGAACGCGTTGCCGCTTGCGTTGCGACCCACCAAACCTTTTTCCAGGAGGCGAGCCAGCACCGTTGTTACCGACGTGTACGCAAGCGTCATCGGCAGTAGGTCACGGACGGTCGCAGGCAATACCGGCTCCCCCGCGTCCCACAGGATTCGCAACACCGCATCCTCCAGCGCTCCATCGGGTCGACGCGTTCGGCTCACTTGCCCATCGCTGTATTCATCTCCGCAATCTCTGCTTCCTGCGCAGCGATGATCTTCCCCGCAAGCTCTTTCGCCTCGGGGCTCGTGCCGTCGGACTGTACGGTTTTCGCCATCGCCACCGCACCTTCATGATGGCGCACCATCATGTCCATCCACGCCTTGTCGAACGCAGGACCCGTCGCCGATTCGAGTGAGGTCATTTCCTCCGCCGACATCATGCCCTCCATTCCTCCCATCGACGAATGATCCATACCCTCCATATCCCCGGCTGGCATCACTTCCTTGTTCCACGTCGTCAACCAACCCGTCATCAAATCGATCTCGGGCTGCTGCGCTCCCTGAATCCGCATCGCCAGATCCTTCACACCGGCCGACGCTCCACGCGCATCATCGAGCGCAATCACGGCCATCTCAACGGCCTGCTGATGGTGCGGAATCATGTTCTGGGCAAACGACACATCCGCGTCGCTGAAGCTGGCGGAACCACCGACAGAGTCCGATGTCGCTTCGGAGGCGGCAGCATCGGACGTGACAACCTGGGTATCAGCGGCCGAGTCCGACGAACCACCGCAGGCAGCGAGCAGCGTCGCGGCCGACAAGAAAGTGGCAGAAATCATCAAGCGTGCGCGCATAGCGGAAACCTTTGTTCGGGGTACCGCCACTCTACTACATGTTGTCGTAGATGATCGTCGCGCTCCACGACCGACGTTCCGGAACCATCGACACCAGGTACGACACAGTGTCGTAGCCTGTTTCAATGTCTTTCTTCCGTCGCCGACGCTATCGGTCGCGCCCGAGATTCGTTGCCGCACTGGTTCTGCTGCTGATCGTGGCAGTCGCTCCAGCAGCGTCGGCGCACAACAGCCTTGTCAGCAGCGAACCTGCGAATGGGGCTGCCCCGACAACGCGTCCGAGTCGAGTCGTTCTGATATTCGCAAAAGACGTCGATCTTCCGACGCTCACCGTGAGGATCGCTACGACGGTCCGGTCGACCCAACTCCAATCACGAGGCGACGAGAACCCCAAGGCAGCGCTGATGGAAATTCCCGATTGGGTCGCCGGTCCGGTGACACTGCAATGGAAACTCGTCGGTGTCGACGGCCACACCGTCAGGGGAACTCTGCGCTTCACCGTCGGAGCGCCCGGACCTTCGGTGCTGGGCGCATCGGCTGACGCCATAGCATCAACTCCGGTAATCACTGCTCGCGATGATGCAGGGGCGGATGGCGCATCTACTCTCGACGCCAATTCATCGTCAACGCGTGGTAGCGCTTCGACATCAGTCGTGCGATCGATCGGCACCTGGCTTCTCCGCGTTGTTTCGTACCTCACGCTTTTTGCGCTGGTTGGGATCTTGATCACTTCGGCATTTGTCTGGTCTCCGGCGCTCTCGGACCCGGTCCTGCGCCGAGTAATCGGCATCGCGTTTCCAGCGCTGCTCGTGACCACCGTCGTGCAGCTCGCCGTCCTCGTTTTCGACATCGGTGGAAACGCCGCCTTCGACAGTGCTATGGGCACATACCTTGGGCAGTCCCTCGTTGCACGACTAGTCCTCGTGTTGTTTCTTGGAGCGTGCCTGTACCCAAACTCGCACATCGAGGGCGACGACCGCGCGACACTCGGCGCGATTCTGGTCGTACTCATTCTCGGCGCATGGGCGTGGGGCGGCCACGCCCGCTCACTCCGCTGGTATCAACTCGGCCTCACGATGGACGCCATCCACCAAGCAGCAGCAATCGCGTGGATCTCCGGCCTCGCCATCGTCGGGCTTCGCACCCTTACTCAGGCACGGCCACGCGAAGCACAACATGCCATGATCCGCTTCTCCGTGCTGGCCAGTGTTTCCGTGACCGCACTCGCAGCATCAGGGGTCATCCAGATGGTTCGTATCGAAGGCAGCCTCGCGGCGCTCATCAACGGAACACACGGTCGACTCACTCTTGCCAAACTTGTCGCGGTGGCCGCGATGTTGGCGCTCGGAAACCTCAACCGAAACCGCGTCAAACGATTGCGGCACACACCGACAGCCTCGACCCGCCGTGCACTTCGACGGGCTATCACCAACGAAGCGGCGCTCGGCATCGCCGTGATCGCTATAACTGCAGCGCTCGTCGTTGCCGCTCCGGGTTCTTCATGACGCCGACAGCGAATCTTGCGTGCCCTCGGTCGGTCACACTCGGCGCGTTGCCTCGGTCGGTCACACTCGGCGCGTTGCCTGCAGCACTTCGAGACGCCGTTGGTATTCGTCGATATCAATGTCGCCGCGTGCAAGTCGCTCGTGAAGAATGTCTTCGGGTCCCGCTGGTACCGCTTGAGCCGGTGGCATAGACGTTGCTCTGGTTGTTCCATGACGCAGGTAGCTCGAGACAACCCAAGCGACACCACCCCAAAACGCCACCATCATCACTACCATTGCGACCCAACCCCAGCCGCCAGGTCCGTCGTTCCATCCGTTGTCCCAATGCATCGTGGATCAATCCTTTCCAGCTCATGAAGAGCGACAAGGAGATTCTCCGACCGACGCACCGGCTGCGCCAGGGCCCTACGTCCTGTTGTCGTCGTGCCAATGTCCTCTCCGACCAGATCTCCGGGCTCGACGATTTCTCCACTCGCGTCCTTCTCCAAGTCCGCGGCACCCCGGTGTCTCGACTTCATGTCGCTGCTCATCGTGCGACTTCGATGGGTACTGGCGATACAGCTGGCGACGCTGTTCGTCTCGTCGGCCGGATTCGTGATGTTCGCCGAGTACGGCTGGTTCGACGCGTTCTACATGAGCGTGATCACCCTCGGCACGATCGGATACGGCGAGGTCCACCCCCTAGGCACGTCTGGACGCCTGTGGGCGATCATCGTCGTCACGGGCGGATTCGCCGTACTGGTACTCCGGCGCGGTGCTCACGTCGCTGCTTCTGTCGGGGGAACTGACCGACGCCATCGTTCGTCAAAGGAGAAATCGGATGCGAGATCGATTGAAAGACCACATGGTCGTTGTCGGCTTCGGCCGAGTTGGACGCGCGGTCGTTAGCGCTGCCCTCGAGGCGGGTCACGACTGCGTGGTCGTCGACCACGACGAAACCAAACGCGATGCGATCACCGACGCCGGTGCCACCGCAGTGATCGGCGACGGTATGCAGGAAACGGTATTGCACGAGGCCGCAATCGGCACAGCGCGCGGTCTCGTGAGTGCCGCACCCGACGACCCCGCGAATCTCGTGGTGACACTCACGGCCCGCGCCGTTTGCCCGGACCTGCGCATCGTGTCGCGAGTCAACGATCCAGCGTGGCAAGAACGCATCACTCGCGCCGGAGCGTCGGCTGCCGTGTCGCCCTACGCCGACTTCGGCGCAGGATTAGCGGCTTCGGCGCTCGGTGCCGACGTCATCGAAACCCACTCGCTGAGCGGATACGGACTCCGCACGGAAGACATCGTGATCGGCAAGGGTTCGAGGCTCATAGGCCGTCGGCCGCATGAGTTGGCGGGCGATGCCGCAAACGCCACGCTTATCTCGATGCGGCGTAGGTCGTCGGGGCCAACGTGGGAGAAGACGAATGACGAACTGCGCGAAGGAGACCTCCTCGTCATCGTCGGTCCCGAGGAGGTCGTCGCCGCACTGATCCGCAAAACGACCGAGTAGATCGAGACCGGGGGCGGTTGTGTCGGGGTCTTGGCCGCAGGCCACAATGCCCTCGGAGTAGTGACTATTGGCCCTACCAAGGCCACCTCGAAGCACGAACGATAGTTCCTGTATCTATCGGAACATCAGGAGAGAAGTGATGACTATGAGAACGCTCGTTTTTGGCGACGATGGATCACCGGCAGCAGACGTGGCGTGGCTACAGATCAATAGTCACGCGTGGCCCGAATGGCGAGTTGAAGTCGTGCGGGTTGAGAACGCGCCCCTTCCGATCGACTACGTCGACCTTCACGAATGGGATCCGACGGAGCCGCGGACCGTGTTCTCCGAAGCCAAGTTCGCCCAAGTTGCGAACCTGGTGGCGAAGGGCGACGCTCGGCTCGTCCTCTCGCGACCATGCGACCTTCTCGTCATCGGACCGCGTGGTCCGGGATTGCTCAAAGCACTCCATCTCGGCAGCACCGCCGAGTGGCTACTGACCCGCCCGCCGGCGCCGATGTTGATCGCACGTCACGGTCACTCGATCACCACCGTTTTGCTGTGCGTCGACGGCTCAGTTCACGCAAACCGAGCCACAGGTGTGCTGTGCACGCTCCCATGGGTCGACCAGTTACGAGTCACCGTGCTGGCGGTTGACGATGAACGCGTCGACATTGACGCCGCGACCCAAAACGCGGCCAAGCAACTTGAAGCCGCAGGGGCCGACGTAAGCGTTCGTGTCCATTCCGGCAAACCGACGGCACAAATCAAGGAGGCAATGGATCGGCTGTCGCCCGATCTGGTCGCGTTGGGCACGAGAGGACTCACCGGGCTGCACCACCTCCGCGTCGGTTCCACAGCGAGTGCAATCGCTCGAACCGCGACATCGTCGGTCCTGGTGGCCTGCGAATCGGACGAGTAGTAGCCCTCCCTCGAAGCACTCCCAACCTGCCACTTCTGTTTGCCACAGGGAGCGTGCACCCGACGCGCTTTTCAGTGGGTGAATGTCACGTGCGGGAGGCGACGGTCGAGCCACGACGGTAGCCGCCAAGCCCGTTCGCCGAGCATCCCAAGCAGCGATGGCACGAGCATCATGCGTATCACGGTGGCATCAAGGAAAACGGCGAGGGCGAGGGTAATGCCGAGTTCGGTCGGCGGAATTGGACCGGTCACACCGAAGGCGATGAACACCACGATCATGATGAGCGCAGCGTTGGTGATCGGTTTGCCGGTGCGGGCAATACCTTCGCGCACGGCGAGACGCGCGTCGCCGGTGCTGTCATGGCGTTCCTTGATCGCAGCGAGCAGAAACAACTGGTAGTCCATCGAGAGCCCGAAGAGAAGGGCGAAGAAGAACAGCGGTGCCCACGCGTTGACGAAGCCTTGATGTTCGATCCCAAGCAGCGACGCGCCGAAGCCGTGTTGAAAGACCAGCGACGCAAAACCGAAGCTTGCACCAACTCCAATGAGGTTGAAGAGGATCGAGGTGAGTGCGATAAGCGGGCTACGGAATACGACGACCAACAGGAGGAACGCAACCGCCATGATTGCCCCGATCGCGAGGGGAGCTGTTCCTGTGAGAGCCTTCGTCAGATCGGTGTTTTGTGAGCCGGGGCCGCCGAGTTGGGCCTGTGCGAAGTTCCTGGCGAGTTCGTTCCGAAGCCGATCGATCAGCTTCGATGTTGCTGATGCGTCGACTGCGGTGGTCGGAATGATTCGCACGACGACGCGGCCTGAGGGAGCGGGAGGTGTGACTGTCTGCGCGGCAACGACACCCGGGTCCTTGGTTGCGATGTCCACGACTTTGGGTGCATCGGCCGCGGGCACCGTCACGAGCAGCGGAGCAGCCGCGCCCGGTCCGAATGCCGCGGTGACGGCATCGTAGCCGTCGCGGCTTTGCGCACCTCGATCAACCACCGCTGCTGCCGGCATGCCAAGGCGCATCCCCAATGCCGGACCGGCAAGTACGAGTAAGAGCCCGAGCCCGACGGCGAGCGTTGCACCGGGGCGTCTCATCGCTGCCGCAGTCCACTTCGCCCAGCGTCCCTCGGCCTTTTCTTCATTGCGGCGCGAGGAACGTGTGGACAGCGCCCGATCGCCAAGCGCGACGAGAACAGCGGGGAGAAGAGTGAGCGATGCCGCAGCGGTAGCAAGCACAGCGAGGATCATGCCGAGTGCCATTGCCCGGAACACCATTACCGGGACGAGGAAGATGGCGGCGAGTGACAAGACGACCGTAAGCGCGGAGAGAAACACTGCTTTGCCGGCGGTCGCTAGTGTGCCGGCGATCGCGTCGGCTGCATTGCGTCCATCGGCGCGTTCTTCGCGATATCGCGTCACGATAAAAAGGCAGTAGTCGATGCCGACGGCAAGCCCGATCATCATGGAGAAGTTCATCGACCAGACCGACATCGGCGTCGCGAAGGTGGCGACGTGCAAGGCAGCGAAGCCGACGGCGATACCTGCAACGGCAATGAGCATCGGAAGCCCTGCAGCAAGTACGGACCCGAACGCAATGAACAAGAGAAGCATTGTCGGAATGGCAGAAAGCAGTTCTGCCTTGTGAAGCGCCTCCTCGTTCGACTTGTTGAAGTCATGCCACACGGCCCACTCGCCCGTGGTGTCCGCCTGCGCTCCCGCGGGGAGCGAGACCGCGCTCACGGTCTGCATCACCTTTCCGGCTGACTCGGGAAGTTCCGCATCGTTGCGGGACTCCAAACGGACCGGAATCAACACAGCGAGGCCGTCAGGCGAACGCAGTCCCGACTCCGCCGGCGTGCGGAGAGGGTCGATCACACCGTCTGTTCCGGGACTGTTCGCGAGTGCATCGAGGAGCTTCTCGACACCAGACGGATCGGTGGCAATCGGCGTCTTCTGTCGATACGCCACGACCGCTGCTTCGGCGCCGAGTTCCGGGAAGTCTCTTCGAATCTCGTCGCGAACCTTCTGCGCCGTTGAGCCCTGTGCTTCCCAACCGGCTCCGGAGAGCGCACCGGTCAGCGTGATTGCCAGCGGGGCCGCAACAGCAACAACGACAACCCACACGAGCAGGACACGCCTGGAATGCGTCGCCGAGTAACGGCCGATCCGAGCCAGGAGACCTGCAGTTTCTTGGCCATGTAAATGCGCGATGGGCGATGGCGTGGGGTCGACGTTGGTAGACATACGGTTCGTCTCATTTCGAGTGGCGACGCGTCCGTCGAAGGGCAGACGCGTCGAAGCAGAAGCTCGGCCGTGGTGGCCGAGCGATGATATGGCTGACTACGCCAATTTGGTGAACATTTTTTGGACGTCGGCCAGGGCGTACCCCTCAGCGGCCGAACGTTCCGGATCCTGAAGGCACCATGTCAAGCCGGCAGCAACCAGCGTGAAACCGGCCTGCTCGAGTGCCTTATTGGCCGCCGACAACTGCGTCACTACGTCGCGGCAGTCACGACCCTCGGAAAGCATTTGTTGGATGCCGCGAACCTGACCCTCCACCCGACGCAAACGCCGAATCAAATCAGACACTGTGTCTTCAGGAAGTTCCATACCACCAACCCTACAGATACCCCAGGGGGTAGTCAAGCTTACCCCCTGGGGTATTCCTGCTATCGCTGGTGTCGACGCAACAGCCGTCCCAGGGGGATAAACCTCGGCGTCTTGGCGGCATATTGCAAATACTCCGGAAAGCGCGAGGCGAGTTCGCGGAGTACATAGGGTGTCGCATGAGCCCATAGAGGCCGCTGCGCTGCAGAGATCCCCTCCCGTTCGGCTGCGGATGGGCGGTTAGCCGACGACCCAAGCCGAGCGCGCTCGCTCCGATGAGCACAACTCCGATCAGCTGAACGGCCAGACCGACAACGCGCACCGGCGTGGAGGACCGGAACGTGTCAGCCCCGGAACGGCAACCAGCAAAAGCAACAAAACCAGCTGGACGAACACGAGCAACCAACCGATACTTCGTCGACTCACTTCGCCCCACCACCCGTGCCGCCCAGACCCTCGGCCCGCGCCGCCCAAGCGTTGTAGCCACCGATCAGATCCGACACATCGACGAACCCGTGCGCTCGCAGCAAGCTCGACGCGATCGCCGAGCGGTACCCGCCGGCGCAGAACACCACCGTCGGCACCGTTGGGTCGAGATCGCCAAGGCGGCTCAGCAACGACGGCAAGCTGACCACTCGAGCTCCGGAGATGGTTCCGAGCTCGACCTCACCCGCGTTGCGGACATCGATCAGCACGAGACTGGGCACCGACGCAATGCGCTCCGCAAGCGTGTCAGCGGACAACCGTGAAAGCTGGGCAACATGCTCGGGATGGGCCATGAACGAGGCAACGGGATCGTCCAGGGATCCGATCACGTTGTCGAAGCCGATGCGGGCCAGGCGGACCTGCGCCTCCGCCTGCTGGCCGGGGTCGGTCACGAGCACGATCGGCGTGCCGGGCGCCATCACCTCACCGGTGTACTCCGCGAACCGGCCTCCCAGCCCGACGTTCACCGAGCCTCGTAGATGCCCTGCTGCGAATGACACGTCGTCGCGTCCGTCCACGACGACCGCACCGGCGCGCTGGTGGGCCAACACCTCGTCGAACGTCAAGGCAGGAACGCCGGAGTCGTCACGCAGCAGGTCGCGCAGCTCACGGTTCCGGTTCGCCGCAAACGAGAAGTACATCGGCGCCACGGACTGGCCCTGGGTGACGACCTCAACGAACTCGTCCTCGGTCATCGACGCAAGCGCATAGTTGGTGCGCCGCTGCTCACCGATGGTCGAGACCGTTTCCGTTGACAGGTTCTTCCCGCACACCGATCCGGCGCCGTGGGCCGGGAACACTCTCGTGGCGTCGGGCAGCACCATCAGTCGTGCGTGCAGCGAGTGGTACAGCTTCCGAGCCAACTCATCGGCCGTCACACCGACCGACGCCATCAGATCCGGGCGGCCGACGTCACCGATGAACAACGTGTCACCGGTCAACACGCCATACGGGTCGGCGTCGACGCCATGGTCAAAGACCACCACACTGACCGACTCCGGCGTATGGCCCGGGGTCTCACGGACCTCCAACACCACCTCACCGGGCACGATCCGATCGCCATCCGCGTACGTCTCGATCGGATACTCCGTACGACCCTTCGCCGCAGCTCCAAAGACAATCGTCGCACCCGTCCGCGCCGCCAGTTCCAGATGCCCGGATAAGAAGTCCGCATGGAAGTGCGTCTCCAGTACCTTCTCGATCCGCAGGCCGTTCGCCTCAGCGTCGACCAAGTACTCCGCAACATCACGCTGCGGATCGACCACCACGGCACGGCCCGTTGTCGTGTCTCCGATGAGATAGCTGGCGTGCGACAAACAGCCCAGGTAGTACTGACGGAAGAACATGAGACGCCCCTAATCGGTCGAAGAATTCCTTTACTCCAACTATACCCCCAGGGGTATACATTCCACAACACGCGCAAACCTTCGCCCGCCAGCAAGGCGCAGACGCGTTGCGTGCTACTGCTGCTCCACCAGCTTCATCTGCTGTACGCAGCATGTCTCGACGTACTCTTCTCAGACGGACATCTGCACGCCTAACGACGGCACGGTCGGAGGGTGCGACGGGACCTTCCGCCGGCGCGCATCGGCGCACGGATTCGCCGAAATCCGGCCCGTTCGCTTCGAGTGCTCAAGCACCTTCGACATTGTCGACGCGAAACGAGAACAGGTCATAGGATCAAGCGCCCCCTCCCACACGGCGTACACCGCCTCCACGATCTACCAATCGAGCTTCGACAGGGGAACCTCGCCAACGACTTTCCAAACGGGAAGAACTGTGGAACAGATCCGCCGACATGCCGATCGGTCTGTGCGAATGGCCTCCGACTCGGTGCGAGTTTCCGACAAGCAGAGATCGCACCCGGCCTTCACAATTCGCGCCGATGTCGCGCCTCGACGCTCACCGTTTTCAATCAGCACTTCAGGCTAGCCAGCGCGACCTCGCAAGATCACGGTGACCACAAACCGTCTTCATGTACCTCCGGCGTTGACCGGTGACGGGAGCAGCCGGACCTTCAACGCCGACAAGCCAACGGTCATGTCCGAGCTGCGACATCGCACCCGAGCGACGAGAACGAACCTTTACCTTGCCCGCCCGTTTCGGAGATCGGAACATGGCCTGGCCCTAGTCCGGATCAACAACGCGCCGCCGAACTCCGCGCATGGACCCTCATCAATATGCGTGCTGATCATTATAGAACTCGCACCTATCGGCACATCTGCAGTAGTGCGCGTATCGCGACTTTTTCTCGGTCCGAGCGGTCTTCTACGTCGGTCGGTGAGCGGGCTCGATTCGGTCGCGCCGAGCTGTCACTGTTTCGCTGAGAGCGGAATTTCCGCGGAAACGGTCGTTGCCCCATCGTCGTGCTCGATGGTCAAGTCACCGATCGCTCCCACGATCGCTAACCCGCGTCCTCGAATGTCGTCAGCCTTCGACGTCGAGAGGCTCGGTTCAAAATCTTCTCCCTGATTCGTCACGCTCACCCGAACATCGTCATCCGACAGTTCCATGGAAATCGACAAGGCGTCGCTCCCGGTGCTTGCCTCCACCGCATTCGTTACCAACTCGGAGGTAGCGAGTTCCACGTCGGCAATCTCCTTCGCGTTCGCATGGTCGTCTTGTAAAACTGCCGACGCGATGCGTCTGGCTACGGCACCCTCGCGATTGTTCGGCTGCACTTTAAGCTTCACGACTCTTCGCATCGGGCATCCCGTTTCGTTCTCGATTTCGCGGCATCTCCACTCCTGGGTGGTGCCCGGAAGTTGACCCCGTCAAACCGCTCGAATAATCACACTCGTTTGCTTCTGGCAGGGAACGAAGTCAAGCGCCCCCATCGACAGCGGGCGATATGTCGACACGAACTCACTCGCTGAATTCCGTCGAGTTCGTCGCGTCTGAACCTTTTGAACAACCAGCGGAGCGGGTAGGTGACCGTCGTGGAAACTTCACCGGCACCCACCCGAGAGATCCGCTATCCAACGCAAGGATATGCGCGCCTTTGTTCGTACGTAACGACAAAGCGAAACCAGGGTCTAGGGCGGCGCCTCACAGGTCAACAAGCTGTTGACAGTCGAACGGGGTGCCTCGTGATCGCCGCACGTACACCCCTATGCCACACGACCAACAATCCGACAATCCCTGCACCAACCCAAGGATCCGCCGGGCTGTGGCTGGGTATCCCATACCACCGGCTCAGGGGCGCACACTTTGATCGGTCCGCTGGGCATCGCGACCGGCACCGTAACCGGCGAACGGCAGTACCCAGGAGGGCGCACGGCTCGGGCCGAAGTGCAGCGCGCTGGTTTCGTCGACTTCCAGCAGTAGGACGCGAGTTTTCCACGGATGGCAATCGCGAGCTCGGAAGGCGTAGGGTTCCGCGACCGCCGAACGACGGCGACACCGGCTGTGGGTCATCTCACCGGGTCAGTCGATCGACGAGGCTGCCGGGTGTTTCGTGTCGATGGAGTCGTGCCGCTGCACACAACTGCTCGCCGAAGCAGCGGGGACACCGAAGAGGTGGCCGATAGATGAGGCCCGGATGCTCGCGTTGGGACTGGGATCCTTGGCCTTCGGTTGGCAATCGTTTCAACCGTTCCGGGACGGGCTGATCGAATCCGACCCCAACATGTTGAAGTAGTTCGACCGTCGGACCGTAGCGTTCAATGATTGGGCGGTGTCCCGTCGTTCTTCCGCACCAAGACCTCACGCACTACCTCTAGCAACAGTTATCCGACGCCGCACACTTCCGGCCTACGCCAGTGCCGAGGAGGGCGCATGGCTCGGGTAGCGACGGTGTGAGGCCGTCGGGGACGGTCACGTTTCTCGTCACTGACATCGAGGGCTCGACTCGTCGGTGGGAGGCGGATGCCGACGCGATGCGGCGGTATTACCTGTCCCGACCCACTGCCGGATCTCGTCAGCCAATTGCTCGAGAACGCCTATCGTCCCGGCGGGGAGCGGATCCGGAAACCGTTGCTCGGGATACGCGAGCGTTCCCCCCAGATGGACCGGCTGGACGCAAGGCATCTCGTGCTGTTCGAAAAACTTGATCATGTTGTCCGCGCATTGGCGCACACTCGGATCATCCGCGGGATCGGTGGCGCCGTTGACAATGACCGCTCCGAGTTTTCCTTTGAGCTGTTGTCCGTCGCGCCACAGAGGATCCGATCTGACCAGCAAGACGACGCCCAGGGCCGGCGGCATTCCGAAACAGGTGGGGGTAGCCATCACAATCACGTCCGACTCTTTCATGAGTGACAGAACACGATCGATCCCGTCGCCGTGGAATCCGAACGTTTCATAACACTGCTCGCACCCGAGACAGTCGATACGCTCATCGGCCAGACGCACCTGTGCCACGACCTTCACCCGCCGATCTCGCGCGACCGAGCGAAGAACCTCGCCGAGCATCCGCCCTGAGTTACTGAACGCGCGTGGGCTGCAGTCGATTCCAATGATGGTCGTCGCTTTGTCCATGTGTGGATCCCTAGTAAGGCGTGACAGCTCGATACCGATGGCACCGGGCGAAGTTTTGAGTATGGAAGTCAGCGCAATCTTTTGGCCTGCCCGATATTTTGTACCAGTCGCAGGGAGAGAGTGTCGCAAGTTTGAGACCTCGATGGTCCAGCACCGATGCCTCGAACCCGCTTCGCCTCGCATGAGTTAGCGGCGGCACGGATGGTGTCGATGAGTCCGACCGATGTCCGTGATCGTCTCGGGTGACCGGTTCCGTCTCCTGTCCGGTGCGCGTAGCGGGTTGGAGCGTCCTCAGACGTTGCGTCATGCCGTGCAGTGGTCCTGCGATCGGAGGTTCTTCGGGCACTCGCCGAGATCACTTCGGGCGGACTCCAGCAGTGGCAGCGGGACCACATGATTCGCTTCGGTATTCGCGTTGGCACTCGGCGACTCGAGTTTCTGGCGATGGACGTGCTCGCCGAGGCCTTTCGTCGCCAAGCCGTTCTCCTGGGTCAACTGCAGTACCTCCTCACTCGTGTTGGGCAAGATTCAGCGGCCGCCGACGTACTCCGGCAACTCCCAGACGCCCACCAATCAGCGCTCGTGGTCCTCGAAGACGCCACCCGGCAAGTCGAAGCCCATGCCTTCGGCCCTTCCGAGCGCCTACACGGTGCCTAGCGTTTGATGATCCGATATGCGACACGGTTAGCTTTTGCGGCGGTTCGAATTCCCACGCCGTCGTCGCCGACCCAAACAGCAAGCGGACCTTGCTTGTATTCCGCAGCAGCGATTGCTTCAGCTCCCAACGACGAAACACGATGTGCGTGGGCGATTTCGGCCATCCGCATTGTCAAGAACTGCATCGGCACGATCTCGATCGACGACGTGACAGTCACGAGCTTTCGACCAAGCGCAAACCGTTGTTCGGGAGTCCACGAGCCAGTCAGTTGGCCACCCCGAGCCGAGACGACGCTCTTACATAGCCGAAGTAGATACAAATTCGTCGTGCATGGATCATGCGTCGAGAGCAAACGCGTCAGCGCAGCACTCAGCTCATCGGCGAGTAGATCGCGAAGGAGATGATCGTCGAGTACGACCTTCTTCACGTCGTGGCGAGGTCAGGGTCATCTGACAACGACGCAACGTACGATGCATGTGCCTCGCGCGGGAGGAGATCACTCAGCAATCGTTTGCCCTTTCCTTTCGGCACGGTCAGCACTCCAAAACCAAGATCGATGACGTCGACGGGACCCCCGTTGTCAAGGTGCCAACGGTGACGAACTGCCGCCGGAAGCGACACCTGACCCGAAGTCGATACCAGGTACTCCTGAACGGACATGTCGACGAGTGTACTTGGTAACCGGTGCTTCGTCACCAAACGTCACATGTTCCACGTCATGACTCAGGGGCCTTCGCCCGTCTGACGACGCGCCGTCGATTCGAAAGGACGCAGAGGTCAGCTTCTTTGCTTCGCAAGGACTTGGCCTGTCGCCTCGATGCACACAACACCGCTAACCCGACTGCTGACAGTGCCGGTCCACTCGATGAACTCGCCGCCCGATCGGTGGGGTGCGACCGCACTCACTGACCAGACAAGATCATGCAACACGTTGGGGTGGAACGGTGCGGAATATCGGACCGTGAATGCCGTGCCCAGTACGTCGAAGCCGAGGTCCGTGCAATGGCTCGGCAGCATGCACGCGTGAATGCCGCTGACGTGCGGCCCGCAAGCGATAAGTCCGCCAAAGCGCGACGCAGCCGCTGCGATTGGATCGTTGTGAATCGGGTTTCGGTCATTGAGGAATCTGGCGCCGTTGATGATCTCGTCCTCCGTCAAGGTCAGTGTGTCAACGATTCGGTATCCAAGTTCGAGTGGTCCAAGGCTCACTGTCTTTCGACTGCGCGGCGAGACGAAGCGTTACGAAGTTGGCGACCGCCCTGCCCCAGCGTGCCGACCCGAGGTTCGTCTACATCGGCACATCGTGACCGCGGCCGGGCGGCCGCCGAACTCGGCGTAGAACGCCACGGCGTGGTCGTCGTCGTTGTCGGCCGGCACGAAGACGACGTCGAACGCCTCGTGCATCATGTGGAACGCGTCGCGTGCGGGGTCGATCTGGTTGGTGAGTGTTACCATCCGGCGCTACTCGTGGGTCGGTTTCGTCTTGTCCGACACGGGGTGCCAGTAGTCGCGCATCAGCTCACGCGACCAGCGCGGTTGGCGGACCGGCGTCCGTGGAGCGAACTCGACCATGTACGGCTTCAGGTCGTGAACGGGCGTGCCGTCGATCGCGTCGAGGCCCCGGACTGTGACGGTCCGACCATCGACGGCGACGATCTCGCACGTGGTGACGCCGATCCGATTCGGCCGACCCTTGGCCCGCTGGGCGAAGATCCCGACCTCTGGCCAGTCAGGGTTGCCGCGCGGGTGGCGCGCCCCGACGGTGCCGATCGGGACCAGCGCGAACGCCTCGGCTGCTGTCGGTTGCTCGATCATCGTCGGAGAATCATCAGCAGCGGTGGTCTTGCATCGTGCTCTTCATGGACGTCAGGTTAGTTTTGTGGGCTTGAGCCCCGTCCTCGTCGGGTGAGGCGAGCTCGACCGAGCCAGTGCCCTGATCGCCGGTTCAACGACAGTAAAAGGCGACAGCGAGAGCTTCGCAGATTTCGGCGATACGGGCACTGCTCAACCTTGCGATCCGATCGCTAAGCACACCTACGGAAATCCCCACGTCGACGGTTGTACTCACTCTCGATCTACTCGAGCCATGACTTGCCATCGCTCCCCCGTTCGACGTGGCTACGGGACCTGCAAGTGACCATAGCTGTTGTGGTATTCCTTTCCGTGCTTCGGGTGGGTCAGCTTGATCGCCGACCATGTTGCATCCACGCTTATGGTGGTGCTCTCGACAAGCCCATGACGGTACGCACACTCGATCACGCGCTGAAGCGTGAGGTGGCCGTCGTGGCGGCCGCCCTTCGGCCATGAAACCCACAACACTCCCGTCGGTCTCAGATGGCGACGCAGCCGGGGGAGTTCTTCGTCGAGGACACGGGTCGAGGTGCCGAAGAGGTGCAGGTAGTCAAAACGTCCACGGAGTGTTTCGTGGACGTCGAGATCGCGATGGCCCATGTCATCGAGGCGCTCTGTTGGAGCGCCGCGAATGCATGTCCGCGCTCCCTTCTGTACCCGCATCTTGTCCGCTGGGGTGCGCATCGAGTTACTCTGCGGCGTTCAAGCCGATGCGGTTGCCCTCACTGTCTTCGATGTAGGCAAAGTGGCCACGCTCGCCTCCGATCGCTGTCTTGCCCACCAAAATTCGTCCACCTGCGGTCTCGACCCGTGAAAGCCACTCGTCGAGTGTCGGGTTGGCTTCGAAGTACACCCGCGAGCCCTCGTGGGACGGCCGGTCCTCCGGCGCTGAAAAGAGGCACCCTGCCGAGCCGCCCGCGTCGTCGGCGGCGAACAGGGCAGTCTCTTTGTCCGAGCCGACCGGGAGCCGGGTGAGCGATTGCCCTGTCAGCTTTTCATAGAAGGTGATTGCTCGGTCCATGTCGAGAACCGGAATATCAAACCAGACGACCTTGGCCATGTGAGCCTCCTATCGAAATTCGTCCACACGCATGTGCCGTCAAGGAAAGCTACCCAATGAAAGGCGTTTCAAACACGCCTCGTTTGAGGACGAAGAAAACGCAAACGCCGGATGGACGTAGTGCTGGAGGCGTCGGGGAGCAGTGCGATCCTCGATGCCGCCGACGACGCCTTCACCCGCTGGCAACGCGCCATCCGGGAAGGATTCGAGGAGACCGATGACGAGCGGAAGGGAAACGAAACCGGACGCCTCAGCGATCGCCGCACTCGTCGTCGCATCGCTCGAAGGTGCGCTCATCATGAGTCGGGCCGCCAAGTCGAGCCTGCCGGTGCGCCGTGTGGGCGAGGCGCTCACCGCCCTGCTCGATGCCAGACCGATTCCCACGGGTCGCGGGGTCGCTAAGGCGGGTTGATGGCGATCGTTGCGAGCACGAACGCAATGACACAAATCGCAGTTCGGCAGTGGTGGACGCGGTGCCATCGACGCAGTTCCAGTTGGAGTTCGGCCTGGTCGTCTTTCACCGCAGTCGCGGGCAAGCGTGCGTTCGCGGCCTTGAAGTAGGCACCGTAGAACAACAGCAAGGACAAGGCCGCGACCCCGGCACCGAGCGACGGCCAAAGCCCGCCCCCGTCATCGGCCCAGGCATGGACGACGCCGCTCGCCACAGTAAGGGTCACAGCTATTACAGTCAGCGGTGCGAAGAATTTGTAGAGCCGCGGTGCGAAGTCGTGATGCATGCGAGCGAACTCCGATGCGTCGAGGCTTCGCCAGTACGGCACCAGCACCGCCCCCTCAGTGAGCAGAGCTCCAGACAGGGTACCGAGCAGGACCACAGAGGCGATCTCGAGCATGGTCATCACAAATACACCTTCCAATATAGTTCGATGTCTAACTATACACTGTTTGACTATAGTTTGGCAATGGCCGACAACACTGCAGATCCCATCAATGACCTCGCCCGTAGCTGGCAAGAAGCGCGACCGGACCTCGACTTCGCACCGATGGTGTTGTTCGCACGCCTGAACCGTTTCGTCCTCAAGTCGCTGAAATCACTCGAAGCAGCGCAAGCAAAGCACGGACTGTCGCTCGCCGAGTTCGACGTGCTCGCCGCACTGCGCCGTCACGGAGAGCCATTCATGATGCGGCCGTCCGAACTCGCCGACGCGCTTCTGCTCACCCGAGCGGGCATGACGGCCCGGATCGACGGACTCGTGAACCGAAGTCTCGTGGAACGACGTCGCGACACCACTGATCGACGGTCCGAACCGGTTGCCCTGACCAAACGTGGCCGCCAGCTGATCGATCAGGCCATCGTCACGCACCTTCAAGCCGAAGAAGCCCTCTTCGCCGCGCTCAGCACATCACAAAGGGAAACGCTGGGCTCAACACTTCGCCGCCTCACCCGCCAGAGCATCCCGTGACTCGGTGGCTTCGTGTGGCCTAGTCCTCGATGACGTCGAGACCTTGTTCGCGCAGACGATTGAGGTGGTCGATCATCGTTTGGAGGACTTCGGGGGGATGTCCGTCCCATTGCACTTCGTCAACGACGCGCAGCGGGTGGCGAGTGCGGTACGAGCGGGTGACGTTGCCGGGGTACCTCTTGTTGGTGACGTTGGGGTCGTCTTCGAATGGGCCGGTTGGTTCGACGACGTACACACGGCCGCGCTCTTCGCAGCCCGTGAAGGCGACGGCGAGTTCGGCGGCCCAGAGAGCGGGTTCCAGGAGCGCAGCGAAGTAGACGTTGTTCGCGACGCGACCTTCGTGGTAGTTCGACGGATGACCGGGGACGATATGGCCGCCAATCGCGAATGGGATCGGTGTGCCGTGGAAATAGGGGCCTGCACCGTGGTCACACGTTTCATACGTCACGGGGATGTACTCGGTGTTCGCGGACTCAGCGATCGATTCGGCGATCGACTTCGTTGATAGCACCTCCCGATCATACGTGTACGAAGCTTGGAGCTGCCCGAGAGTTCAAGGGGTTCCCGAAAACTACGCGTGGTGCGGCGAGGCGACCGGATAGCGTCGACCACGTGCCACCTCTTTCGACGTTTCCCGTGTTCATCATGTCGTCGCTCGCTCTGCTGGTAGTTCCCGGCCCGGCAGTGCTTTTCATAGTTGCTCGCAGTACCTCCCAAGGCATGCGCGCCGGTCTTGTATCGGTGCTCGGGGTGCACTCCGCAAGCGTCGTCCATGTCATCGCAGCGGTCGCCGGTCTATCAGCGGTCATCGTTGTCTCGTCGTTGGCTTTCACCGCAGTCAAGGTCGTTGGTGGCGTGTATCTGGTCTTCCTCGGCGTGAAAGCGATTCGGAGCGCTCGTCGGCTGAATGAACTCACACGACCGGTCATCAAGCCCGAGAAACGCCTCTTCGTTGAAGCTTTCGTGATCGCATTGCTGAACCCCAAAGTCGCGATCTTCTTCCTCGCGTTCCTTCCGCAATTCGTGAGTACCGACCGCGGTCCCGTGTGGTCGCAAACACTGATCCTCGGGCTCACCTACATCGTGCTCGGTCTCTGCTCCGACGGAATGTACGCGGTGCTCGGCTCTCGCATCGGGTCGTGGTTCAGTGGGCATGTCGCACGGGTGCGCAGGCTCCGTTACTCCGAGGGAACCATCCTGATCGGTCTCGGCGTACTCACTCTCGCATTCCCACATCGCCGATCTGCGAAGTAGCGCCACCTGTCGTTCCTCCGGGCGCGACGTTGACGAGTCCGTCCCGGCGGAGCGGATACGAGGGCGGCAAGCCGAGGATCATCCGTTGGTCTCGGTCGACGGCTGACAGACTGATGGCCATGGAAGTCCGTGGGTTCTACCCGTGAATGCCCTGAATGCTGTGAGCATGCTGGCTCAGCGCACCGACGTGCGAAGTCGCCGGGAACTGGTGGCCGCGAAGTTCATGCTCCGCATTCTGAGAATTGTGGAGCGGCTGAAATCGCTGAACTCGTTGAGACCTACCGCCGCGACGGGATCGACGTGACCTGTCGCCTGTTCCGATTCGGCAAGCACATGATCGTCGCACTCACCGGGGTACGAAGTGCACTTAGATTTCTAAGCGAACGACTCGCGTATCGAAAAGACGGTCCGACATGAGCAGCCGCACCCGGCAACCCCTCGACTCACTGGACCCCGGGGAGCAATCGGCTCTGCGCATGGTTGGTCCCGACGATGGGGTGCCGGTGCTGTACTTCCACGGAGCCTCCGCCACTCCAGATTGCGGGCCGTCAGACGATCTTTGCTTCCGCGAAGGAATTCGGCTCATTCGGTTCTGTCGACCGGGGTACGGCAACATCCCTGCTCGGCCCACAGCGTCGTTGATTGACATCGCCGAATCAGCCCTCTCCCAGATCGCCAACCTTGGGCTGCATCGGGTTTCGGTGTTGGGATGGTCCGGTGGCGGTCCGTACGCCCTCGCGTCCGCACTAGCACCAACCAAAACCGTCGACAAGGTAGCAATCGTTGCGTCTTGGGCTCCGATGCAACCTCCTCACCCGAACCTTCCCGGAGGGGTGAAACTTTTCATGAAAGCGGCACAGGTTCTTCCTCGGACGTTGTTTCGATCATCGCTCGCCGCAACGGGGCGTCGTACGGTCGGCCACGCGGACGACATTCGGCGAGTTGCCCGACCTTGGGGTTTCGAAGTTGACGGACTGCCCGCACACGTGCCTGTAGCCGCCTGGCATTCGACCGGCGACCACAGTGTTCCCGTCGAACCCTGGCGAAACTGCGCGCGGGTTTCGCTCGACGAATCGCCGGGCGAGTGGCATGAACCCCATGACGAGACGTGGGAATCGATTTTCGATTGGGTCACCGCGCGACCGCCTCGATGATTCTCGATCATTCTCGATGTTTCGGATCGTCCGATTCAGGACGGATCTCGAAACTTGACCCGACTACACGGCGTCAGGGGTGACGTCCGTGCGTCTCATGCGATGGCATGTTCAGGAGGCAGAAGTTCGAATCGCCTCGATATCACGGAGGTGATGACTGAGGTCGTGTACGGCATGACGGAGGATCCACAACACGTCGACGTCCTGCGCATCGACAACAACTGTTGAGGACCAGTGTTGCGGTTCGAGCGCTGTTGCGCGGGCGACGAGAAGTTCAACTTCCACACGGAAGCGTCGCAGCGCATACTCGACGTCGATGGTCCGAGGTGTCGCGTCGAAACGCGGCTCGGGCGGTGATCCCAGATCGGTCCCCGGCGTATCGACAGCCACATCGATGAGAAACCTCATGCCGAACGTCGTTTCGCGGACGTGATCCGTGTACTCCGCGATAGACCAACAATCGCTTCGCGCTCGCCGACCCAGATCGACTGCGTCAAGTCCCGTCGTGATCGCGGCCCACGCGTCGGGCAGCGTCGCCAGACACTGAAGCGCCTTGTCGACGTCCCAATCGGAGCCGCGAAAGCCGCACTCTGCGCACACCTCAATCATGTCGAGCAGTTTCACACTCCTGCTCCCGATTGCCTAATGCGCCCGACAGCACGAAGCCATCGCAACGGGTCTCCCGCGATTGCCATGCGCGCATATCGCCATTCATGGCAAACCCGCCAATCGGACGCTCCGGCTCCTGTCAGCGTGCGAAACTCGGGAGGTGGGCGAAGCGGAGAAAAACGTGGACGCGGAATGGTACCGACGGTTTCGTCTGCCCAACGAACAGATCGAAGCCACCCGCGAGCAAGTGACACGAATTCGCCAGAACGTCGACGAAGGGGGAGATGTTACCGAGACACTCGAGAAGCTCCTCGAACTCGCGTGGGCGCTCACTCCTCTCGGAGAAGAACGTGAAGCAGCACGATGCGGTCGTCGTGCCATAGAGTTTGCTCGATCGCAAGGGTCGGTCGCCGTCGAGATCGAGGCGCTACTCCACACCGCCACAGCGCTGCAGTACTCGGGCAAGCAGGCCGAAGCGGAAACAATGTTCAACGACGGTATCGAGCTCTGTCGCACGTCCGGCCACGATGAGCAGCTGCACTATTTCCTTCATCACCTTGGACGTCTCCGGGCAGAACAACTCGATGAGTCGAGCGCCACCGCGGCGTTCGATGAGGCGATCACCGAACGCGAGCACCGCCGCCTCGACCACTTGGCCGAGTCATCACGCGTGGCTTTGGCTGGTCTCCGATCCTGGATCGACGAACGGCGGCCGCGCCACGACTAGCGGGCGACACGAGCGAGATGCACCAACAACTTGGGCGAAGTGCAGGAAAACGACGAGTGAGATGGGGGTTTCGGCGATTTCCGGCCATTTCCGCGATTTTCCCGAACATACGTTCGTGGCTGCGATACAATGTGTACGTGGAATCGTCCCTCGACCACTCTCTTGAGCTTGCGAAGACTGCGACGCTTTCCGCTGCCTCCAGCCTGCAAAACGATGCCGTCGTCACAGCGGCGAACGTAGCGG
>JANOWU010000023.1:0-5512 GCA_031418035.1 Acidimicrobiia bacterium
GGCGTAAACGCAGTCGCCGGATTATGATCATGAAGCGTCTTCGTAATAGCCGCAGTCAACGTCGTCTTCCCATGATCAATATGACCCATGGTACCGATATTCAAATGCGGCTTGTTCCGCTCGAACTTTGCCTTAGCCATTGTCGTTGGTCCTTCGTGTTGTGCAGTCTGAGGGTGGATAGGTAGTGCAAGTAGCGGCGGTCGGACTCGAACCGACGACCACACGATTATGAGCCGTGTGCTCTGACCACCTGAGCTACGCCGCCAGGCGGGTTTTTCACTACGGCACGCGTCGGCGAAGACTCGTGCAGAAGCCCGAAGAGACTACACCAATCACGCGGGGTGTTTGGCCGCATTTTCGTTCGTCCGACGGGCGCGATTCCGCTTCGTCGACGACCGGGCTTGGCCGGGTGTCAGGCAGGATCGGGTCCGTGGTGTCGGGTCGGATCGGGTCGCTCAGATCAGCTCGGACCCGCTCGGATCGGCCCTGTTCGGGGCTAGCGAGGCGGCCGAGTGGAGCCCTCTGTCGGAATCGAACCGACGACCTTTTCCTTACCATGGAAATGCTCTACCGACTGAGCTAAGAGGGCGTTATCCGTTCCAAGAAACGGCGGGACGTACTTTAGCAGTCGTCGGTCGGCCCGGGGACCTTTATCATCGGGGCCGTGTCGATTCGAACCCGCCGAGTGACCCTGTCCGATGCTGAAGCGCTCCGTGCGATCTACAACCTCGAGGTCACTGAGTCGACCGTCACGATGGATCTGGTTCCTCGGACGCTCGACGTGCAGATGGAATGGATCCGAAACCACTCCGGCGTCTTCGGCGCGATCGTGGCGGTGGACGACGATCCGACCCGCCCTGGCACGGAACGAGTCCTCGGCTTCGCCTCGATCTCGCCGTGGAAGACGAAGCCTGCGTACTCCACAAGCGTGGAGAACTCGGTGTACGTGCACCGAGATCATCAAAATCGAGGCCTGGGGCGCATCCTCCTCGACGAGATATTGCATCTGGCCGGTGATTCGGGCTTCCACGCGTGCTTTGCCCGGATTATGGCTGGTCACGAGGCCTCGATTCGGTTGCACGCCTCGCGAGGGTTCGAGCTCGTGGGGGTAGAGCGCGAGGTCGCCCGCAAGTTCGGCCGGTGGATCGACCTCACCGTCATGCAGCGTCTTCTGTAAGGACCCGCCGAACGCGTCGAACATAAGAACCCCGTCGAACGCGTCGAAGGCGTCGCCCAACCCAGCGGCCCAACCTCTACCCCCGATTCCCCCATTCACTCGACGGCGAGTTGCAGGGTCGACGGCAAGTTCGCTCCACCAACACCTTGCCGTTCACCCTGCACCTCGCCGCTGAGTGGGTTTGGGGGTCTGTGCGTGGGGGTGTGTGCGTTGGGGTGTGCGAGGTGTGGGTGTGAGTGAGGTGTGGGTGTGAGTGAGGTGCCCATCGCATTTGGGCAGATCGCCCCATAAGGTGAATCGCCCATCATGCCGATGCATCTTCCATCGGTTCATCTCCAGGTTTCACGCGTGCGTTCACACCTTCAGCTCGCAACGACGAGCGCGGTGCCGTCGCGGTCGAATTCGGGTTGATGTTCATGATCATCGCGATGTTGCTGAGCGGGGTCGCCGACTTCTCGTCGAATTATCAGACGAAACGCGATATTTCCGACGCCGTCCGAGCGGGCGCTCGAGCGGGCGCACAGGCGTGCATCGCCGACTTGACCTGCACGGACGGGAATCCGAACGACGCTGACCATCGTGTGCAGGAAGCCATTCAAGAGTTTCTCGGTGAACGAGCTCGCTACGTCACGAAGCTGATCATCTACCGCTCCACGGCGGGAAGCGACGTGGTGCCGACGGAGTGTCAGACCACGAACGTGGGCTTTTCGGGGAGGTGCAACGTAACGCCGTCGCCGTTCGCCGCCGACGGCTCAGCAAATCCGTTGAACGTAGGCGCGTGGAGGTCACAGGATCGATCCCGTGACGAGGCGTCGGCCGATTACCTCGGCGTCCAAATCATCTTCGACCATCGTGCCCCAATCGGTCTGCTTGGCGCCCAACGTTCGCTGGCGGCCCGAGCCACGTTCCGGTTAGAACCACCGATTCTTTCCTCACAGGAGCTTGATCCGCTCCCGACGCTGAATCCGCTTACGCCGCCCGATACGTCGTGGTGGGAGGATTGCACCGGGGGCTGTGGAGGAGGCGGCGGCGAGACAGGTTCGCCAACCGTGAGTGGAAACGGGGCGGCATGAAGATCCGTTCGCGTACCTTCACGAATCGCCTGAGCGCATGTCGCAGGCACCGGCGCTTCGAGGCCGGCGCTGTTCTCGTCGAAGGCGCCATCGTCCTTCCGTTGTTTCTTGCCCTAATCGTCGGGGTCATGGAGGTCGGTCTGCTCATGCAGCATCGTTCCGAAGTTCGCCAGAGTGTTTCCGCCGCCGCCCGAAAGGCAAGTCTCTCCGCGAACGACGCCAACGCGGACTTCCGCGCGCTCGAAGAGCTTCGTCGGACACTCGGCGCACGATTGCCCGAAGTTCGATACGCGATCGTGTTCAAGGCGACGAGTGGGGCATCGCGAGCAACGAGCGACTGCGTGGGGGCTGCGGAAAGGGGCGAGACCGGGGTACCCGACGTCTGCAATGTGTATTCGAACGCTGTCATCTCGGCGCCCAATCCGAACCTGTTCGGTTATACGACCGCAGACCCGACACGAACGGCTGATGAGAACTGGCCGGCGCGCAACCGAAGCGCGAGCTACACGGGCGGCCGTGATCTCATCGGGGTCCAAGTTCGGACAACATATCGAAGCACGACAGGTGTTTTTCCGTCTTCCACGGACACGTTCGTTTCGGTGATCCGATTGGAGGCACGCGGTGTGTAGAACGCCGAACAACGCTTCTCGTCGTGTTCCCTCGAGTGCGATTGTGGTTGGGAAGGAGGAAGGGGGATACGTGGTCGTGGCGAGTGCGATCCTGCTCACGATCTTGCTGCTCTTCGTCGGGATCGGCATCGACGCATCCACCGTTCGCGATCGCAATGCGAACGTACAACGTGTTGCCGATGCGGCGGCACTGGCTGCGGCAACCGGGCTCCCCGATCTGACTGTTGCCCAGCAACGCGCTGATGACGCGCTCCTCCGCAACAACGCGCTCGGCGCGATGACCGCCACGGTGAGCCTGGTGACGTCGAAACCAGGCCGGATTCGCGTCGATATTCGAGCCCGTCAGCAGCGTTCGATCGGTGAGGTCATGGGCGTCGACGCCGGCGCTGTAGTTCGCACCTCATTTGCAGAACGATCAGTGGGCATACCAATGGGAACTCCGTTCAATTCGATCGGCACGGGCGCCCTCCCTGGGACTGTCCCCGGGGACTCGACCGCCATCCAGGGGTACCTCTTAGCGGTGAACGGGCCGTGTACCGCGAAGGAGGACGGTGACCGGTTCATGTCACTGTTCGACGGAACACGCGGCTCCAGCCTGGCCACGGTGACGCAGAATTCCAACGCGTATCACTGCACCGAGGATCAGCGCGTCAGCCCGTCGGAAACCGGTCGGCTTTGGACCGGGGGCACCGACGTCTACTACACGATGACACCTGCTTCGCAGTGGCAGAGAAGCTCCGAGTATCGAGACGGAGGCTACAGCTACATCGTGGACGTGCCCTGCGATACGGGACCGGTCGGATGCACAGCCGGTCAACCGATTACCGATCCCGTGATCATCGATGTGTGGGACCCGTGGTTTCGCGCCTGGTTGGGCGAACCGCCCTGCGCCACCGCGCAGCGAACGGTGAGCGCAGCCATGACCTGTGTCGTCGACAAGGTACCCATGGCGAACCCGGACATGAACTGGGTCCGGGCCGGTCTGGCGGTGAACTACTTCAAGACGAAGTTCGCCATCTACGAACCCTTGGGCACGTCGTTCAACACCACTCCCCTGTGGTCGGAGGAGTTTGGGAGCAACAACACGAAGTGGATCTACGACACGCCGTCCAACCCCGACGCGCGTTTCGTGTGCGACGGCGATGCGTCGGCAAACGCACTGTGGACGAGCCGTCGTGGTGGTTCGGCCATGACCACCGATCCCGCGACTGGGAAAGCAACGTGTAAGGACTGGTTCGGCCTGGGCACCGCCCTCACGACGTCGGGCAGATATCGGGTGCAGGTCGCCGCCGACAAGGTCGACATCCCTGTGGGTTTCAGTCCCACTACCGGACTCGAGTGGGTCGGGCCGGCGTCGTATGGCGTCAATGCCTACGCCTTGCGGGCGCGCCGCCAGAGCCAGAACGCGAATTCGTGGACGCCCTGCAGCAAGGAAACCTCCAACACCTGCCCAACCATCACCGGCGAGGGTGCTTTGAGTGTCTACGTGACCACGCCGGGCGCAGCCTCGCTCTTTCTTTCGAAGATGGCGCCTGCTCCCGACTATCGAGGACGCGCCATTCAGGTTCAGCTCTGGGACCCGGGCGAGGGTGCTGAGGCGATCAAGATCATGATGCCGGTGCATACCTCCGTCGATGCCTCGGGGTACGTCTCGATTCCGTTCAAGTGGAGCACGGCCGATCCGGGGTTGGTCGGCTACTCGTCGGGCGCGGCGATTCAAGACCGTGCCGTCGGCTGGGATGTGTCCGGCGCGCGCAACCCCGTCGACGCCTCTGCCAGCGCCGGAATCGATGTTTCCGGGTCGTACGACTCGTCGGCGCCGTGGGCGCATGTGGAACGCTACAGCCAGGCTAAATACAATGGCCGCTTACTAAATATCGACATTGTCATTCCGAACACGTACGGGAAGGATTCTTCCGGCGTCGACGTTGCGCCCAGTGGGTTCGGCGGCGGATGGTGGAAGATCCGGTACGAATCCGGGACGAATGTCGAGGATCGCACGACGTGGGTCGTCCAGTCCTCGGGCGGACCGGTTCACCTGGTGAACGGCGACTGACGGTTCTCGGCATAAGCCGTTCCCAACACATCGAAGCGGTCGTCCTGAAACGGTTGTCATAGGTCTCTGTCACACTCGTGAGGAATGATCTCTGAACCTGCACTGTCGTCGACTACCGCTGAGTTGGCGGCCGATGCTCATCTCACGAGGGTGCTCGCCCGCATGGCGGGTGTCGATGCCGTGGCCCGCGCCGACCAGCAGGCCGCAGTGCGCGCGTTGGTGGTCGAGCGTAGGCGGGTGCTGGTGGTTCAGGCTACGGGGTGGGGAAAGTCTGCGGTGTACTGGGCGGCGACGTCGGCGTTGCGAGAAGCCGGTTCGGGCCTCACGATCGTGATCTCCCCTCTGCTCGCGCTGATGCGCGATCAGGTTGCCGCGGCCAGCCGAGCAGGACTTCGTGCGGCGTCGGTGAACTCGACGAATCCCGACGATTGGGACGAAATCTTCGCCGACGCGCTGTCGAATCGCCTCGACGTCTTGCTGGTGTCGCCGGAGCGGCTGGCCAACCCGCGTTTCGCCGGGCTGCTCCCTCAACTCGTTGCTGCCGCTGGACTCGTGGTGATCGACGAGGCGCATTGCA
>JANOWU010000024.1:0-2858 GCA_031418035.1 Acidimicrobiia bacterium
ATCACCTACCCCATGAACTGGGGTTGGATCAGTACCGACGAAGTTGTGGAAACCATCGTCAACCGTCCGAGCCATGTCAATGTGATTTGCACCGGTCGAGACGCACCACAGTCTCTCGTCGACGTCGCCGACACCGTGACGGAGATGACGAAGGTCAAGCACGCCTTCGAAGCCGGAATCGCGGCCAAGCGCGGGATCGAGTACTGACATGGCCGACGTGCCCGTTTCGCGAATCGACATCGTCGGTGCCGTAGGTCCCGTCGGTGCCGTCGGCACGATAGGAGCGGTTGGCGAACGGCGCACGTCAGTTGTCGTGGTGCGCCGTCCCCGTCTGCACGTCTGGCCCGTAGCTGTCGGTGTGCTCGCCGTCCTCGGCACCATCGTGCTCGGGGTGTGCATCGGTCCGGCCCGACTTCCGCTCCTCGACGTCGCCAAGACGCTTCTCGGCATGAAATCCGGCCTTGGTTCGAGTGCAGGAATCGTTTGGCAACTGCGGCTGCCACGGGTGGTTCTGGCGCTCATGGTCGGGGGAGTCCTGTCGATGGCCGGTGGTGCCTATCAGGGCGCGTTTCGCAACCAGCTTGCCGATCCGTATCTGCTCGGTGTCGCGTCAGGGGCCGGTCTTGGGGCGACGCTGGCCATCGTGTCCTCCGCAGGGCCGGGTCTCGTGCCTGTCGCGGCCTTCGTCGGCGCGATCCTTGCCGTCACGCTGACCTACATCCTGGGAAGCAATGACACGCTTCGGGCGCCGTCGACGCTGATCCTCGCTGGTGTTGCGGTGTCGAGTTTGTTCACGGCAATGCAGACCTTCGTCGCGCAACGCCATGCCGACGACATCCGCCAGATCTACAGCTGGATCCTCGGTCGCCTTTCGACGTCGGGATGGACCCAGGTCGTGACGATGCTGCCCTACGCGATCGTGAGTTCGATCGTGCTGATCGGCATGTCGCGGCGTCTCGATGTGCTCGCCGTTGGAGATGCTGAGGCGCAATCCCTCGGGCTCTCGCCGGCCCGAACGCGCCTCGTCATCGTCATTGCCGCGTCGTTGGCTACCGCAGCAGCCGTATCGGTAAGTGGACTTATCGTGTTTGTGGGCATCATCGTGCCGCACGCAGTCCGGCTGATCTCCGGGTCGAGCTATCGCACGATCCTGCCGCTGTCCTTTCTCTACGGCGGCGTCTTTCTCGCGCTCGCCGATCTTGTGGCGCGCACGCTGATGTCGCCTGCCGAAATTCCGATCGGCGTCGTCACCGCGTTCCTTGGTGGACCGTTCTTCCTCTACATCCTGCGTTCACAGCGCCGCTTGTCTTGAGCCGCATTTGAACACGACTCCCGCGGTAGACGTCCGGGCGGTGACGGTGCGTCGAGGTGGCCGGGTCGTGGTCGACGCGGTGTCGTGTTCGGTGGCGCGCGGGGACTGGCTGGCCGTTGTCGGCCCGAACGGGGCCGGAAAGACGTCGCTGCTCATGGCACTCGCCGGTTTGCTCGACGCAGATGGACGGATCGATTTTCACGGCCAGGTGCTGGGGGACCTTCCGGTGAAGCAGCGCGCTCGAGTGGTGGCCCTGGTGCCGCAGACCCCGGTGATACCGCCCGGCATGACCGTGTCGCAGTACGTGTTGCTCGGCCGGACCGCCCACCTACCGAACTTCGGTCGGGAAGGCAAGGCTGATCTCGACGCGGTAGCTGCAGTGCTGCATCGCCTTGAACTCGATGCGATGCACGGTCGTGCACTTGCGACGCTGTCAGGCGGCGAACGCCAGCGGGCATGCATCGCCCGCGCGCTCGTGCAGGAAGCCGACGTGCTCCTCCTCGATGAACCGACCGTTGGGCTTGATCTTCGCCACCAACTCGAGGTACTGGATCTCATCGACGAGCTGAGGATAGAACGTGCACTTACTGTCGTGTCCACGTTGCACGATCTCACGCTTGCGGCCCAATACGCTGACCATCTGTTGCTCCTCGACGCTGGGAGGGTCGCCGTTTCCGGGACTCCCGACGAGGTTCTGACCGACGCCCATCTCGAACGTCATTACGGCGGCCGGGTGCGGGTCATTCGCGACGGCGATCACGTCATCGTGGTGCCGCTCCGAAACGGGTGATTCGCTCAGGAGTAGCGGTTGTAACGCACGAGCTCTTCTAGCGCGACCCGCGGGCGCTTGAGTGGACTGTCGGGATGATCAGCAACGGCGTAACCGAGCGTGATGACCATGGGCATCTCCCAGTCTGCAGGGAGCCCTACGGCGGCGCGGGCCCGATCGGGATGGTGCAAGGTAATCGGACAGGAGCCAACCCCCTCCGCATGGGCGGCGAGCATCATGTTCTGGGCCTGACGGCCGACGTCGAACAGTCGAAGGCTGGGTGCGGGTGCGGCGAACCCGATGATCACCGGGGACGATGCGATCCACGAGGAGAAGTCACCGGCATTGGCCAGATCGGCCTGGACCGCCTTGTCGGTCACCACGATAAGGCGATTGGCCTCCATGTTCTTTGCGCTGCCAGCCATCCGTCCGGCCTGCAAGATCCGTCGCATGACATCTTCGGGAATAGCCGCGTCGGTATACGCCCGTAGGTCGCGTTTGCTGACGATGGCATCATAAGGAGACATAGCTGCCATGTTCTCATGCGTCGGCTCCGCCTCTCTTCATTTGTCAAGGAACGATTGTCGTAGGAGCCCGGGCCCGTACTCGGTGCCCGCGCCCGGGCCGGGGTGCTATCCGGTGTCGGGTTTGGTTTTGGACAGCGTTTTTGGCTCGACCACCCACACGCTGTCGCGTTTGACGAGTCGCAGCTTGTTCACGTGTAACCAGTGATGATGTGGCTCACACATCCGAGCCAACAGCGCAAGATCGGTGCGG
>JANOWU010000025.1:0-22582 GCA_031418035.1 Acidimicrobiia bacterium
AGGCATCGCCGTCCGCCACCTCAGGCCGACGCCGTCTTTAGGAGTCTGACCAATGCACATAATTCGAAACGAGGACGGCACGCTGACCGTCCCGATCATCGCCGGTCGCCACGACGAAGAGCATGCCGTTCCACCTGAGGAGGGCCAGGAGAACGCGACGACCCGTGTGCTGTACCCGGGTCAGCCTGGCTACCTGGAGGCCCTAGCAGAATGGGATCAGGCGCAGAACCCCGATCGTGAACCCGCCACATCCACCGCAAGCGGACGCGAGGAAGCGATGGCGGTCGTGCATGCGGTAGCAATCGACCCCGAACACGACGTCCACAAGGCCGTGGAAACGCTGTCTGATCCTGAGCCCAGTGCCGAGGCGCTTCGACACGTGCTGGTCGGTGGAACTCCGTCGGTCAAGGGCTTTGCCCATGAGATCGCAGAAGCGGAAGGCGGTGACGAGATCGCACCGCATCAGGTCACCCGGATCATCAGCGAGGTTCTCTCCGAGATCGACTCATAGGCTTCTCCACTTGAACCCTCTTGGCCGCTCCTAGTCGGGCACGCCGAAGGATTTCGTGGTTTCGTTCGGCAGCGTTGCCAACGCGCTCATCGTCGCGAAGTCGGGTTCGACCCCTGTGACCGCACGTCACGAAATCCCGAGTATGTCGGCCAAGACCTCGCGCAGGGCACGGAGGTTTGCTGGCCGACGGCGCCGAGAGACCTGGTAGAGGTCACCGGAGCGCATCGGGCACGCTTCGGCTCCCGGCGGCGGCAACTGCTGCGTCGAACTGCCTTTCCTCGCATGTCGGTTGGCGTTCGTCTCGGTCAGCATCTGGCCGATTCGTCGGCATCGCTCTCGACGTGGAAGCCGGTCGACGAGTTCTGACATGGCGATGCCCTCACTGTTCGCCATCTCCTTGAGCTGCTCATGCTGCTCGGTCGTCACGGAAGGTACGGCACCTTTTGAAACTGCCAGGCGAACATCGCCGAAGCTCCCAGGAGCGAACCTTGAACATCCCCGTTGTCTACCGGCGTCGGTGCGCGAGTACTTCGACGTCGAGGGCCGACTCCGCTCGTTTACAATCCCCCTATCGAAGACGATAGGAGTGACCGTGGCACAGGGTTCGATGACCATCGAGGAGCGCGAGGCGTTCCTCGCCGACGTACACGTGGGGATATTGGCCGTTGCCCGGCCGGGACGAGGGCCACTCGCCCTCCCGATCTGGTACCAGTTCCGCAATGGCGTGATCGAGATCGGCATGAGCGGCGACTCCCTCAAGGCCAAGTTGTTGGGCGACGCCGGACGTGCCACACTCACCGCCCAGACCGAAACGCCACCGTACAAATACGTGAGCGTCGAAGGTCCGGTGACTGTCGTGCACGAACAGCGTGATGACTTCGAGATGGCGAGCCGCTATCTCGGTCCGGAGCTTGGCCGGTGGTACGCCGAGACCAACCCGAGCACGTCGGCTTCGGTGTTGGTCCGACTTGTCCCCGAGTCGTGGATCACCATGGACTTCGCAAAACTTATGGGCTAGGGATCCGGGCGTCGTTGCGCACCATGTTGCGATGGTGTCGAGGAGTGGGTCGCGTCGGTGACCTCGAGCAGTCGGTCGTCGACGACGAATCACGAAAGAAGGTCAGGCTCTGACGCGGCTACCTCGGCAATGGGCCCGAACGAAGCGAGCCAGCTCTGGAGGAAGATTGTCGAGGTCAATAGTCACGGCGGCCGCGAACCTGCTGGGACACGTGTCGCTGCTACTCGTTGGTGCACTTATTGCCTGTTCGGCTGCCGGGAGGATGCGGCCATGAACGACGCCGGCTCAGACGATGGGCATGGCGCGGCATAGTTGTCCTCGCCGTCGTCGGCGTGTGGAATCGCATGCCCCGTCATCCGGCTGCCCCGGGCGAGTTCGTCATCCGCCGCAGTCACTCCCCGTTGTGGAGGTCCGTGTGCCTTACACACTCTGCGGAGCGACCCGCAGCACCCCCATCGGTGGAACGCGCCAGATTGTCCTCATGGCGGAGATGAACCCGGCCTCTACGACAGGCGGTCGACGAGTGGCCTCAGGATCGGATTGTGACGGCGTCATCGGCGGAGACGGGTCTCTGCTTCGGGATACAACTCGGGAAAAATGTGGAGGAGTGCGTCGAGCGGAAACGCGATTCTGACCGACGATCGATGATCGGGTGATGTAATCAAGCCAACCTCGAGCAGATGGGAGAGCGCTGATCGAGCGGTTCGCTCGCCCAGTCCGGTGATTCGAAAGAAGTCGGCCCGAGCAATAGGACCAGCGGCGAACAAATGAAAAAGGGCGAGGGCCGTTTCCGGCCGATACCGGGAGTCGTGGGCGGACCGAGCAGCAATCAGTCCGGTGATTCTCCGCTGGACACCGTCAAGGTCAAGCATCGAATGCATGAAGTTCACCTGATCTAGGCAGAGTTCCAAGAACCATTCACACCACGCAGTCGGACCCCTCTCGCTGAGATTTCCTCGTCCGTCAAGATCCCCCTCATGGTGCCGGTCAGCGTCGGCAAGCTGGCGGTAATAGCTGTCTTGATTGCGGGCCAGGCCACGACTCACCGACCAGAGGCCCTTTGTCAGTGGAAACAGTGCGCAATGGGTCTGAAGACGGGCGGCACGTCCGTTGCCATCCTCAAACGGGTGGATCCACGACACACGATGATGCGCAGCTGCGACGGCCACGAAGGTTTGCTCCAGCGAGTAGTTACGTCCGTACTTCTGGTCGAACCGCTGACCGAAAAGGTCAATAGTGTCGGGCTCGGGCGGCACATGGCGACCGACCTTCACTCGCATCGATCTGTTCCGTCCAGGCTCGATAGTCGTTCCTTCCGGCGTGACCCTTTCAGACTCGGGTAGAACTCCGTAGAGTTCGCTGTGGGCTTTTCGTAGAAACCTCATGGTCAAGACCTCGGACGTGTCTGGGCCTTCGAGCATCCGCTCAGCATGGATGTGCGCCACGGCAAGACGCTGGAGGCGCGCCGTTTCCTCCGCCGGCGAGTACTCCGACCGCAAGGCCGCCGCAATGTCCAACGGATGTGTGCTCTGTCCCTCGATCCGGTTCGAGTAGTAGGAGTTCATTTCCCGAAGCAGTCCGCGCAATGAATCCACCGTCGTTCGATGAGCTGCACCCGCAAGTCCCAACGAGCGAATGGCAACTTCTCGGGAAAGCTCGGCGAGACGACCGACGTCCTTCGTCGGAAGCAACGGTTCGAACTCACTAGGACGAACGTAGAACTCCCGGGAAGACATGAAACGAATCCTACCCCCATCGCCAGTTCTTTTGCCGGTTGTGTTGCCTGGCTAGCGGAGTATCGACGGATCAATACGTGTGTGTTGAGCAGCGTATATGCCTTAGTAATCTCGGCGTTCTCCAATCGATCTCCCACAGTATTGCCGCTTTTATTGCCAGTTCCTTTTCCGGTATCGATGCTTGCGTAATCGGGCCGACGCCCTGGCCGAGTCCCGCTGCGTGACTTCGCTGCATGCATTTTCTCAATCGTGTTCTCATATGTGCGCATACTGCTACCGGCGCGCTTGAGTGCTTCGAATCGCTTGCGCCCATTCGGGCGACGGTGAGGTAACCGAGGTCGAAGTCGCGAGGATCTCGTCGGTCAGGCGTCGCCATCGGGGCAGGGAAAGGGCTGGCTGAGGGACCAGCCTTGCTCAGACGGGCCGTGCTCAGTGAGGTAGTCGAGCCTACGGACAGCATCTTCGAGTGTTGGAATGTGTCCTGCTGGAATCCACCACAGCACGTTGATGGGCCGTTCTGGTTTTTGGAACCACTCTGCACGGCGGCGCAGATAGCTGGCGTGCTCGCTTTTGGACATGAAGTGCTTCAACGAGTCGAAGTCTTCCCAGACCGACATGTTGGGAGCCCACAATGGATCAGTTCGGCCCGGCACGTCGAAATAGCTGGAGGACCCACCGTTCTCGTCTTGCAACCGCCACACAAAACCGGGAGTCGACTCAGCCATAGCGTTGATGGGTCCGAGCGCTGCAGTGAACTCAGCCATCTCGGGAGCGTCGAGCGGGGCACGAAAGAGGCCGAGGTTGAGTTGCGCAAGGTGGTACGTGGGCATGCGGTGAACCCTACAGACGCGTACCCACGTCTCCCGTCCACGGACTCCGACGGTACCCTCGCCGGTGTGACGGCCGCTGGCTCAGGTATCGAGCCAGCCAAGTTGTTCGAAATCGGACTCGTCCCATGATTCGATATCGCACCCGCAAGAGATCAGTTGGCCTCTGCAACGCGGGCACTCCTCGAGGTCGCAACCGCGATGGTGAAATTGACCGCGTGGCGCTCCGCAGTCCCCACAAAGGCGACTTCGGATCCGGAATTCACCCCGTTCCGTGCCGAAGATAATTGGATCGAATACGCCGTCCTCGGCGACAACGGGGTTCTTGATGCAGCCGAACTCTTCGGTCATCTCTTGTCGACAATCTGTGCACTCAGCCATGGAGGCATTCTGCGGCGCGGGTGTGACACTTTGTTTCGGGTGAGTCGAGGTTGAGGGTGAGTCGGGTGAATCGTGACGAGAGCGCCCGCTGGCATCCGCTTCGCCAAGGCCGCCAACGGAGGTGACCGCGTAGAGAACGTCACGACATCCCGAGAACGTCAGCCAAGACCTCGCGCAGGGCACGGAGTTTTGCGGGGCCTACAGTCCCGAGACACTCGCCCGCCGCGGGTCGTCGGTGATCACCACCGCGGGCCGAACAATCCCGGCCTCGCTGCCGAGTGGTGAACCGAAATCGACTTGGTACACGTCACCCGAGCGCATCGCGCTCGCTTCGACTTCCTGCGGCAGTTACTGCCGCTTCGAACAGTCGCTCCTCGCCGGTTCGGTGGGCGTTCGTCTCGGTCAACATCTGCCCGATCCTTCGTCGGCGCTCTCTGCGAAGGAACCGCTCGACGAGTTCCCACATGGCTATGCCTTCGCTGTTCGCCATCTCCTTGAGCTGATGATGCTGCTCGGTCGTCACGGAGATAGTCGTGAGTTTTGTCATGAGTTCTCTGAGCCCGACCGAGATGTTGCAAAGCCGGCCAGCTTTTCGCCGATGCTTCCGATGGCGAGCGATACCACCGGTACCAGGAGCAAGAACCAGTTCCTCCATTCCTCGGCCTTGTTCCAAAGGAGCGCGATCACCGGAATCGCGGCCAGGATCGTCCTTGGTGCGACTCTTCTCATTGCGTTGATCCAGTCGTGGACGCCGGCGCTCCTGATGAAGCTGCCAAGACGTCGGACCACGGGCTGGAACCTAGGGGCGATGCCCTGTGGATTCAGGGCCGCAGTGACGATGAGTGCAACTCCACCGAGGATGTACGTGAGTTCCGCGTCGATTGCGTCTTTGAGATGCGTGTTCGCCCAAATGGTCACAACACCGTTTGGGAAGAGCAGGCCGCCAACGATCGCCCCGTTGATGGATGTCACGCCTCCCAGGTATCCGAAGGCGAGCACGGTCAAGCTGAAGAAGAACACCCAGTTCGCCGAACTCACTTGGCGGGCTTGGTACCCGGTCAACACGCCCGCGAGGCCGGCGATCGCCGAGGCAATGGCGAACGCCAGCATCTTGGTACGCATGATGCTGATTCCTGCCGCCGCCGCTGCTCGTTCGTTCGCTCGTACAGCGAGGAACCGGCGACCGGTCCCGCTTCTGCGGATGTTGGTAACGGCGAGAGCAACAAGTATTAGGACAAGGGTGCAGAACACGGCGAACTCGAAGTTGGTGTTCAAGCCTGACTTGCCGACTACACCAAAGTTGATTCCGAGAATCGAGGGATTACGGAACTCGACGGGAAAGCCTGCTGGCACCCCCGTGAGTGTTTGGTTTTCGAAGTAGATACCTTGCATGCTCACCGCTGCTGCCAGTGTCACCACTGCCAGTTGGATGCCGCGAACCCGCAATGCGGGCAAACCAAGGAGCATGCCGACGACCACCGCGAAGGCCACGCCGACGAGTGCTGCGAGTGGCCATGGAAGGCCCGGTCCGTTGACGGAGAAGGGGAGGAACTCTGATGGGCTTCCGTCGGAGAGCATGCGCGAGGTCATGAACGCTGCGCATCCCGCAATGGACATCTGTGCGAGTGAGATCTGGCCGACGTAGCCAGTGACAACCACACACGACAGCATTGCGATTGCGGCGATGATCGTGGTTGTCAACGCAAGGCCCATCGGTTGGTATATGGCGAATCGGCCGCTTCGATCGGCGAGGAACGCCAGCAGAAGTGCCGCAGAGGTCCAGATCAGGGTGTGTTGCCACACGCGCTCCGGATGAGGAGAAAGGGGTAGTGGTTTCTCGTCGACCATCCCACGCGACGGCAGCGACAGCCCACGGACGAACAGCACGAACACGATGATCAGAAGCGGCACCGCGTTGATGGCAGGCGCCTGCCACGCGAGTGGAAACCAACTGTTCGTCGGGAGCCATACCGACGCAAACGTCCGCAAGAGCCCGATCATGATTCCAGCAGCGACCGCTATCGGGATCGATGACAGGCGACCAAGGAGAGCAGCCCCCAGTGCCGGCACGAGAAGGCCAGTGAACTTCACCGGGTTCAGAGCGCCAGTGACCGACCCGACAACAATGCCGGCGAATCCCGTGAGGAATGACGAGATGAGCCAGTTCGACAGCGCGAGCGCCTCGGGTGAATAGCCGAGCAGAACGGCGCCCTTCTCGCTTCCGGCAGCGGCGCGGGTCGCCAGTCCGAAACGTGTGTAGCGGTAGAAGCACCACAGTGCACCGCCGATGCCGATCGCCAATGCCGCGAGCCAGAACGACTCCTTTGGAAGGTCACGTCCCAGACCGAGGAAGTTCGTGTAGGAGCCACCAGGAAGCACCACCTCGGGTTGCGGATTGCCGGTGCCGAAGTTCCTCAAGGCCACGCCTTGGAGATAGAGCATCAACCCAAGTGAAGCGATAACCCTGCCCAGTGGTCCCGTGTGTCGTAACGGTCGGAACACGAGGAAGTGCGCCAAGAGACCCAGCAGCAGCGCCACAAGCAGCGCGAACACGAACGACGGCCAGAGCCCTAGACCTTCGTCGCGGATGGTCAGTCGAACCGGGAGATTCAGTCGCTTCGTCGGGAGCAGGTCGACCCATGGGAGTTGAACCGTCCCCTTTTTGCGAAGCGAATGGAACTCGTACGCGATGAACATCGCCATCGCGCCCTGCGCGAAGTTGAGGACCCCAGAACCTCGGTAGACGATGATGAGACCCATCGCCAGCAGAGCAAAGAAGCCGCCAGAACCAAGGCCCCCGAGTGTGATGCTGATCGCTGTTTCCACGCTGTTCTCACCAAGCGTTCAGTGAGCACGTTCGGTGCCATTGACGTTCGCACATGCTAGAGCATGCGGGTTCTCGGTTCGTGGCGTGCGGCAAACCTTCACATAGGCACTCGAAGCGACGTTCGAACGAAGGGGTTTGCCGTGGAGCAGGCCGAGCATTCAGACGACGAGATGATCGCAAGGAATTGGTGCCCGCAGACACACGCGAAACGGTTCTGGAGAGAGCGCAGTCGATCAATCGAACCGGTGGCTCGATCTCTCGGCCCGGGCGAAAGTTGACCGAGTTGCGTCGGGTGAGAACGCCATTCGCGCCGGGCGACACAATCACCCGGGTACTCATTCATATGTGCACGAAGCATTTCATCGAGTCGGCGTCGAAAGTCCGTTGTATCTCGACAGGTTTGCGGGAAAGAATCCAGCAAGCACAACGCCCGGTAGTGACCGGCGCAGTCCCTTGAGAATCAGGCCGATGTTCTCAAATTTGTTCTCATAGGTACACTTAGGTTCGTGAGATGACGAGACACTCGACGCCCGCTTGTGACGCCGCTCGATCCATCAGTGCTGAGCGTGTCGAGACGAGGATCGGCGCTTCAAGTATCAACGAAGTGGCAATCGCTTCGGCCGTGAGGAAGTTCACCGAGGTCAACGCAGCGACGGCGCTCATCGGCGGCACGAGGTCGCGTGAATGAAGCATCTCCACTGCGTCGGGGAGGTCTTCGAGCAGCGCGTGCACGTAGGCACGTCGGGCTTCGGTCAGCGCAGCGAACTCGCGGGTGAGCGATCCATCAACGCGTCCGGTCGAGATGGCACGTGAAAGTCGGTAGTACCAGGAGAACGTCGTTGCGATTCCTTGCACAGCGCGATGCGCAAGATCGGTGGTCTCGGTGCCGGAGAGGATCTCGAACAGCAGGCGGTCGTCGACGACGATCACGAATGAAGGTCAGGATCCGATGCCGCGATCTCGGCGATCGCAGCGTCCAGCTCGCCAGACACGATGAGTGACTTTGCCCAGTCACCGATGACGGGATCGAGACCTCTCGAAACGAAAGCCTTCGCCTCAACGTTTCCGCGGCGCCGACGTGCAGCTCGAACAGCGCGTGCGAGTTCCGCTGGAAGGGTGTCGAGGTCGACCGTCACGGTCCCACGTTACCCGGTAGCCGCACTCACCGATAGTGTCCTGCCGGGTCAGGCTCGTCCATCGGGATCACCTGCCCGTCATGCCATCTGGACGGCGTCTTTCAACCTCGCCGGTATCCCTGCTCACTGATCTTCATCACCCTCTGGGTCCCTAATCCACCATTGGGTGGGGCTCCTCTCGATGCTGGTGGCTGCGACACCTGTCCAGCTGGGCGAGAGGAGCCCTCGGTATACGTCCGGTCGCAGTTGGCTGGAACCTCGGCTGGACCGCCCCGGTGCGAGAGGTCAGTCACGCTCGCTCTCATCGTTGGTGAGCTTGCTCTTCGACCCAGGCGTCAGGCGCTGACCACCGGCGCCCGTTTGTGCGTGTTCGCCCCATACGCATCCCAATACGAGTCGAGGGAGCGGACCGAATGTGCGTCGATCCAACGTTTCCTGTCGATCCAGTCCGTGGTGAGCACAGACCGTATCGCTTTGGGGAACGACCCTAGGCCCGCTGCCGCCTGCAACGTCCGGTCGAGTCGCTCGTGATCCAGATGCAGCAGAGCGGTCAGCAACATGTTCGCCATCCAGCGATCTCTCAGCATCGGGTACGGCGCGGTCTGTCGGAATTGATGGAGGATCAACGATTCGGGCGCGGTCCGGATGGGAACGCCGAACCGCCAAGCCCGCAACGAGAGCTCGACATCTTCGAGTCCGAAGTCGCGCATCGCGGCGAATCCGCCGATCTCGTGAAGCAGCTCACGTCGCACCGCGAAGCACCCTCCCGGAGCGATGCCTACTTCATCTGGTGCAGGATCGGTCGTGACCCACTGGTATGCAAGGAGATCGTTGATCAGCCGTGCACCGCAGCCGCGATCGTCGGGCCGATCGACGTCCCCTATGGTCGGAACCACAATGGAGTGCGGTGACGCGTCGAGCGTTCGGACGAGTGGCTCGAGCCAGTCGGGACGAACGACGCAGTGGGCGTCGAGGTAGACGATGGTGGGCTGACTCGCTGTGGACAGGCCGTAGTTTCGCGCACCGGCTATCCCCTCGTGCGGCCTTCGAACGACGTGCACGTTGTGGCCGCCGGTACGATCCGCCGTCGTGAGCGCAGCCGTGCACCCGTCGGTGCTGCCATCGTCGACGACAAGCACTTCAGCCGGGAGTGAGCTACCAGAAAGGATCGACTCGACGGTGTGGGCCAATCGGGTGCCTTCGTTGAGTACCGAGATGACAACGGAAACGGGGAGCGTGGACACCAGACAGGGGGTGATCGTCGGAGGAGTTCGGGCTACGTCGACTGGATGATCTCGACCGAGATGTCCTCGATGTTCAGACGGGGGCCAGTCGACGGTGTGTTGATTCCGGCGTCGATCGGGTAGTTGCCCCACCCGGCGAGGCCCGGAAGGATCTCCGCCCATTCCGGCCGACCGGCCAGATACGGCCGTGCAGCCGCTTCGAGCACCAGGTGGAACGAAGTGAGCCGTGCGAGTACGTCTCGTTCGACACGCAGCGAGAGGAGATCGCCTTGTCTGGTTTCCGCGACGCCGAGTGCGTCCAGTAGTGCACGAGGACTGACGACGTGGGCGACGTAGAGGGCGTGGTCAGTGACCGCAACGACCCCCGAGGGTTCGAAGCCCACCGACGCAAGCGCTGTCTGAACGACGACCGACCCTTCGCGGACGAGAACGGCCACTTCCTCCGAACCCTGCTCGGCCAACGCGACGAGCAGGGACCGCTGTGTGGCCGAGATCAGTCCCAGATTCAGTGTGTGTTGGGGCAGCGTGAAGACGGGAGCGAGAAGTGCACGCTTACCCGCTCCGACTGCTGCCATGGCGAGTGCCTCCGCCTCGACCGGGCGCGAGCCCGCCGACGGCCAAGTCATTGCTCGCGTGGCGAGTGCCGCGACCAGTCCCCCGTTCTGGTGCAACGGCACAACGTGTTCGTCGTAAATGTGGCCGATCGACGCGCGCCTGAGCAGCGAGGCGATCTCAGGACCCATCGCCTCGATCGGACCGTTGTAATGCTGCACAGTGATGCGGTCGTTCGCGTCCTCATGCAAACTGCTCATCGGATCTCCTTTGGTTGAGTCGTGTCCCGCTCGATCAACCAGGTGACGACTGTGTACCTGGTCCCACTGCGGACGGGCGTCACTTCGTGCACAAGTCCCGGATCGAACAGTGCCAACGCGCCGGTCTGGGCGCGCAATGTGTGTTGGCTAGTTGGCCTCCGCTGGTGAGTCGCATAGACCACGAGCGCACCTCCGTCGAAGCCGTCCGGTGGCTCGCCGGAGTTCAAGAACAACACGAGAGACAACTGGCGCCAGCGGACCTCGCGGGGGTCATCGTTGTTGACCGAGCGATCACGGTGAGGGGCGACGAACCCCCCTTCTCGGTACCTGAAGTAGTGGGCGCCCGAGAGGTCACCGGGCTCCGAGCCGGTGTCGGCCCACACCTGACGGGCGGCGCGCTCGAGACGACTCAGCACCTTCAGGGAAGTTGGGCCCGACGGTGTGCAGCTGTCACTTGAACGCACTGTTGGCTCGAAGCGGTCTTGGCCGTTGCGCAGCACCGGGGTGGGCCCGGGCGAAGAGGCGAGCATCTCGTCGATCAGTGCTACGCATTCGTCGGGCGGGACCACCTCGGGCACCAAGAGCGGCGCGAACACGAGCGAACCTGTCGGTTGCCTCGTGTCCGGCAGTGAGCGCACGATGAAACCGTACCTGACAGCCAGAAGACGTGCCAGCTTCGTGCGAGGACGCCCGTCGCTTGTTGAAGTGCCGGTGGCGATACCGGTGTTTCATGCAGCGTACCCGGAGTGGTGACAGTACTGCAGTTGATATGCGCGCGTAACTTCTTCGTGAACGCGGGGAGTTCGTGGCCTGTTGTCGCCGGACGCGGGCGATCTCACCGATCGCTGCTTCGCGGACGTAACCGTGTCGGTGACTGCTCAGCACGACGGCAGCACCTCCCGGGTCGACTGCCCCACGAACGAGCCGTGACACGTCGGCCTTGCGGATTGCATCCCACTCCGAGAACCAACTCGGGGACCCGTCCTCGCCACCGCGCCCTTGGAAGCCGTATTGCGTGCCTCCTCGCCACGTGCCTCACGTATATCCGTTAGCTTGCATCTGTGAAGCATCGGATAGGCGACCCCGCTCGTCTCAATGCCGTTCGGCTCAGCAGGATGGCGGACACGGAGCCGGAGCCGTTGTTCGACGAACTGACCAAGGCCGCGGCGCGCTTGCTGCGCGCGCCGGATGCATTGATCAGCGTGATGGACGAGACCAACTCGTTCTGGAAGTCGACCCACGGGCTTCCGGAAGCGATGCGTTCAGAGGTTGTTTCGGATTCCTTTTGTCAGTACGTCGTGGAACGCGGGGAGGACCTCTTCGCCGAGGACGTCCGACTCAACGAATTCACCCGTTCCAACCCGACCATCGAAACCAAAGGCGTACGTGCATGGGCCGGGTGCCCGGTGGAGTTCAACGGAGAAATCCTCGGTGCGTTTTGCGTCATCGACAATCAGCTGAGGGAATGGACGCTCGAGGACCGTGCGGTGCTCAGCACGCTCGCGGGCATCGCGTCGCGTGAAATTACGCTTCGGGCAGAACTGGCCGATGCCGAAAACGTCGCCGACGAGGCGACCACGGAATCGGCACGGGTCAGATCCGTGATCGACACCCTCCGAACCAGTCTGCTTCCGCCCGTGCTCCCGACGATACCGGGGTTGGGGTTGGACGCATGGTTCGCCGCGGCTGACAACAATGACATGTTGCTGGGTGACTTCTACGACGTGTTCCCCCTCGGCGAGGGCCGTTGGGGCCTTGTTGTCGGTGATGTGTGCGGGCACGGCGCCGAAGCGGCGAAGCTGACGTCGCTCGTGCGCTATTCACTTCGGTCCGCGGCCATTCATCACAACGACCCGGTCGCCGTGATGGCGGAGGTCGATGCGGCGATCCGCGCCGACCGGCTCGATCAGGGGCGCTTCGCGACGGTGTGCTACCTCGCCATCGACACCCGGAAGGGAATCTCCGTCCGCTGGGCACGCGCCGGTCATCCGTTCCCGATCCTCGCGTCGAAAACGGGCGCCCGAAATTGCGAGGATGCGAACGGGCCGCCGCTCGGCATCGCCGCAGTTCTCGGTTCGTCGCCTTGGTCGGCGGGTTCGTTGGTTCTCGGCCCGGGACAGCGCCTGGTCGTCTTCACCGACGGCCTCACTGATGTCCGTTCCCCGCAAACCGGCGACCGGCTCGGCGACGACAATCTGCTCGCCTTAATCGGTCGACTTCATGCCGAGGACGAAACGGCGGACCCGACCGCTGCGTCGGATTCGTTCATGGCTCGGTTGACGAGGGAACTCGAAACTTCCTTCAGTACCCGACCCGACGACGTCGCCGTCGTCGTACTGGGCGGCACCGTTCGTTCCTAACGGGTCGGGGCCGATATCGGGCAGACTCGGCCGGGACTGTGTCGGCATCGAACCACCGCCGGCCTTCCTGTTTGGCCCGCAGTGGGCTGGGGCAGAGTCTTTAATCGTCGAGGGTGGGGTACCAGTCGGTGCCGCGTCCCCCTGGGGTCGTGTCGAGGATTACCCAGAGTGGGTTCATGTCGGGCGCTCCGTGCGGGTCCTGCCCGGGATCGGCCATTTCGGAGCTTCCTTCTCCGCTGTAGAAGTGGCGGACGGTGCCATCGATTTTCTGGAAGATGGAGTAGCCGGGCCAATCTGCATCGCGCTCACCGACGTAGTCTTTCGTGTAGTCGCCGGTCGGATCCGAATAGAACGTTAAACCTGTCCAATTGCGTGTCTGTGCGTACGAAATGATGCGTTCGATTGGTGAGCGGGCGATGACCGCAAGCGCAACTCGCTGTTCGATGTGGCGGGCTTCGCCGTCCCACGCGTCGAGAATCGACGAGCACATTGGGCATCCCTCGTCGCGCTGAGGCCCGTACATCATCGAGTACAGGATGAGCGTGTCCTTGCCGCCGAACAGCTCCGAGAGTTTGACGGGTCCGTCTTGGCCTTCGAATTGGTAGTCGTGGTTCAGCACGCCGCCGGGAGGCAGAGCCCGTCGAGTTTCAGCGACCTGCCATAACTGACGGCGAAGATCAATCTCGTCAGCGAGGAGCGCATTTCGGGCCAGGCGATACTCAGGGCTTTCGTTAGGGAAGTGCGCAGCGTTTTTGGTTACCAACTCAGAGGTCGGGACGAGCTTCGGTGTACTCATGGATTGCCTCGTTCTCTGTTGAGCGCCCTGGAACCCTCGGACGTACTGCTGGTCAAGGGAATACCCCTTGATTGGCGCGAGCAAACATCGTGCAGACCGTTGGCCCAGTGTGGCGAGGGGGCGGTCACGTGAAGCTGAACTGCTCGCGTCGTGCCGTCGACGGTCTCTAGAACTCGCCTTCGAGGTCGATGCGGTATCTGTCGCTTTCCCGGCGATATCGACGGGGATCTTCGGCTATCCGATCGAGTTCGCGACCCGAGTCGCGATCGATACGAGCACTTCGAGCACTTCGCCGGCGCCACGACTCCTAAGCGCGCAGACCATCACGCTCCGATCGCGCAGGCCTCACGGCCCGGACGAACAATCGGGGCTAGACCGTGATCCTCGAACGCCTTCAAGAACATCGAGCCCAGCGAACACATCGTTGCTAACAATCCGCTGACCAGTCAGGCGCTTTCGCATTGCCGAGCAGATCGTCCAGGAGCCGCTCCTCATGGACGACCCGGCGACTCGCTCGGAACACTTCCCGCAAAGACTCGTCCCACGGTGTCGGTCCCGGATCGGACGGATCGATCGGCAGTTCCACTCGCTGCGCTGCAGCCGCCGTTACGGCTGACTCATAGCTCGCTGTGTCCATCTTCCACGGGGTGAGGCCGAGCTCCATCATGCGCCGACATATCGACAGGCCAGCGGCGTCGAAGTCGCCGTGATAATGGACGTTGGCGCCGCTTCGCAGCAGCTGAATCAGCAGCAGCCGGACGGCGATCGAGGGGTTCCCGTTGGTTGACACGACGCAGCGAGGCGTGCGTCGCTGTGCCGCGGCTTCAACCACCCGGGGGTTCTCGGTCACGAGGACATCCGTCCCAACCGCCACCACCACCGGATAGGCGCGCAGGGCCATCGTGCTGACGTGAGTGACGACGCCAAGGGCCGAAGCTTGTGCGATCATCGACGCGAGCTCGGTGCCCGGGTCGACCGGCAGGTTCCACGTGAGCACCGGCGCCGACACTGAATCGGACGGCACCCCGGCGCGATCCCAGACGGTGCGATCCGTGTCGTCATGCAGCTCGGTCGCATGGCGCTGTCGCAGTGCTCGCATCACTGCCGAGCCGAGCCGAGTCCCTGGATCGAGCGCGTGCGCGTCGCCGAGGACCGCTGCGGCCAGGTCGACACGACTCTGCGGTGGACTGGTGCCCTGCACGGCATCGAGGCATCGGCGAGCGCTTGCGACGAGAGCTATCGCATCGTCGACGTCGAGCCCGCGAAGCAAGCCGGTCTGGATGGCTTCGTCGACCCACGCGGCGGCCCACGACTCCGTCCAGTCCGTGACGGCGGCTCTCGCGGCCTCCCGTGCCGCTCGGCGGACCTGGCGTTCCCGACGGCGGTGCTCTGCGTCGAACGACATCGCATGCCCGACGGAGGCCAGCGCGGCGACGAGGTCGGTTCCCGCGCCCACCTTGGCGAGGGCGAGCTCGAGCTGCGTGAGGTCGACGGTGGACGTGAGCGGCCGGTCGAGCAGCGAGCTGAGCCGGTGCCGGCCGATGATCGAAAGTGGCGGTACCCGAAGCCGCCCGCGAGCGATGGATCCCCGCCGTTCGAGACGCTCCCGAACCGCCTCCCAGAGCGGCGCCAGGTCCGGGCCGACCAGCGACGGTGGCGTCACCAGAGCGCGCCCTGCGTCGAGTCAGCGATGGTGACCGTCGGCGCGTACCGCTGCGCCGCGGCAAGCACACGGACCTCGTCGTCTTCGAGGACGACCAGCCGCTGCGAGACCAGCAACGCGAGTGCGTCGCGGGCGAGCTTTTCGGGCATCGCGGTGCGGTCCTTCGCCCAGTGAGCGGCGTGCTCCTGCGCCAGCGCGACGACGATCGCCTCAACGTCGGCGAGGACGGCCGCGGATCCGATCCTCTCGATCATGAGCAGCGCGCAATGACCGACGGTGCCCGTGCTCGGGAAGCGGACGTCGCTCAGGTTGCCGTTGGCGTCGATGCCGGCAAGGCCCTCGGCGCGTGCCTCGATCGACAGCCCGAACATCTCCTCGAGCATCTGCGACTCTGCGCCGAGCCGGCGCCGCAGCTCGCCCCACTCTGTGTCGGTCAGGTCGCTGCGGTACACGACGGGATCCTCCGCCAGATGGCAGCGCACCCACTGCCGGAACCCGTCGCGGCGGTCCGCACGAGCCAGGAGATCTGCGGCACTCGTCTCGCCGAGAAGGGCGATGATAGGCACGAGCGCTACGCGGTCGGGACGGATGCGCAGGACGGCATCGGCCTCTGCATCGTCGACGTAGCGGTCGACCTGTTCGTGGAGCTCGGTCGTCAGTCCCTGGTCGACCATCCATCGCAGCACAGTGACCAGCGCCCGCCGATCGGATGCATCGGTGCCGAGCTGGAGGCCTGCCTCGGTCGCGGCCGAGCGGATGTCGGCGACGAGGTCGCGCAGACTCACCACCAACGGGCCCGCGGCCGTGCACGCCAGCACCAAGGCGAGGAGCTGAAGCTCGCGGCGGTGCAATGGCCGGCCGGTCCGCGTGCGCAATGGCCGATCGTCTGGCACGATGCCGGCCTTGAACAGACGGGCCGTGTCGGCGTCGAGGTGGAGTCGGTAGCCGAGGCGCGGCGTGAACCACTGGTCGAGATCGTGATGGTGGCGGCGGATGAGCCGGAAGATTTCCGGGTGCTTCTCGGCGCAGGTAAGCGGATGCATGAGCAAGTGCCGTGCCGCCTCGCGTCGTTCGTGCTCAGCCTGCGGGTCGCCGACCTCCGAGGCCCGCACACCGTCAGTCTCGGTCTCAGGCACGGGCGCTGACCTCGACGGCAATGTCGACGAGACCAAGTTGGCCCTCCGGACAGTCGATGACCGTCACGAATCCAGGTGTGCGATGGATGGTGCACGCAATTGCCGTTCCGGGCCCGCCGAAGCGGCTCTGCCCGATGAGGGCCTGAAGGCTGCGAAGCGCCGGCATCGTAAGTGTGCGTATGGATGAGCTGTCGAACCGGCCGATCGAGAGGATCTCTTCCTCGGCCTGCTGACGCAGTGCAGCGTCGGCCTCGCGCCGTCGTCGGAGGATCTCGTGCTCCTGGCGTCGGTCCCGTATCGGTGATGGTTGTCCGCGGTTCGTGGTGTCACCGCGCTCGCGCAGCGACACCGCGACCTCGGCACGAGGCGCGTCACCCCATGGCGTCGTCGAAGCGACCGGATCGGCGTGATCGACGGACAGGCCGCCGAGATGGCGGGCCGGGTAGAGGCCGAGCGCGGCAGCGGCGAGTCGGTGGACGTCACCGTCGTCGACGGCGTCGAAGAACGATGCCAGGCGCAGGAAGTCGGCCCGTCTTGACGAAGCGCCGAGGCCCGAGCGCGAAAGTCGTGCGAGGTTCTGGGTCAGCGTGCGGATGGCCGCAAGCGCGTCGCGGCGGAGCTGCTCGATTCGAGATGGGCCCTGGGTCGACCGGACGAACCAGGCCGCCAGGTTGTGCCAGTCCTCGATCCGATCACCGGCCGAACGTCGCACCGCCACGGTGTCGGTGAGACCGGCGCGCTCGACGCGCATGGCAAGTCCACCCGCCGCGTGCGCAATGATGGTGTCGACGTGCGGAGCCAGAGTCTCGAGATGGCGGGCAATGGGGCGAGCGGCACGTTCGATCTCATCGAGGCGGTCGCCGACGTAGCCCACAAGCACCTCGGCGAAGAAGCGCAGCTCCTCGGCCGTGAGGTCGTAGCGGCTCTGCCACTGGTTGATGGCGGCGAAGAACTGGGTGATCTCGGCGGCGAACACGACGTGCGGGTCGAACACGGCGCGGACCATCTCGCCCAGATCAGTGGCCGACACCGCAGCGAGCGCAACCGGATCAGCGGCCAGACCGGCGAGGCGAGCGAGCGCGTCACGCAGGGCGCCGAGGCGACCGGTCGAGACATCACGCACGTCCTCGACCCGTCCAAGCACACCCTCGACGAGGTCGTGTACCTCCTGTCCGGCGCTGGTAATGAGGTAGCGGCTGCGACGCCGGTAGTAGTCCGCCAGGCTGGAGGGGTTGCCGATGGACGACGACACCGTGAGATTGCCCCATCGACGAAGGCTCTCGAGCCGATCCGGCAGCGCGTCGAAGTTCACCTCGGTGGCGGATGCGCGCAGGCGTGCCGCGACGTCATCGGGCGACAGCTCCACGAAGAACGTGCCGGCGAACACGGCGACGATGGCGCGGTAGTCGCGCCACTCATCCGCAGTGACGTAGCGGAACAGCTGCCGCGTCACCGCCTCGTGCGAGCTCCCCTCGTCGGGTGTGGTGGTCGTCTCGCTCAACGACGGCCGTCTTCCAGTCGCGCCAGCGCGGTCCCGTTCCAGCGCGCGTGCTCGAGCAGGATCGTGCTCATCGCAGCGTCGCGGACAACCTCGCAGATCGAAAGCTCAGGGACGCTGGCATGCGTGCCCCAGAGGCGCTCGCTGGTGGCGATGAAGTCGAGGTCCAGGTCGACCAACAGGCCGAACAGCGCACCATGGTTGTCCTCCGACACCTTCGCAAACGCGTCGTCGAGGAGCAGGAACCGCGGCGCCGTCGACGACCGTTCGGCGAGCGCGTCGCACGATGCCGCGACGGCTGCGAAGAGCGGAAGGTAGGACACGACCTTCTTCTCGCCTTCCGACAGCCGAGGATGGCGGGCAAGCTGGCGGGGCGCCTCGCCGGGTCGGCTCACGAGGACCGCCATCTCATGCCACGACCGGTAGTCGAGGACGCGAGCAATCAGGTCGCGGTAGGTGGCGTCCGGGTCGTCGCGCCGGGCCGCATCAATGCGGGCCGATAGGGCGGAGGCGAGTCGCGCATCTTCCTCGCCGCTGCGGTGGTCCGGGCTCTTGGCGAGCAGATCGACGGTGCCGGAAAGGTCGTCCTCGAGGTCGTCTCGACGACGCCAGCGCAACGACGCACCGATGCCGTGCGCAGTGGTCACACTGCCCAGACGACGATTCATCAGCTTCACGAGCTCGCCAGCGGCGAAAAGCTTCTCGGCCACCTCGGTAGCCACGACACCCTGGAGGAGGTTGCGCAGCGCCTGGTCCTGCTTCGCGGTCAGCAGGCTCGACTGCTGGCGCAACTGGCTTGAGACCTCCGCCGAGGCATCGGCAAGTGGCATGCGGCCCAGCGGTCCGGTCACCACGATGGCCATCGGCAGCGCGGCGTCGGGTTGGTGGTCCTCCGCGTCCCAACCGGCGCCGAGGCTGTCGCGCCGCTGCCGGAGTGACGACCGCACGTTGTCCGCACCGACCTCACCGCGCTCGGGCGTCGGGATGGTTCGGGTGATGGCTGTGGCGAGTTCGCGCGCGCCGTCCGCAGACTGGCCGACGCTCGGCCACGCGGCGACGGTCGGGCGTCCTTCTCGCGGGGGCGCTTCGCCTGTCACGGTCGCCATCGCTGCCGCGACGAGGCCACTCACGCCGAGGGCTGCGATCAGTCCCGGGAGCGACGCCGCACATCGCTGCTCCTGCTCCTCCAGCTTCGTGCTCGACGTGCGGGCGGCCTCGGCCGTTCGGGACTGATCGCCAACCGCGGACTTCGCCGCACTGCGGGCGGCCAGCAGCGCCGACCGAGTCGTCCTCCGCTCGCGTTCGCTTGCCTCGATCAGTTCGACCACTTCGGCCCACGCCGACCCGAGCGAGTCCTCGAGAGTGGCGAGCCGTGCCTGCTGCTCACCGTGCTCCGCCCGGCGTGCTCGGGTCCGCTCGGTCCGCTCGAGATGGTCGACGATGGCGCGTCGCCACGACTCCACCGCAGACACCCACCGCACCAGCGCCTGCTCGACCGCAGTGACGCGCGGCGAGAGCGACCGGCACTCGACGATCATCCCGGCGAGGCGTTCATCGCCGGATCGCAACTGCTCCCGGGCGAAGGGCAGTTGATGACTGGCGGCCAGCCGGCGCCAGTCGGTCACCCGCTCCGCGTGCGCCGCATCCGCCTGGACAACTGCGGTCTCGGCCTCGGCGGCGGCGACCTGCGCCCGATCGGACACCTGTTCCGTCGCGTCAACAACGGCGACCGCCTTGCGGAGCGGGCCCGTCGTCGGGAGGGCGCGGCCATGCGCATCCGCCCGAGCGAGATGCTGGCGTCGAGCATCGAGGTCGACCTCCAGCGACCGGGCCGACTGTTCCGCATCGGCAAGCGCGGCAGCGGCTTCCGCTCGTCGGCGGGCCAGTGCGGCGCGGCGGTTCGAGACTCCGATGTACTCCACGAGCGCGCGGGTGTGCCGGCCGCGCAGCGCTCCGATGCGGAACTCGCCGGTGGTTGAGATCACGGTCTCGGCGTCGACTGTTGGGTCGGTGGTGATGCTGTCGAGAATCGCCATCACGGCTAGCCGATGCGGATCGGCGGGCCTCGTCGCGTCGTCGGGGAGAGCAGCGACGAACGTCGACAATGGCGAGCGGACGGCCGCGCGACCGGCGACGACGAACTCACCGGTCTCCAGTGCGATCGAGCCATCGGCCAGCAGTTCGGCGCCAAGCAGCCCGGACGCTTCCATCGCCGCCTCGATGCCGAGCTGCGCGTCGAGCGGCACGTCGGCGACGAAGTCGATCATCTCGGCCAGCACCCGCCGCCGCCCGACGCGCTGCCAGGGCGCAGCCGGCGGATCCGGCAGCGTGGCGTTAAGGAGCTCCACGTGGATGAGGCGCCGCCGATCCACCTCTTCGCTGACGGCCCTGACTTCGGTGGCGAGCTCGGCAGCGCGAGCACGGTGGTGATCGGCGACACCCTGTGCCGCGTCGATGAGCACGCGGAGCACGTCGTCGAGTCCGTCGATCAGGTCGAGGCGACCGACGGCCGAGGTCAGCTCGACTATCGGAATGTCCAGTCCGTCACGCTCCAGCGCTCGCAGTTCGAGGGTCCAGCCCACGGCTGCAGCGCGCCATCCGGACTCCGCTTCTCGACGAGCGCTGCGGGCAGCATCTGCGGCGTCATGTGCGGCGAGCGCTTCTGCTGCTCGGCGAATGCGCTCCGCTTCCGCTGCCCGGATGGCTGCCTCCAGACGGGCGACGTCGTCGATCACGGCGAGCACGTCGGCGATGTCGGAACGTCGCAACTCGGCGTCGATGATGACCCTTGTCAGCGCGTTGCGAAGGCCATCGAGGTCGAGGGCTGCATCGATCGGCACGACGAGCTCCTTAACCTCGGGTTCCGTCTCACTCACCGTCGCGACGACGGGAACCGGAGGCGCCGGCGCGATCCGCCATGCGGTCGCGACCGCAGCCACCTCGTCGAGCTGAGAGTGCAGGCCAGAGACGGCGGTGTCGAATCCCTCATGCTCCGCCCGCACCCGACGCGCCGACTCGACCCTTCGACGCGCGAACTCTGCGGCGTCACCGTCCGCTGCGGTGAGGGCCCTCGCCAGCGATGCGACGAGGTCGCGGAGGTTCACGAGATCCATGCCGTCCCGGTAGGCGGGCAGCTCACGCAGGGCCAGGAGCTCGGCGTCGAAGCGCGACTCCTCCGCCTCGAGCCCGACCACCCTCGCGTCGGCCTCTTCCGCCGCGCGCACCGCCGCATCGGCGAGTTTGCTGGCGGCTTCGCGTTCGCGACGCGCTGCTCTCACAAATGAATGGAGCCCGTCGGTCTGCGCCGCACGGTCGCGCAGTTCGAGTCGGGCGTAGCTCTCGTAGACGGAGGACAGTCCCTCAAGCGCATCCGCGGTTCTACGGAGGGCGTCGACGTTGTCGCGATGCTCGTCGAGATCCTCGAGCGGCTGGGCTGCGTCCGCGAGAGCGTCATCGGACAGTTGCGGCAGCGCACCCAGGAGGTAGCCGGGGAGGTCGGTGTCGATGCGGTCACCAACGCGCGGGCTGCGCACGATGTGCAGCAACCGGATGTGCTGATCGAGGTCCGCTCCGCCGAACAAACGGGCGCGCACCTCCGTCCGGTAGTCGACACGGCGGTCGTGACTGAACACGGCGTGCGACCCGATCGTCGAGCGGAGCGCATCCACGCTCAGGGGAGTCCGCCGGTCGAGAAGGGAGAAGTCGATGCCGGGTCGCTGGTCAGTCACGAACCACCATGTGGTGACCCGCTCCGTCGACGCACTCGCGCGTATGCCGCAGCCGCATACAAGGTGGAGGAGTTCGCCCGTCTGCTCGTCGAGCCGCTCGAACTCGATCCAGAGGTAGCCGACCGGGTTCGGTTCCTCCCGGCCGGAAAGCATCCACGAGCGCAGCACGCCGGTCTGCTCGCCGGCGGCATCGATGCGGCGCACATCCGCCTCGATCAGGAACGGCAGCAGCATGTTCATCGCCGTCGACTTGCCCGAACCGTTCACGCCGCGCAGCAGCAGCCGACCACCGGCGAGATCAATCGTCTCGTCGCCGTATTGGTAGACGTTGAGGATCCCGGCCCGATTGAGTGTCCAACGACTCTTCATTGATGATCAGGCCGCTCGCTCGGTCGTTTGACAGACACCGTGCGGACCGCTCAGCAGCCCATCATTTTGTGAATGGCTCGACAGAACTCGGGCCATTTTGCCGCGTCTACCTGACCACATTTGCGGCCGAAAGCCGACCGGTGGAGCAGCATCGTGTTGTCGAGGTTGGCCACGCTGCCTTCGCGAACACCCTCGGCCGAACCCAGTACAACCTCGGTCGCGAGGCCCCGCGCCGTCGACGTGATTGGGGCGACCACAACGGCGTGCAACCGGTTCGCCACCCGCGATCGCGTCAACACGACGACGGGACGAATTTTGTCGTTCGGAACGTCGGCCCACCAGACCTCGCCGTTGGCCATCGCGCTATCGACGCTTACGCGCCGCGAAGAGCGCCACGACATCGTTGGGAATAGATCCGTCGTAGGCGTCGAGCGGCGGAGCCTCGGCCGGCCAACCGGTCGGCAGACCAGCGAGGTCGGCGTCGCGTTGGTACGGCTGCTCGCTGAGCGCCTTGTCTTCGGCCTCGCGCTCAGAGCGTTC
>JANOWU010000026.1:0-37665 GCA_031418035.1 Acidimicrobiia bacterium
ACAAATTAGGTCAAATGACCTAATTTGTCGACATGGACACTGTTCGTCGATCCCAGCACCGTGGGACCCTCACACGAGCAGAGCTCCTCGAAGCCGCCTTGCAGGAGTTCGCGTCAGTCGGCTTCGACGCCGCATCGACGCGAGCAATCGCTGGGCGTGCAGGGGTGCGACAAAGTCAGCTGACGTATCACTTCGAGACCAAAGATGACCTGTGGCAGGCCACCGTCATTCATTTGTTTACGCGCTTCGACTCCGAGTTCTCGGCGGGATTCCCGTCGAGCAGCGCGATCACGCACGATGCCGTGATGATGTTCGAAGCAAACGTGCGGGCCCTGGTTCACGCGGTGTCAAAGCTTCCCGAGTTGAATCGGGTCATGGTCCACGCGGCGACTGCTGATTCCACGCGTTTGACCTGGATCGTGGACACCTATGTCCGTCCACGCTTCGAACAGATCGTCGCGCTCTGGACTGAAGTGAAGGCGCTCGGTGCGACGCATCTCGATGCTGACCCGGTCGTCCTCTACTACTGCCTGATCGGCGCCGCGTCGTTGATGTACGTGAACGCTCCTGAAGCACGACTCCTCAGTGGCATCGACGAGCCGGCGGTCGCGATAACGCACGCGCGCATACAGTCCCATGCTGACACGCTCGTCGCAATGCTGCTCGGCCCAAATCGAACTTCGGCCGCGCATCGACACGCTCGAACAAGTACGCGAACACATCAAGTCAAGAAGCACCCGAACAGCTACACGAAAGGAACCTGACAATGGGATTTCGACTGGCAAATGTCGGTGGACGAGCTGCGCTCGTCCACAACGAGGAGTACTTCGATCTGGCTGAGGTCAGCAACGGTGAGCTGCCGAGCAATCCGATGCTGGCGCTGAGGTATCCCGATGAGCTCTCCGCGCTGACTGCCACGCTGGAGGGCCGGACCGCGTCGGGCACACTGGCGGGCGTCGTGCTCGGTCCGCCCGTGCCGCAACCGCAGAAGTCGTTCGGCATCGGTCTGAACTACCTCGTCCATGCCACCGAGAGCTCGATGGAGTTGCCGAAGAACCCATTGGTGTTCACGAAGTTCCCCTCGTGTCTCACCGGACCTACGGCCGACGTCGAGATGCGAAGCGACAGCTGCGACTACGAAGGCGAATTGGTTGTCGTGATCGGTCGCGGCGGAAAAGACATAGCCCCGCAAGACGCCTGGGGTCATGTGATCGGGGTGATGGCCGGTCAGGACATCTCGGACCGAAAGGCCCAATTCGCCGCCAAACCCCACACTTCGACCTGGGAAAGTCGTTCGACACATTCGGACCGACCGGCCCGGTGCTGGTATCGCTCGACGAGATCGGCGACCCCGGGGATCTTCGGATCGTTACCACCGTCAACGGTGAAGAGCGCCAGAACGAAGTGGTGTCCAACATGGTGTTCGACGTCCCCACGTTGATCTCGTACCTCTCGCAGATCACCACCCTGGTCACGGGTGATCTGATCTTCACGGGTACGCCGGCCGGTGTCGGGGCACCGACAGGAAATTTCCTTGCCGACGGTGACGTGATCGTTACGACGATCGATGGCATCGGGACCCTCACCAACCGTTGCGTACGAATCAGCAACCACCGCTCACCCGGCGACAAGCCCGAGGCAGCGTCGTGACGGTCAAGGTCAAAGACGTTGCGTTCGTCCGCTTTCGCGCGCCGGACCTCGGCCGTCGCGATCTCGTCGCATCGCAGCGTCCACAACCCGACCCCGAAGGGGAAGATTCGCTGTGTTCGGGGCCGAGTTGTGTACCGAACGGCGCGCTCTACCTGCCACCGGAGGAGTGGCCGACGACCGGGACGGCGTCCAGTCCATAAGCGTCCATAGTTTCGAGGAGGTCAGCAACGTGTCGGTCCATGTCGTAGGGCGTGTCATACGTAGACATACCATGGCCGCGAAGGTCGGGAGCGTACACACGATGCGCCGGGAGCGCCGCTGCGGCGAGTTCCTCGAATCGCTTGCCATGGGACTGGATTCCGTGAACCGCGAGTACCGGTGACCCGTTCTTCGGTCCGAATTGGTGCACGTACAGTTCAGCCATTCTTCGACCGTAGCGGTTCGCCGCACCCCGTTGCTGTGAAAAACTCTGCCCATGACAATCGAACGAATTGAACCAGGCCCTCGTATGAGCAAGGCCGTCGTGCATGGCGACACCGTGTACACCGCAGGCTTTGTCTCCTCCGACACCACCCTCGACGTCGCCGGTCAAACAGCAAACATCCTCGGCCAGATCGATGCGGTCTTGGGGGCAGCCGGGTCCGACAAAAGCAAGATGTTGCGGGTCAACATCTGGCTTTCCGACATCTCCACGTTCGCGGAGATGAACAGTGCGTGGGATGCGTGGGTCCCGGCCGGTCAAACGCCCGGACGGGCCACCGTGGAATCCAAACTGGCTACGCCCGACATTCTCGTGGAGATCATGGTGATCGCCGCTCGTTGAGCCGAGTTTCTAGCAGGCTAGGCAAGCAACGAAACAGGAACGTCGACCACTTTTGCGCGGAGGTACTCGCCCAGGCCCTTGGCCTGGGCGTCCATCCGCGTACTTGCGGCAACGCCCTCCTCGAGCAACCCATGAATCACGAAGTTGAGGGCCGAGAGGTTGGGAAGGTCGTACCGAACCACCTTCAGTGCCGTGGCTTCGGGAAGCAACGCCTGTAGTCGCTCGGCAGTGAGGAACTCTCGAAGCCACGCATAGGCTTCAGGAGTTTTCGTCCACACACCGATGTTGGCGTTCCCACCTTTGTCGCCGGATCGAGCACCCATGATTCGACCGAGCGCAAGGCGTTGCGTCGGGCCGCGATCGCTGATCGACCCGGGAACCGCCACGGTGGGCGCCGCCGGCAACACTTCCCCCTCGGTAGATTCGACGACGATTCGCTGCCCTTCGAGGTGGACGATGCACGGCACTGTGGAACTCGGAACCAGAGCGGGCCAGTACACACCGAAGGGATGGCCCGGTCCGGGAGCACCGGTTCCGAACATGCCCGGGTACGACGCGAGTGCCATCTCGACGCCGACGTTTGCGAATGAGCGTCCGACTTTTCGTTCGTCGGAGTCCTTCACGGTGAAGGAGAGGGTAGCGACTGCGGACTCGTTGGAGGTCGGGTCGTCTCTGTCACTACGAATCAGACGTGTTGTCGCCTGTTCGAACGACTCCGGGCCACCGGGAACCTGCGACCAAAAGGTTCGCGTCACCAAATCGACCTTGGCCTCGATGTCGAGGCCGGTGAGGCAAAACGTCATGGAGTTGCGGTAGCCGCCCTCGAGATTGATACAGACCTTCGTGGTGGGTGGTGGTGGCTGGCCGACAACCCCACTCACGAGAACACGGTTGTCGCCCACCTGCTCCAACGAGATCGAGTCGAAGTTCGTCGTGACGTCGGGGTTGAGGTAGCGAGTGGACTGGATCTCGTAGAGAAGCTGTGCGGTGACGGTACCGACACTGACCAAACCGCCCGTCCCTTCATGTTTGGTGATCACACAAGATCCGTCGGCGTGCATTTCGGCAAGCGGAAACCCGGGACGTTCGAGGCCCGGAACCTCCTGGAAGAAGGCGTAATTGCCACCGGTCGTCTGGCAGCCGCACTCGATGATGTGACCGGCCACGACGGCGCCGGCAAGTGCATTCCAGTCGGTGCGCGCCCACCCGAAATGGGCCGCAGCCGGGCCGACGACGACGGCGGCGTCGGTCACGCGTCCGGTAACGACAACGTCGGCACCTCGTTTGAGCGCTTCGGCGATTCCCCAGCCACCCTGATAGGCATTCGCCGTTATCGGCTTGCGATCACCAAGTGCGGCTCCCGTGTCGAAGTTTGCGAAATCGATTCCATCAGCGCGCATACCTTCCATACGATCGAGCAGGTCGTCGCCGTCTACGTACGCGATTCGAGGCTTGAGGCCAAGACGGTCCGCGAGCGTCGTGAGGTCTTCGGCCAAACCGGCGGGATTCAGCCCACCCGCATTGGAAACGACTTTGATCCCCCGGTCGAGACAGGTCCCGAGGACCTGCTCCATCTGGGTGAGGAACGTCCGCGCGTAACCTCCGCTCGTTCCCTTCCGGGATTTCGCGAGGATGAGCATGGTGAGCTCGGCCAACCAGTCCCCGGTGAGAACGTCGATCTGGCCCCCCTCGACCATTTCACGTGCAGCACTGATTCGGTCGCCGTAGAACCCCGAACAGTTGGCGACGCGCAGGACAGCTGAGTTGCTGGTTTGAGATTCCATCGCTGCCGACAATGCCACACCAACCGCCGTAGATTCGAACTGGTCACTGGACGCGACGAAGGCGCCACCGTGATGGTGACGCCCTCGTGAAGAGAACTCCGAACCGTTGCCGCGGCACCGGGCCGCTGCTCGCTAGTTTCGGCGAGATGAACCGAGAATGCGCAAGACGTTGATGTAGACCATGACGAGGCTGAGCAGCAGCTGGAAGGCCAGGAACCACTCGGCGGTGTCGTGCAGCGATCCGCTCTGTTCCGCCTTTTCGATGCGGTCGAAGTCGATGAACAGGTAGGACAGGCCGATACCGAGACCGATCACACCGAAGATCATGCCTTTGGGCCCAAGTTCGTTGATTCCGGGGACGCTGAGTCCGAAGATCGAAAGCAGGTAGAGACCGAACAGGGTGAGACCGGCGATCGTCGTCATCTGCACGAACTTCGGGGTCACCTTGACCACGCCCGTCCGGAATACCAGAAGGCATCCGACGAACAGCAGGCTCGTGGCGACGATGGCGGCCGGCACGATCCCACTGCGGACGTTGGCATAGGACTTGGAGATAACGCCGAGGACAACGCCCTCAGCGAGGGCGTAGACGGGAGCGGCTACTTTTGCATACTGCGGCTTGAACTGGCCTATCAACATTGCGCCCATCGCCACGACGAAGGACGGAGCGATAAGACGTCCGACCGAAACGTTCGTGTCGACAGCGCTGTACGAAATCCCACCGACGACCGCTGTCAGCAGGACCAAAAGAGCGAGTTTGTCGTAGACACGGTGCGATCGAAGGGAGTTGACCCCTTCGAAGGACCGGCCACGCTTGAGGGCGGATTCCATATTGAACATATTCATCACTCCGTAGAACAGAAGTGCCTCCGGTTCTATTCTGCTCTAGTTCCGATGCTGAGCAAAGCTTCACAGCTGTTACCTACGTTCCGGTCAGAAACGCCATGGCTCGGGGAGCTTCGACACTTCGTCGAGCGACCTCTAACATCACCGGCATGCCGCTTCCCGACCCGCACCCGTTCTATTCCGACGAGCACCGAGAGTTCCGCAAGGTTCTCGATCGTTTCGTCGCCAAGGAGATCACGCCCTTCGTCAACGAGTGGGACGAGGCCGAGGAGTTCCCCGCGGAGCTCTACGCCAAGGCGGCCGAAGTCGGCATTCTCGGCGCCGGCTTCCCGGAGGAGTACGGCGGCATCGGCACCGACGCCTTCCTCCGAATCATCATTCACCAGGCCCTTGCGCAGGCCGGTAGCGGCGGCGTGAGTGCCGGGGTGATCTCGAGCTACATCTCGATGCCGGTCGTGCTCCATCACGGCACGGAGGAGCAACGCCAGACCGTACTGCCCGATGTGCTCGCCGGCCGCAAGATCGCTGCCCTCGCCATCACCGAACCAAGCGGCGGCTCCGACGTGGCCGGGATCACCACGACCGCGAAACGTGACGGGGACCAGTACGTGATCAACGGTTCCAAGACGTTCATCACGAGTGGTATGCGCGCATACTGGTTTACGGTGGCGGTTCGCACCGGTGCGCCAGGGCGGTCTGGTCTGAGCGTGATGCTCGTCCCCGGCGACGCACCGGGTTTGAGTCGGACGCCATTGAAGAAGATGGGCTGGTGGGCGTCGGATACGGCAACGTTGTACTTCGACGATTGTCGGGTGCCGGCGACGAGCTTGATCGGTGAGGAGAACGCGGGTTGGGGTTTGATCATGGGCAACTTCAACTACGAACGCATCGATCTGGTTGCCCAGTCGCTCGCGTTCAGCCAACTCTGCATCGATGAATCGATCGCCTACGCCAAGGAGCGGATGACCTTCGGCAAGCCGCTCATCAGCAACCAGGTCATCCGCCACAAGATCGTGGACATGAGTCGCAAAGTGAACTCGTGTCAGGCGTGGATGGAGTTGCTGGCGTGGAAGCTGAATCAGGGACTGAACCCTGCCGGTGAGATTGCGCAGTGCAAGGTCGAGGCAACGACCACGTTCGAGTACTGCGCCCGCGAGGCCGTGCAGATCTTCGGCGGGGCCGGGTACCTGCGCGGAGCGACCGTCGAGCGACTCTACCGAGAGGTGCGTGTGCAGGCGATCGGTGGCGGTTCCGAAGAGGTCATGCGCGATCTCGCGTCGAAGCAACTCGGGTTTTAGCAGCGATGCGGGTGCAGCGCCTCGCTGACCACCGACGTGTTCCCTGGCGCAATGGACTCGGGACCACAATGGAGGTGGCGGTGGGCCCGCTGCTCGTCGCCGATGACGAATCGTCGTGGAGTTGGCGGGTAAGCGTTGCGACCGTCGACCAGGACGGACCGTTTTCGTCGTTTCCCAACGTCGACCGGACCCTCGTGGTCGTGGAGGGCGACGGCCTCGAGCTCCAGGTCGGGTCGCACCGGTTCTCCGCCCTCCCCTCGTGTCCGGTCAACTTTCCGGGCGACGAACCCACGACGGCAACACTCCTCAATGGCCCCGTTCGTGATCTCAACGTGATGGTTCGACGCACGGTCGCAACGACGTCGGTGTACATCACGGACGCGACGACGCTGACGCCGAGTTCTTCGTCTTGTGTGGTTTTCGCCCTTGGGGACGCGACCGTCGGACCGTACCAACTTGTCCGTTTCGATGCGGTGGTCGGCGTCGAGGTTGCGGACGGGCCGGTGCCGGTGAGCGGCCCGGTGGTCGTCGTCGAGATTCGACCGGAGGGCAGCTTCCTCGTTCGACACACCTAGGGCGGCCGCTTGGCCGGGCCGGCGTAGCGCTCCTTGCCACCGAAGCTTGTGGTGCGTTTGCCACCCTTGTGGTGCGTTTGGCCTGGCGAAACGCACCACAAGCTGCCCAATCGCACCACAAGCTCAAAGAAACGCAGGCCGGAGCTCACGTGTACACACCACGTGACAGGCCGCGGGGCGTCTACTGAAACCGATCGGTGGAGCGAAGCGCTACCGGGAGGCCACGAGCGTCGCTATTTCGGCCGCCGCCTCCGCAACGAGTCGGCGAGCCTTGGCCAGACCGAATTGCTCGAGCCGGTACGTGGGTCCAACGACCGACACGGCGGCGAGGATCGATGACGACGCGCCGATCACCGGCGCGGAAATCGCGGTCACACCCTTCTCGACGGCGTTGTGTCTGAGTACCGTCCCGTCGTCATCGACACGATTGCGAAGAGCCGCACCCACTGCGGTGCGACGCGTGTCGAGGGTTCGTCCGAGCCAACTCACGTGCCGAACAGCGTGTCGACTCTCCGCCATGGCGACATAGGTCGCCGTTGCCGCGGGCCCAGCCTCAGCAAGGTACGCCGACTCGCCCGTGAGCTGTGCCAAGTGCGCGAGCACAGTTTGGGAGAGGGTCGCCAGGGACGCATAGTCGAACAGGACCCGCGAAAGGCGCAGCAGTTCGGGCCCGGGCAACCAGACGCCATCGTCACGCTGTATCGAGAATCCGCTTGTCGCCAAGGACCGAAGTTGACGGAGAGTTGTGCTCGGGGTGAGTTCAGCGGCCCGCGCGGCGTCGGCCAACCCGATACCGAGCGGGTGGTCTCCGAGAATGGAGACCAGCTTCAGGCCACGCTCCGTGGCACGCGAGAGCGAGCCGTCGGCCGGCGAGTGCGATGCGGGCTTCGTCACAACCGTGCCGATTGACATGTTTTGCAGTATGGCATACCGTTTCGCCTGATGAAATACCTCTCTTTTCGGAGCAGCGACGCACTATGAGCGACTCTACGGTCGAAACCCTGAGCCTTCGCGGCCGTGGGCTGCAGGTGGCCGATGTCGTCGGGGTCGCGCGCCACGGACGCGAAGCAGTTCTCGCCGGCGAAGCACGTAGCTTCATGGCTCGTTCAGCGGCCCTGGTCGACGGTTTTGTTGCAAGTGACCGACCGGTCTACGGGGTGACAACCGGTTTCGGTTCCCTGGCATCAACGGTGATCCCAGCTGATCGCAGCGCAGAGTTGCAGGTGGCCCTCGTGCGCTCCCACGCCACTGGCATGGGCGACATCGTCGAACCCGAAGTCGTGCGAGCCATGCTCCTACTCCGGGCCCGGAGCCTTTCCATGGCCTACTCCGGCGTGCGTCCTGAACTTGTCGATCTTCAACTCGCCATGCTCAAACACGGGATTGTTCCGGTGGTTCGGGAGTTCGGGTCACTGGGGGCAAGCGGCGACCTCGCGCCACTGAGCCACTGTGCGCTCGCGATGATCGGCGAGGGTGAAGTGTTGCATCCTGATGGAACCGTCGGTCCCACGCTTCCCGCGTTGGAGGCAGCGGGGCTTCAGCCCGCAGCGCTTCGGGCAAAAGAGGGCCTCGCGCTCATCAACGGCACAGACGGCATCCTTGCCATGCTCTGCCTTGCCATCCATGACCTCGACATGCTGATGCGAGTTGCCGACATCTCGGCGGCGATGACCGTCGAGGGACTCCTCGCCACCGATAGAGCCTATGCCGACGAACTACAACAGCTTCGTCCGCAACACGGACAAGCCGTAAGTGCGCGTAACTTACGACGAATCCTCGATGGGTCGCCCATCGTGGCGAGTCATCGAGAGGGAGATTCGCGGGTACAAGACGCGTATTCGATCCGCTGTACGCCGCAGGTGCACGGTGCTGCGCAAGACACGCTCGCCCATGCTCGTACGATCGCCGAACGCGAACTCGATGCTGCGATCGACAACCCGATGATCCTGCCCGACGGCCGGGTCGAGTCATGCGGCAACTTCCATGGGGCGCCCGTGGCGTTCGTCTGTGATTTTCTTGCGATTGCCATTGCCGAACTCTGTTCGATCGCCGAACGACGAACGGACCGCATGCTCGACGTCGCCCGTTCCCACGGGCTCCCACCGTTCCTTTCCCCCGATGCCGGGGTAAACAGTGGACTTATGATCGCGCACTACACCCAGGTGGCGATGGCGCTCGACACGAAGCGAATCGCCGTGCCGGCCTCCGTCGATTCGCTGCCGACGAGTGCGAATCAGGAGGACCACGTTTCGAACGGCTGGGCAGCGGCGCGCAAGTTACGAAAGGCCGTGGCGAATCTGGCGCGCGTTCTGGCCGTGGAAGTCATATGTGCCGGCGCCGCGATCGACCTGCGTGGTCCGTTGCAACCCGGACCGGGAACCGGTGCCGCATTGCAGCTGTTGCGCACTCGAGTGGCAGGTCCCGGCCCGGATCGTTGGCTCTCCCCCGACTTACGTGCCGCCGAATCCCTCTTGCTCGACGGTTCGCTTCTGTTGGCAGTCGAATCCGCAATCGGTCCCCTGGAGGTACTGTGATGTCCGTTGGTGCACGCCCGGTCCGAGCCGCACGCGGCACGGAACTCAATTGTCTCGGTTGGCCGCAGGAAGCGGCCTACCGCATGATGCACAACAACCTCGATCCCGATGTCGCGGAACGTCCCGACGACCTGGTGGTCTACGGCGGAACTGGCCGAGCAGCCCGATCATGGGATGCCTTCGATGCAATGGCACGTACGCTTAAGACCCTCAAAGCCGACGAAACGATGCTCGTACAGTCGGGCAAACCGGTCGGGGTCTTCCAGACCCACGAATGGGCCCCACGCGTTCTCCTTGCCAACAGCAACCTGGTACCCCAGTGGGGCAATTGGGACGAATTCCGTCGGCTCGAAGCAATGGGCCTCACGATGTACGGACAGATGACGGCAGGTTCGTGGATCTACATCGGTACGCAGGGCATTCTTCAAGGAACGTTCGAATGCTTTGCCGAGATCGCCCGGAGACGATTCAACGGATCGTTGGCGGGAACGATCACGCTGACGGCGGGACTTGGCGGCATGGGAGGTGCGCAGCCTCTATCGGTGACGATGAACGGCGGCGTGGCGCTCTGCATCGACGTCGACCCGACGCGGGTCCAGCGTCGACTGGAGACCCGCTACCTCGACGAACTGGCCGACTCCCTCGACGATGCGATCACTCGATGCCAGAACGCGAAACGAGAGCGACGGGCGCTGTCCGTCGGCCTTGTCGGCAACGCCGCGCAGCTGTTCGCGAAGTTGCTCGACATGGGATTCGACGCCGACATCGTCACCGATCAAACGAGCGCCCATGATCCGCTCAGCTACGTTCCCGCTGATCTCACGCCCGACGCGACTGCAGAGATGGCCCGCTCCAACCCTCAGGAGCTGATCCGTCGATCCCGACTTTCCATGGCCGCCCATTGCGCCGCGATGGTGGGCTTTCAGAAGGCAGGTGCTGAGGTCTTCGACTACGGAAACAGCCTGCGCACCGAAGCCGAGTTGGGCGGTTACAGCGATGCCTTCTCGTACCCGGGATTTCTCCCGGCGTACATACGACCCCTGTTCTGTGAAGGCAAGGGTCCGTTTCGATGGGTCGCCCTCAGCGGTGATCCTGCCGACATCGCCGCAACCGACCGTGCGGTTTTGGAAGAATTTCCCGACGACGCAGGTCTGCGTCGATGGATAAACCTGGCCGGCGAACGAGTGGCGTTCCAAGGGCTTCCGGCGCGGATCTGCTGGCTCGGCTACGGCGAGCGCGCTCGTCTCGGTCTGCGCTTCAACGAGATGGTCCGGCGCGGTGAGCTCAAGGCACCCATCGTGATCGGGCGCGATCATCTCGATTCAGGTTCGGTCGCGTCACCGTACCGCGAGACCGAAGCCATGCTCGATGGCTCCGACGCCATTGCGGACTGGCCGCTGCTCAACGCACTTGTGAACACATCGAGCGGAGCCACCTGGGTGAGCATCCATCACGGGGGTGGCGTGGGAATCGGTCGTTCCATCCACGCCGGTATGGTGGCGCTGGCCGACGGAACCGACCTTGCCAGCCAGAAACTACAACGTGTGCTTACGACTGATCCGGGCATGGGCGTCATTCGACACGTCGATGCTGGTTACGACCGTGCCCGTGAGGTCGCTGGCGAGCGAGGGGTCCGCATCCCCATGACCGAAGGAGACAGCGGTGGCGATTCGTGAGGTCTTGACCGTCGGACATCCTCTCCTTCGTGAGCGTTCGCGCGAGGTCTCGATCGACGAACTCGCCGGTCCCGAGGTTCAGCAGGTCATCGATGATCTCATCGACACCATGCGCGACCGAAACGGCGCCGGGATCGCGGCGCCACAGATCGGCGAGATGTTGCGAATCACCACGATCGAGGTGAACCAGAACCCTCGGTACCCGTACAAGCCACGCATTCCCCTCACGATCGTCGTCAACCCGGTGATCACCGTTCTCGACGAAGAGCTGGTGGACATCAACGAGGGATGCCTCTCCGTCCCGAACCTGCGAGGGACCGTGGCACGACACGTGAACATCCGGGTGCAATGGCTCGATCGCGACGGCCGTGAACACGACGAGATAAAGCGGGGCCTCACGGCGGGCACGTTCCAACACGAATGCGACCACCTCGATGGTTTGTTGTTCCTCGATCGGGTCACCGATACCACGACGCTCACCACGTGGGAACAGTTCGAGCGCTTCCATCGCGATGCGTTCGTCGAACGAATCACGAAGTTCGTCGAACGAGTCGGCTCCTAGTGCTCGACTTCGTAAGTTCATGTGACACGCAAGATCCATCGAGGCCCGAGCGCCAGCGAGGTCCGAAGCGGGTCGTTGTCACATGAACTTGCGCGAGGGTGTACTAGGCATGGCCGACGCGTCGTTTCTGTGCGAACTGGCGTGGTTGGGAGGACCAACGGCGAGCTCGAACGTGTTGATCGACGTGATCGAAGGTCGAATCAGCGCGATCACCACGGGCGTCATGACGCACCCTGACGCGACGCCGCTTGCGGGGCTCACGCTCCCCGGCTTCGCCAACGCGCACAGCCACGCGTTTCATCGAGCCTTGCGATCACGGACCCATTTCGGGCAGGGGTCGTTTTGGAGTTGGCGCGATCAGATGTACAACGTCGCTGGGAGGTTGAATCCCGACAGCTATTTCGAGTTGGCCAGAGCGACCTACGGGGAGATGGTGTGCGCGGGCATCACCAGCGTCGGGGAGTTCCACTATCTCCATCACGGTGAGCGTGGCGTCCCGTATCAAGACCCGAACGCGATGGCAGATTCCTTGATTGCGGCAGCACGCGAGGCGGGCATACGGATCACACTCCTCGACACGTGCTATCTGCAAGGTGCGATCGGCGCCGAAGTGAACGAAACGCAACGCAGGTTCAGCGATGGCGACGTCTCATCATGGAGAGAACGGGTGGAACGGCTTCGTTCGGCAACCAGCAACCACGACACGTGTATCGGCGCGGCGATTCACTCCGTTCGTGCGGTCGATCGTGAATCGATGACGTCCGTTGCCGCGTGGGCAACAGCAGTACACGCCCCCCTGCATGCTCACGTGTCCGAACAACCCGCCGAAAATGACCAGTGCCTCGCGGCCTACGGTGCAACGCCCATGCAGGTTCTGGCTGATTGCGGGGCACTCAGCGAGAGATTCACGGTGGTCCACGCAACCCATCTCGCGAAAAGCGATGTGGACTTACTTTCAACGCATCGGTGCACGGTCTGTATGTGTCCGACGACCGAACGAGATCTCGCTGACGGAATCGGACCGACGCAGGAGTTTCGACACTCCGGCATCCCGCTGTCGCTCGGCAGCGACTCGCACGCGGTGATCGACCTCTTCGAGGAGGCTCGGGCGGTGGAGATGAATGAGCGGTTACGTTCGCTGAAACGGGGGACGCACCAGGCCCAAGAACTGCTGACCGCGGCCACGGCGACAGGCCATGCCTCGTTGGGCTGGGGCACCACGGGGAAGATCGAGGTTGCGATGTCGGCCGATCTCGTCTCGGTACGACTCGATTCGCTTCGCACCGCGGGCACCGACGCAGCGTGTGCCGTCGAAACCGCCGTCTTCGCTGCATCCGCGGCTGACGTGCATCACGTCGTTGTCGGTGGACGAGTCGTTGTGCGCGATCATCACCACGTGAGCTTCGACGTGCCCCGGGCCCTCGCCACCTCGATCGAATCGGTGTGGACCCAATGAGCCTGGCGATCGACAACATCGGTTTGTTGGTCACGAACGATCCGACCGTTGGCGACGGACCGTTGGGTATCGTCCGCGGTGCTCGTGTGATCGTCGAGTCGGGCCTCGTCGTCGAGGTTGAACGGGTGACACCGTCCCGACGTCATGCCCAAACCGACGAAGTCATCGACGCGCACGGTTTGTGCGTCATTCCAGGTTTTGTCGACAGCCACAGCCATCTGGTGTTCGCAGGCGACCGCGGCGACGAGTTCGTCAGTCGCATGGCCGGCCAACCGTATGCGGCAGGAGGGATTCGCACGTCCGTGCAGGCAACGCGTGCCGCGACGAACTCCGCGCTTCACGAGGCCACGCTGGCCCGCCGACACGAGGCGTTCCACGCGGGAACAACCACGATCGAAATCAAGTCCGGGTACGGACTAAACGTTGCCGACGAAGCGCGTTGTCTGGCGATCGCGAGCAGCTTCACCGACGAGACGACCTTTCTCGGCGCGCACGTCGTGCCGGAGGAGTTCGAAGGGCGAGCAGACAGCTACGTCGATTTCGTCTGCAAGGAGATGTTGCACGCAGCGGCACCGCACGCCAAGTGGATCGATGCGTTCTGCGAAGTCGGGGCATTCGATGCCGATCAATGTCGGGCCGTGCTGTCGGCCGGACGGGCGGCGGGACTCGGCCTACGGTTGCACGCCAATCAACTCGGACACGGTCCCGGAGTCGCTCTCGCCGTGGAACTCGGCTGCGCGTCTGCGGACCATTGCACCTATCTCTCCGACGCCGACATCGAGGCGCTGGCCGGGAGCGACACGGTTGCGACCTTCCTCCCGGCGACGGATTTTTCCACCCGCCAGCCGTACCCGAACGCTCGCCGGGCCCTCGAAGCCGGCGTCACGGTGGCGATCGCCAGCAACTGCAATCCCGGCTCCAGCAACACGACATCGATCAGTTTCTGTCTGGCCTTGGCCGTGCGAGACATGTTCATGACCATCGACGAGGCCCTCGCTGCGGCGACCCTCGGTGGCGCTCGAGCGCTTCGACGCACCGACGTCGGGCATCTGAGGCCGGGAGCCCAGGCCGACGTGGTGATCCTGAACGCGCCGAGTTACACACATTTTGCGTACCGGCCGGGCGTCAACCTGATCGGACAAACCATCCATCACGGCCAGGTGGTGACCGAACACTGGCGTGTCTGAACGCCATGCGTGGAAACCGGCCGGGAGTGCGCCACAATGGACCGCCATGCCGTCAGGACGAGACACTTTCGATGCTAGCAGGGCGATGAAAATCCTACGTTTCGACCGTTTGCCAACCACATATTGGCTGTTCAAGATCTGCGCTGAGGTCGGAAGGGAGGTTTTTCAGAACCCTGCTAGAGGTGCCCGTCCGCACGGTCGGCACGCTATTTGTCCCGCCGACAGCCTCAGGTCAGACGGCCGACGTGCCGAAGACAAAGAGATGTTCCGAGAAGGACCAGGCTCGACACGGTTCGACACGGTTCGTCGCCGGCATCGGGGTAAGCAGATAGCCCCATGAACGCTGCGACCAAGACAACCTCCCCGGCCCCCTCGGCGAAGAGGGCCCTCACCCGTGACCAGAACCGATCGGCGCCGCCGACACCGCTCCCGCATGCGTCGTTTCTCGACGCGGTTGGGCACCTCGTCGTTCGCGATGGGGTGATCCGACACGTCGCGGCAGCCGTAGCGACGGAGCTGGGATGCGACACCGCAGCGATGCTTCGGCCGCTGGTCGAAATCGGCGAGCGGCTCGACGAGGGCACGTTTGGCGACCTCTACGCCGGAACACGAGCAATTCGGCTCCGACTCGGCTCCGAGTTCTTGGATCGACCGGTACAACTGCGGCTCCTGGGTGTGTCCGGTGAGGACCATTGGATCGAGATTCGTTCTCTCGCACATGAATTTCGGTTGGAGTCGCTACTGCGCCGAAGCGGTGCCGGACACATGCTGATCTCGCCATCGATCGAGCTGCTCTGGTCGTTGACCTCGGACAAGCTCTCCGACATTTTTCCGGGTGACGATCCCCGGAACTGGATCGAGATCATGGATCCCGATGACATGCAGACGCTAGGCAAGGCGATCTTCGCAGTCGGGCAGGATCCAACGGAACGTCGCACCGTCCGTCACCGCCTTCACGCCGATCGCACCTACACGATTGTCGACGAGATCGAATCCGTCGTGCACGACCCAGACTTGCGTTGCGTGCTGGTTCGGAGCCGCCCCGAAGAAGCCGACGTGGAGCGCAACCCATCGTCGCCCTTCGCCGGTATGACGGTGTCGGACCACATGCCGATCGGTGTCCTCATTACCACCCTCGCTGGCAAGATCCTTCACCGAAACGCCGTTGCGGCCAAGCTTCTCGGTGTCGGAGCAGGGCAATCCGTTATTCCCAATGATGACTGCAAATGGACGCTTTCACGATTGAGCCCGGAACACGTCGTTGCATTTCAGTCGGTCTTCGACGCTGCAGCTGCGGGGAAGCCAGGACACTGCATCATCGCATCGCCGGTGGCCGAAGGGCGCTGGTTGCGACTCTCGGTGTCACCGGCCTTGGTTTCGACGATCGTCATTTCGATCGAGGACATGACCGAACTCGAAGAGACCGAGCGTGCACTTCGCGCCTCGAATCGTCTTCTCGAAGCACTCGATTCGCACTCCGAAGAGCTCGTTGTCGTGCTCGATGAGTCCGGCCATACGCGGTATCGAAGCTCTTCTGTTCAGCGCCACATCGGACCGAACGCGAGCATCGGCAACGTCAGCGACTTCGTCCAATACGTGCACAAATCGGATCGTGCGATCGTAAGTGAGTTGTACGAACGAGTTCGCTCCGGCCCGACGGTGTCCGATGCGGTCGAAATTCGAATCGATGTGGACGACCCGGCAGGGCGCTGGCACCGCACGACGATGACGAACCTGCTTGACGATCCCGACGTGCGTGGACTCGTTCTCACGTCGCGCGACATCCACGAACGACATCTCGCGGAACGCGAACTTCGCTATTGGGCCACCCATGATGCGCTCACCACACTTCCCGACCGAGCAGCCCTTCGCAGTCGCTTGGAAACAATTCTGGAAGAAGCCGACTTGTTCGGGCGACGTACCGCCTTGGTGTTCTGCGACATCGACAACTTCAAGGAATTCAATGATCAACTCGGTCACCACGTCGGCGACCTCATCTTGACCGAGGTTGCCGGACGGCTGCGCAGCGTTCTGCGAACATCGGACTTCGTCTGCCGCTTCGGTGGCGACGAATTCGTGGTCGTGCTCCCGAACATCGACGACGAGGAACATGCGATGGTCGTCGCAGAGCGGGTGTTCCACGGAGTGGTGGGCCCGGCCGTCCTCGATGGCGATCGCCTCGACATCAGCCTCAGCATGGGTGTGTCGATCACGAATTCCATGTGTCGTACGGGCGACGATCTGTTGCAGCGGGCCGACCATGCGATGTACCAATCGAAAAACAAGGGACGCCGCCGCCTGTCCCTGTACTCCGACGAGTCCCTAACGAGGCCGTGACGGCTAATGAGTGCACAATGACCGACACAGGCCCGCTTCTCGACGCAGCGTCGCTCGACCTTGATGCGCTTCGAGGTGTGGGCGATCCGGCAGCCGACACCGCCGTTGCCGCCTACTTCTCCGATGTCCAGACGCGCCACCCGGGCGAACTGTTCTCCAAGCTCGTGGAGCACGTCAAACTCCCCCCTGAGGACCAGGTTCCAGCGATTCGTGTCTTCTTCGCGCAAGCCAGCAGCCGACCTGCGTGGGCCGACGACGCTGCCGTTGCCCGCGGCCAGGAGTTCTTCAACCGGCTCGCGCAGCATCAGTTTTCTGCGCTGTATTTCGCGTCGCTTCCCAACAGCTATGCCGCGGCGAAGGGGGTTCAGGTCCTTCGCCTCACGGGCCGACTACAGACCGATACGAAACGACGCCTTGCCGAGACGGGTCAGTTCCTCATGGACATCGCTGGCCCCGGGGCGATGCGACCAGGCGGCGTCGGAATCGATCGGATATTGCATGTGCGCTTAATGCATGCTGCGGTGCGTTGGATGATTGCCCACGACCCCTCCGTTGCCCACCTGGTCGACTGCGCCCCGTCACAGACTGAACAAGAAGCGCTCCAGTGGTCCGACTCGTGGGGTATCCCGGCGAACCAGGAAGATCTCGTCGGCACCTGGCTGACCTTCACCGTCGTGGTGTACGACGTGTTCGATCGCAGCGGAGTCGTGTACAGCGATCAAGACATCGCCGATCACATGCACCTGTGGCGACTGGTCGGCCATTACCTCGGCGTGGATCCGGAACTCGTTCCGGTGACGCGCACCGTGGCCGCCGGACTCCAGCAGCGGATCTTCTCCCGTCAACAGGCACCGTGCGAAGCGGGGAAGGCACTCAGCGTTGCGCTCGTGGAGATGGCGCACGAGCGGATGCCGTTCTTCATGCGTCCGATGTTGCCGAGTGCGTTTCGACACTTCCTTGGTGACCGGGTCTGCGACATGCTCGACATGCCGGCCCCGAATTGGACACGCCCCCTACTGCCGATCATGGCGCGTGTTGACCGGATACTCACCAAGGGCGAAGAGAAACATCCTCTTCATGCTCGACTGAGTGCGTTCATCGGACGCCACATGATGGATGGGATCATCAAGGAAATGCGAAAAGGAAGCCGCCCCGCGTTCCAGATCCCCACGCACCTCGCTGGCAACAGATAATTGCCCGTCGACTTAGATTCTCGGTGGGATCTCCCCACGAACCATGTAGTCGATGTCGTCAGGACCAAACGGTGATGTCGTGAGCGCAAGGTGACGCTGGCGGCTGCGAAACAGGTTCACGATGTAGTTCATCCGCTGGTGAATGTCGGCCCAGTCCTTCGCACCTGAACCGCGACCGGTCCCGTTCGTCCGATCCCACTCGGACAGGAGCTCGGCAAGGGCAGGCAGGGTTGCTCGTGCGAGTTCAGGCGAAAACAACTGCGACTCCCCGGGGATCGGAGGAACATCTCGGCTCAGGTGCAGCGTTTGTCCGGGTACGGACAGGGTCATCATGAGCCTGGTGGCGATGTGTTGCCAGAGCTGTTCCAATTCCGGTGCAATATGCGCGCGTACCTCTGTCACGAGCGGTCGAAGGATCGCCTTTGAGACCCGTCCCTTTGCAATGCCGCAGATGTCGTGGCCGAAGTCCAGGAGCCCAGCGTCGAGTGCCGATGCCACAACGTTCTGGAGACGCTTCTGCTCGTGAAGCACTGCAGCAATGTTTCCGGCGAGAACATGCTGCGCCCGCAGGGCATCATCGGCCGTTGCGGACGCAAGGCTGTATTGCTGAAACGCAAGCCGAACGAGCGGAGCCTGCGTCGAGGGAGGGATACCTACGCGATCGAGCGCCTCGTCAACGGCACCTGCGTCAGGGGGTCCCTGCTGTTCCAGCATGTCGATGAAGCGAATAAAGAGCGGCGCCAATTCTTTGTACACGAAGGTGTTTCCTTCGGCGATGAACGCCGACACCTGACCGATTGCCTGCGCGACGAGGTGTTCGACATGCGAATGCTGCAACGGACCAAGGACATCGATGTCACGAAGGACTTTGGTGACGGCATTGGTGTGATGCAGGATCGAGTCGACGTACGGATCGGCGCCGAGAAGCACCTCCCCCACGAGCTTCGGGAGCTCTTCGCCTCGGATCGAAAGACCCGCCGTGTTCGACGCCCAGGTGGCAAACGTGCACCACGTCTGATCCGTCTCGAGAATCCTCAGCAGTCGCTCCCCGAGGTTCGCGTAGGACTGAATGATCCACAGGTTTCGAACGGCCACATCGGGGATCGCCACGATGCTTTCGACGCCTGACTCGGTGAGCGGAAGGCGACCGGGAACGCAAGGAAGTACACGCAGGGCGACGCTTGATTCAGTTGGCATGCGACTGCATCGACGGGAACGGGCTTGGACTCAACAGCAACAGCGGGGAATGAATCATTCGACTCCCGGCCCGATCGACGCATCCGGCCCGATCTCTGCCCATCGGCCACGATGCCACGATGCCTGACGCCGAGTTCACTGTTGCCGACGCCAGTACACTCCAGACGTGGCCCGACCCTCCGATCCTGCGCTGAAGGAACGTCTGCTCGATCAAGTTGTTGCCTATCTTGCGTCGAACGGGCTCGGTTTGTTCTCCCTTCGTCCGTTGGCCTGTGCCCTCGAAACGAGCACGAATCGACTGGTTCACCATTTCGGCACGAAGGAGGAGTTGATCGACGCCGCCCTGGCACGGGCACTCGAGATCCAGGAATCGATCCAGGACAAGTGGCTGGCGGCTGACCCCGGGATCTCCCAAACGAACCTGATGAGGCTCTGGTGGGGCTGGATGTGTGAGTCACCCACCAATCTCGCCATCGTCCGCCTCGGGCTCGAAGCTGCGGCGCTCGACGCGACCACCACTGGAGCGTCGTCAGCGACCCGTGAGCAACAGATCGGGCTGTGGCGAACCAAAATCGAGAACCGTCTTCGAGCTGAGGGCCTCGACACCACAAGCGCCCGCATGGAAGCCTCGATCCTGAAGGGAACGTTCACGGGTCTTTCGATCGATCTCCTCGCCAGCGGTGATCGCGACCGCCTGAGCGCAGCACTGGAAGAGTCACTGCTCAGACTTGAAGCGTTCATCCGCGCCCATACGGTGCGCTCCTCGTCGAGCGCCGCCGCAAACGTCTCCGCTCGGTGATTCCGCGTTTTTCGGAAGTCTCCGGCTAGAACCCCTGCGTGAAACGCCTAGGGGTGCCGCGTTTCCGGTACAGTCGTACCAGTGACGAACGAACCCGTCCCCAGTGATCCGTCCCCGTCGTCGATCGGGGAACACGTCGCGCCTTCGGGCAGTGGAGAAAAGGCCTCTGAGCCTCCCCGACGCAAACGCGAAGGTGGTCGCCGCGCCAACCAGGATTCCAAGCCTGCACTCGCCCAACGCCCGTTTCGCCAATCACGATTGCGATATGCGCCCACCGAGATCGTGAGCGCCGACGAACTCGAATCGATCCATCTGGCATCGCTCCACGTCCTCGAAGAAATCGGGATGGACGTTCTGTGCCCCGAGTCGCGGGCGATCTTCAAACAGGCCGGGGCCATCGTCTCCGACGACGACGAAGACCCTCGGGTTCGTGTCGGACGCGACATCATCTTGAACGCGATTTCCACGCTGCCTTCGGAGTTCATGCTCCACGCCACGAATCCCGAGCATTCGCTGCATATCGGCGGCAACTGGATCGCACTGGGCTCAGTGGCCTCCGCGCCGAACGTGTTCGATCGCGACGGCGGCCGCCGAATCGGCAACATCAACGACTATCGCAACCTTCTCAAACTCGGACAGATGCTCAACACGACCCACTTTTTCAGCGGGTATCCCGTTGAGCCCGTGGATGTCCATGCCAGCGTCCGACACCTCGATGCGACGTACGACGCGCTGACGCTCGCCGACAAGCCGATTCATGCGTATTCCCTCGGGGCCCAGCGCAACAAGGACTGCATCGAGATGATCCGCCTGGCACGCGGGATCGACGACGAAACACTCGAACGAGAGCCGTCGCTCTTCACGATCATCAACACGTCCTCGCCGCTTCGGCTCGACTTCCCGATGGCGCAAGGCATTCTCGAAATGTCGCGTCGAAATCAGGTCGTCTGCATCACCCCGTTCACCCTTGCCGGTGCCATGGCCCCCGTGACGATCGCCGGAGCCGTCGTGCAACAGAACGCCGAAGCGCTTCTCGGGCTTTCACTCACCCAGCTGGTTCGGCCCGGCTCGCCGGGAATCTACGGCGGCTTCACCTCCAACGTCGACATGCAGAGCGGAGCACCCGCGTTCGGTACGCCGGAGTTCATGCGAGCCGCGATGTTGGGCGGGCAGTTGGCACGCCGATACAAGGTGCCGTATCGCTCGTCGAACGTATGCGCCGCGAACTCCCTCGACGCACAGGCCGCATACGAATCGGTCTTTTCGATCTGGGGCGCGTTGATGGGCGGCGTGAACTTCATGATGCACGGGTCAGGGTGGATGGAGGGTGGCCTGCACGCAGGGTACGAGAAGATGATTCTCGATGCCGAACTGCTCGGCATGGTCGAATCCTTCCTCGATCCCGTCGGCGTTACCGAGGCCGATCTCGGTCTCGACGCCATGCGCGAGGTCGGGCCCGGTGGCCACTACTTCGGGGCACAGCACACCCAGGAGCGCTACCGCACGGCATTCCACAAACCGATGCTGTCGGACTGGCGCAACTTCGAGACCTGGCAGGAAGCAGGCTCACCGACCGCCTACGACAAGGCGAACAAGATCTGGAAATCGATGCTCGATCGTTATGAGCCTCCCCCACTCGAGGAATCGCGCCGAGAGGCGATGGCGGACTTCGTGGCTCGCCGCAAGGCCGAGGGTGGCGTCCCGACCGACTTCTAACTGGCCGGCCGACAACCGCAGCGAATGCGGTACATTCGACAGCGTGCGTGTGTACAGCTGCGGCCTCGAGCGCGGGTAACGTGACCGCCCTCGATCGCCGCGATCTCCCGCTTCGCCCTCCCCCACCCGCCGATGCGTTCGTGCGCATGGCGGCACTCGACGTTCTTCGAGGCTCGGCGCTCGTAGGGGCCTTCGTCGTGAACATGGCAGTGTTCAGCGTCGACGGGGGATCGCCCCTCATTTCCAATCGGTTCGACCGCACGATCGCCGTGCTTCGCGAAGTCCTGACCGACGGGAAGTGGTATCCGATCTTCGCGTTTCTCTTCGGCTATTCGTTGGCGTTGCAACTGCGCGGGCGAGTCTCGATCGCCATTCGTCGGCGTCGGGTCGCACGAAGGCTGTTCGCTATCGGTCTCCTCGGCGTAGCTCACGGCCTGCTGCTGTATCGGTGGGATATTCTGCTCGCATACGGTGTCCTGGGCACCGTGCTCTACGGCGCTCGTCGTCTGGCGACGCGCACGATCTCGAAGATCTGGATCGGTCTGGTTCTCTTCGGCGCATGGCTCGCCACGGAACCGTCGATCAACCCGGAACGGTATGGGTTCGGCCGGATCGCCGGCGCACCAGCAGTGGACATCTACAAACATGGATCCGTCTTCGAGGTCATCGGACTTCACGGCCACAACTACGGATACAACGTCGCCCAAGAGATCTTCGCGCAGTGGCCGTTCATATTGGCGATGATGTTTGCCGGCCTCATCGCAGAACGCCATCTTCTGCTTTCGCTTTCGACACCACTCGAGCGACGCAGTCGTCGTGGCGCGTACCTGATCGGCGGGTTCTCACTCGCCTGGAATCTGATCGCAGAGATCACGAAGTTCGATCGAAACTGGCGGGCTACCTCATTCATAGGAACGCTTACGATCCTGGGCCAGACCATCGGGGCCATCGCGCTCATCACCCGCAATCGACCAACCGGCCGAGCTTCTGAGGTCCTCACGCAACTTGGCCGGATGTCGCTTACGAACTATCTGATGCAGTCCGTCATCTGCACCACACTCGCCTTCGGGTACGGATTCGGGCTCGGCCCATCGCTCACCCCATCGCTGCAACTCGTCGTGCTCACGTTCATCATCGCTGGGCAGGTGTGGTTCAGCCGATGGTGGCTCGCCGATCACCACCACGGACCGGTCGAGGGTGTGCTTACCCGCTGGGTGAACCGGCTCCCGAAAGACTCGGCACGGCGTGCTCACTGACGTCGCCGGGGTGCTGGTCGGACACGTCACGGATCACCTCGCCAAAACCGGATGCACGGTCGTGCTCCTGCCCGACGGGAATGTGGCGTCTGGCGAAGTGCGCGGTGGAGCGCCCGGAACTCGTGAATTCGATCTGCTCGATCCGACGCGAACGGTGCAGTCCATCAATGCAGTGATCCTCAGCGGCGGGTCGGCCTTCGGACTCGCAGCGGCGGACGGCGTCGTGCGGTGGTGCGAGGAACAGGGCCGCGGTTTCACGACGAAATACGCACTCGTGCCGATCGTGGTGGGAGCGGTGATCTACGACCTCGCTGTCGGGTCGGCGACCGTTCGCCCCACTGCCGGCGACGGCAGGGACGCATGTCTGGTTGCGGGGTCCGGACCCTACGAGGTTGGCGCCGTGGGAGCAGGCACCGGTGCAACTCGCTCGAAATGGCGAACCAGCGAAGTCACCGCAAGTGGCTTGGGGACGGCTACCGTTCGCAGCGGCGACGTAATCGTAAGTGCACTGATGGTTGTGAACTCTGTTGGCGACATCGTGGACGGTGCTGCGCTGCACAACGCCGACGTCGCCGAGGTGGTCCCGGCGTTCGAGGCCCGAGGCGACGCCTATAAAGCCGCAGTGGAGAACACCACCATCGGCGTGATCGTGACGAACGCGTTGCTCGACAAGACCAGCTGCCACCTTCTCGCGCAAAGCGGTCACGATGGCCTCGCCCGCGCGATCTGGCCCGCACACCTCACCGGCGACGGCGATGCCATCGTTGCCGTGTCCGTACCCGACATCGACGTCCCCGTCGTCGCGCCCGTTGACGCCGTTCGAGCGCTCGCCACCGAGGCCGTTGCCCGGGCCATCCGGTCGTTGCTCGAGTAGCTGCTGCTCAGGCTTCGTGCGGGCTCAGGCTTCGTGCGGTCTCAGGCTTCTTGCGGGCTCAGGCCGAGATCCGTTCGAGCCACGGCAAAAGGTACGCACCGATGTCGGAGTCGGCCATCTTGAACTGCCCCATGGCGTCGTCCCACGACCGATACATCGCCAGCAGGTCCCGTGCGCGGTCGCGGCGATGCAGCAGCACACCGATCGGAGCCACCTCCGTCCGGATTCCAAAGAGGATCGCGCCGGTCCTGGGGAGTCGGCGCAACGTCTGACGCTCGGTCCGAAGCCAATATGGGGCACCGTCGTCGGATACCTCGATGCGTTTGCGCTCCACCGCACCTTTCGACACCGGGAGGTACAGGGCATTCGTCGGTTTGAGCGAGAGGTTGCGCCGCCACACCGGTCGCTCGACCGTCAGGCGATCGAAGAACCGATCGACTTTGGAGGAGAGCTCCCCGGCATAGTGGTGCACCGGAGCGTGAACTTCACCTGTGGGCTTACCAAGTTTCTCCGTGAGTCTCCACACACTCGGGAAGCACAGCATTCCGCCGTCGAGATGCCAGTCTCCGTCGCGCTGCACCATCAGGCACAAGTCGTCCTGTACGAGCTCTCCTGCTGCGGCGAGCGGATTCGAGTCGGTCGTACTGGTATCGCGTCCACGCTCGCCGACCCACGACCTCACCAAAGCCAGTGTCTCTTCGGCCGCGTCTTCGGCCGACGGCAGCAACGCCAGTACCTCTTCGCGTTGTTCCTCCAGCAGACGTCGCCGAAGCGCCAACTCGGCGTCGAAGTGTTCGTCGAAGTCGAACCAATAATCAAGGTCCAAGGTGTGGGTGCCCATCCGCACGTGCGGAGGCGCCACCTTCAGGTCGAGTTCATCAAGCCAACCTGGTGTCGTGCGCTCCGCCGCCTCTCGGTACGGTCCAGGGTCTGGCCGATATCGTTCGATGATTTCCTGAATCGTGGCCACGACTGCGAGCCTATTGCCACCGGGCATCGCGAACGGTTCCCGGGGGCCGACGTTTTGGGGCCATGATCGAGAGGTGGAAGAGCCGAGCCCCTACGTAGAAATCGAAACACCGGAGAGAACGTGGCGATTCGACCGACGCTTCCTGCTCAGTTCATGGCGTTGCATTTACGGCGGCGGCTGTCGGGGGCTTCACGAGACGCAAGACTCAGCTCGTGCCGACGGCTGTTGCACCGAGGGCGCTGCCCTCACCGATGCCGAAGACTTCATGATCGTTGCACGGGCCGTCGCGCAACTCGACCCCGCCAAATGGCAGTTCTCGGGCCGTGCGAAACGAACGGGGTGGTACAAGCAGCTTCCCAACGGCGTCGTAGGAACGCGAGTCGTCGAGGAGGGTTGCATCTTCTTGAACCGCCCCGGCTTCGCCACGGGCCCCGGGTGCGCCCTTCACTTTGCGTCGCTCGAACGCGGCGAGCGGCCCATGGACGGCAAACCGAATGTGTGCTGGCAATTCCCGCTCCGCCGCACCGATTCGACAAACGACGCTGGGAGTCCCGTGTCGACGATTCATCCGTGGGTAGCGTCGGACTGGAAGGCTCGCGGTGGAACCAGGGAGTGGTTTTGCACGTCGGCCCCCGAAGCATTCGGCGCACCCGACCCCGTGTGGCGAACGTTGGCGGACGAACTTCGCGAGATCGTGGGCCCAACGGTGTACGCCGAGCTCGCGGATCGGCTTAATTCGAAACTGTGACTGACCGGGCTTATCACCGTATGCTGCTCGGAACTTCCGCCTGCGTCGGAACAAGGAGAGTCCAATGTTCGACTACCTAATCAAGGGCGGCACGCTCATCGATGGCACCGGGACAGCGCCCGTCGGTGGCGATGTCGCGGTCAAGGATGGCCGCATCGTGGAAGTGGGAGGTTCGATCACCGGTTCGGCTCGTCGCACCCTCGACGCCAACGGGGCAATCGTGACCCCCGGCTGGGTCGACGTCCACACGCACTACGACGGGCAGGTGTGTTGGGACTCGGCAATGGCGCCGTCGGCCGACAATGGCGTAACGACGATCGTCATGGGGAACTGTGGGGTCGGATTTGCGCCGGTGCCTCCCGGTCGCGAGCAGGATCTCATCGAGCTCATGGAGGGCGTCGAGGACATACCCGGGTCTGCGCTCCACGAAGGGATGGATTGGGGTGCGTGGGAGACCTTCCCCCAGTACCTCGACTACCTGTCGACGCGTGAATACTCCCTCGACATCGGCACACAGATCGCCCACGGCTCGGTGCGCTTCTACGCAATGGGCGAACGGGGTAAGGCCAACGAAGACGCCACTGCCGATGATCTTGCGGCGATGGCCCGCATCGTGCAGGAAGGAATCGAGGCCGGAGCGCTCGGATTCTCCACGTCTCGGACGATCGGTCATCGGTCGCTGTGGGGTAGCCCGGTGCCGGGCACGTTCGCGGCCGATGAGGAACTGCTCGCGATCGCCGAGGCCATGGGGCGAACCGGGAAGGGCGTGTTCGAGATGATCCCGGCGGGGACCGTCGGGAAGCTCGAGAACCTGGGTGGGGAGAAGACGACCCAAGAGGCCGAGCATGACCTCATGCGAAGGTTCTCTCTCGCCAGCGGCCGTCCCGTCACATTCACGCTTGTACAGTCCCCCGACTACGACCCGATGCTGTGGCGCGAGATTCTTCGCCTCACGTCGATTGCGAACGCGGGAGGCGCGAAACTGCACCCGCAGGTTGCGTCGCGGCCCATCGGTTTTCTCACCGGCCTGAGCGCGTATCACGCGTTCATGCGTAAGCCCACATACCTTGCCAAGCTCGCCGCGCTTCCGGTCGCCGAGCGAGCAGCTGCGATGCGTTCGCCGGAGATGAAGGCGACGCTGATGAGCGAACCCGACGTTCGTCCCGACGCGCCCGGCTCGATGGAGAACGTCTATGGACTCTTCAAGCGGTCCGCGGCAGTGATGTTCCCGCTCAGCGATCCCGTCGACTACGAGCCGACTCGCGACTCCACGCTTGGTGCACTCGCTCAGGCCGCCGGACGTGACCCGCTCGACTACCTCTATGACTTCCTTTGTGAGGCCGACGGCACACGGTTCGCGTCACTGAGCACCGTCGATTCCTATGCGCGCATGGAAGTGCTGCGAGAAATGCTGCTCGATGCCAACACCGTGACCGGTCTCAGCGACGCCGGCGCACATGTCACGCTGATCTGCGACGGGACCATGCCCACCACCCAGCTGACCCACTGGACCCGCGATCGCCATCGTGGCGAGCAGATTCCGATCGAGTTCGTCGTGGCCAAGCAAACATCGGGCAATGCCGCGCTCTACGGACTCACCGATCGAGGACAGCTCAAGGTTGGTATGCGCGCAGATATTAACGTGATCGATCATGCCGGGCTTCGAGTGTCTCCACCCGTGGCGCACAACGACCTTCCCGCCGGCGGCACTCGTCTGATCCAACCCGTGCAGGGCTACGTCGCCTCCATGTGCAACGGCGTCCTCACCCGCGAACACGACACCGACACCGGCGCCCGTCCCGGACGCCTCGTCCGCTCCTAGCACTCCAACTCCAACTCGGGGCTCCCCCAACTCCAACCCAGGTCTTTTTCGCCGAAATCGCACCAGTTTCGACCGAGTTGGCCCGCGCCCACCCCCAAGTTGGCTCGCGAGCACCGCCAAGTTGGAGTTGGAGTGCGACGCAAATAGCTACTGATATCTGTTGATAGCATGTGGGGGTGGGAGAGAAAGCGGCATTGTTCGTGAGGGTACCGGCGCACGTGATGGCATCGGTGGATGAGCTCGTGCGGGCCACGGGCCGCACGAAGCAAGCGCTCATCACGGAGTTTGTGGAGGGCGCCGTCGCGACAGCGACAGCAGCAACAACCACAGCAGCAGCCACAGCCACAACGAGAGACACCACGTCGCCAGCACAGCCCCTCACACCAGAATCGGAGATCTGCGATTTGGACGAGATTGCAGCGCTGTTGCGGGTGTCGCCGGATCAGGTCCTGACCCGGATCGGCGACGGCGGCCTTCCCGGCCGTCTCTTCGGTGACGACTGGCGCTTCTCGCGAGACGCAGTCATGCGCTGGCTCGACGGAGCCGACCGACCCGTCCGAGCCCCCGGGTTCTCCCGATGAGAGTGCTCGTGCTCGGCGGATCGCACTTCGTCGGCCGTGCGGTGGCGGAGGTGGCACTCGATCGCGGCCACCACGTCACCACGTGCAACCGTGGCATCTCCGGACACCACGTGGCCGGCGCGGAGCACCTACGAGTGGACCGGACCGACCACGCGGCGTTCGGCGCCGCCCTCCACGGCCAGAGGTGGGACGCGGTTGTCGACACCTGGTCCGGCGCACCGATTCATGCATCCACGGCCGCTCGTCTGCTGGGCCCGCGCGTCGGCCACTACGGCTACGTGTCGAGTCGGTCGGTGTACACGTGGCCGATCATGGTCGGGCTCGACGAAACCCACCCGGTCATCGATGCCGACGCGAACGACGCCACCGACGACGACTACGCGAAGGCGAAGCGGGGTGGTGAACTCGGCGTGCTCGACGCCAAACCGGAGGCCCTCATCGCGCGTGCCGGGTTGATCCTCGGCCCATACGAGGATGTCGGCCGTTTGCCGTGGTGGTTGCGGCGCCTCACAAGAGGTGGCGATGTTCTTTCTCCCGGCCCGAGGGAGATGCCATTGCAATACGTCGACGCTCGTGACCTGGCTCGCTGGATGGTTTTGTGCGCCGAGCGAAACGTCGGTGGGGTGATGAACGCGGTCGGTCCGGCCGGGCACACCACCATGGGAGAGCTGCTCGAGGTGGCAAGAGCGACGGTGCAGAGCACCGCGACGCTGGTGTGGGTCACGCCTGAGGAGATAGCTGCGGCAGGAATCGCTCCTTGGACGGAGCTTCCGATATGGGTTCCCCCAACCGGCGAACTCGCCGGACTACACAACTGCGACGTGTCGGCGGCGACCCGTACCGGCCTGCAGTGTCGTCCGATTCACGAAACGATCGCCGACACGTGGGCCTGGCTCGAGGCCGAAGGATCGCCTCAGCAACGCGATGATCGCCCCGCCCACGGGCTCGACGCGCAACGCGAGGTCGCCGTCATCGCCGCACACCGCAGTGCGCACGACAGCCGCGAGTAGCGGCCGCAACATCCCCGCCAAGAAACACCGCCCAGAAACACCGCCCACCATGTTCGGTACAGGGTCGAGATAGCGGCAATAATTACCGGTATGCCTGTACAAGAAACTCCCGTTCTCCATGATCTCCAAGAAGATCGGTCCGACCACGGCATGAAGACCTCGGCCCGGGTCGTGGTGATCGGGGGCGGTGTCGTCGGCGCAAGCGTCCTCTACCACCTGACCAAGGCCGGTTGGACCGATGTCGTTCTGCTCGAACGAAAAGAGCTCACCCATGGCTCCACCTGGCATGCCGCCGGTGGCATGCACACGCTCAACGGTGACCCCAACGTCGCCAAATTGCAGCAGTACACGGTGCAGCTGTACAAAACGATCGAGGCCGAGTCCGGCCAGAACTGCTCGATTCACCTCCCGGGCGGCATCATGTTGGCCGACACCCCCGAACGCCTCGACTGGCTGAAGATGGCTCAGGCTCGTGGCCGGTACCTCGGCATGGGTCTCGAGATGATTTCGCTCAAGGAAGCGGCAGAGATTCATCCGCTCCTCGATCCGCAGTACTTCCTGGGCTGCCTGTACGACCCCGACGAGGGCCACGTCGACCCCTCGGGCGTGACGCATGCCTATGCAATATGTGCACGTAATGCCGGTGCCGAGATCTATCGACACACGATGGTGGAGGACCTCACGCAGCGTCCGGATGGCACCTGGAACGTACACACGAACAAGGGCACGATCCATGCCGAGCACGTCGTGAACGCGGGCGGTCTCTGGGCTCGCGAGGTAGGCCGCATGGTCGGCATCGAACTTCCCGTGTTGGCGTTCGAGCACATGTACCTCCTGACCGACGACATGCCCGAAATCGTCGAGTACCGCGAGAAGCACGGCAAGGAACTCCCGATGTCGGTCGATTTCGCCGGCGAGTCCTACTTCCGCCAAGAGGGCGACTCGATGCTGCTCGGCAGCTACGAGTACAACTGCGTGCCGTGGTCGCCGAAGCAGACCCCGTGGGAGTTCGGCGCCCAACTCCTCACCCCGGACCTCGACCGACTCGAGAAGCCGTTGAGCATTGCGTTCGAGCACTACCCCCGCCTGCAGGAGATCGGCATCAAACGCGTCATCAACGGACCGTTCACGTTTGCGCCCGACGGAAACCCACTCGTCGGTCCCGTTCGCGGTCTTCGCAACTTCTGGACCGCGTGTGGCGTTATGGCCGGACTCAGCCAGGGCGGCGGCGTCGGTTTGGCCCTCGCGGCATGGATGACCCAGGGCGATCCCGGGATGGACATCTGGGGCATGGACGTTGCGCGCTACGGCGACTACGCAACGCTCGGCTACACGGCAGAAAAGGCGAAAGAGAACTACCAGCGCCGGTTCCGGATTCAATTCCCCAACGAGGAACTCCCCGCCGGCCGTCCGTTGCACATGACGCCGATCTACGGGCGTCAAGACGATGCGAACGCGGTGTGGGGTGCGACGTTCGGCCTTGAGTATCCGCTGTGGTTCCAGGAACCCGGGAAGGAGCCCGTCGAGGATGTGACGTTCAAACGCTCCAATGCGTTCGACGTGGTTGGCGACGAATGTCGTGCCGTTCGTGAGCGGGTCGGCCTGACCGAGATCTCGAACTTCGCGAAGTATGAGATCCGCGGTCGCGGCGCCGAGGCGTGGTTGTCGTCCTTGCTCACGAACAAGATGCCCAAACCAGGGAAGATTGTTCTAAGCGCGCTTTTGAATCACCACGGACGCATCGAGGGCGAATTCACCGTGGCCCGTCTCGCCGAGGATCACTTCTTCCTGTTCGGTTCCATGCCGGCCGAGATCCACCATTCGCGGTGGTTCCTGCATCACCTTCCCACCGACGGAAGCGTGTCGTTCACGGTGCGAGGCCTCGGACTCACCGGCCTTTCGATAGCCGGGCCGCGGGCACGCGACGTCCTTGCCAAGATCACCGACGCCGATGTGTCCAACGCGGCGTTTCCGTTCATGTCGTTCCGTCAGATCGAGTGCGGCATGATTCCTGCGCTGGTCGGTCGCCTGACCTATTCGGGTGACCTCGGGTACGAATTCTGGGCTCCACCGGAGTATCAGATTGCGCTTTTCGATCGAATCATGGAAGCCGGGGCCGAATACGGTATCCGGCTATTTGGTCTGCGCGCTTTGCTCTCGCTTCGACTCGAGAAGAGCTTCGGGACGTGGTTCCGCGAGTACCGGCCCATCTATACGCCGGTCGAATCTGGCATCACGAGCTACGTCAAACTCGATCATGACTTCATCGGACGCGAAGCCTACGAAGCGGAGCTGGCCAAGGGCCCGGACCGCCGACTCGTCACCTTCGTGGTCGACGTGGACCCGAAGGATCCGGCAGATGTCATCGGCGACGAACCGGTGTGGCATACCGGAGCCGATGGCACGGCGAGCGTGGTCGGCTGGATCACGTCCGGCGGCTATGGCCACTATGTCGGCAAGTCGATCGCGCTCGGGTACATCCCCGCTGCCCTGGCCGCCGAGGGAACGACGGGCTTCGAGATCGAGATCATCGGTGAGCGTCGCCCGGCCGCCATTCAGCATCAGGCGCTGTTGGATCCGACGGGCACCCGTATGCGCTCCTAGCATTCGCCGCCGCCAGACAACCACTCTTCGTATCGGAAGCACCCGTGCTTCCGATACGGCCGCAACACCTCGATCCGGAAGACATCTACGATGCAGAGCGCCATGTCACGACGATTCATTTTCGAAGGACAACTGAGCGAGTTCGAGGAGGGTGACACCGTCGCGGTTGCCGCGATCCGAAATCGCGAGCACCCGGCCAACGGCGGACCGTTGTGTCTTGGCGGTGATTGCGGTAACTGTGTTGCAGAAGTCGACGGCATTGCGTTCGTGCGAACGTGCCAGGTGCCGGCCCGTCCCGGGATGGTCGTCAAGCGCCACCCCGCCGTGGGCGGCCCGTCGATGTTCACGAAGGCGCCGCCGGACCGTCGCACGACTGAAGACTCGCTGGTGGTCTACACGCACGCCGATGTCGTTGTCATCGGATCGCGATCCGACACGGGTGCTCGGGAAGTAGCGAGGCTGCAGGCGCAGGGCAAGAACGTGACGGCGCTCGACGCCACCGAGGGGAACGAGGTGGTTGCGATTTACAGCGGGCCGCTCGTGGTCGCTCGTACACCGCAGGGCTTCTCCCACATTCACGCGCACGAGGTCGTTCTCGCGACAGGAGCCGCTGAGCTTCTTCCTGTTTGTTCGGGCAACACCCTTCCGGGAATTCTGACTCGTCGGGCCTTCGAGATTCTGCATACCGCCGGTGTCGAACTCGGTTCGACCGTGGCGATCGGCGAGCCGCCCCGTGATTTCAACGGGACGGTGGCACCCGGTTCGCTCGTTCGGATCGAGGGGACGGATCAGGTCGAGAGCGTGGTTGTTCGCACCGACACCGGCACCTTGCATCGCTACCGTTGCGACACGGTCGTTGTCGACCTCGGAAACTCCCCGCGGGACCTTCTCTCGCGGATGGCGGACAACAATGCACACATACGAGTAGTCGGCCCGGCGGCACAGACTTTTCCTCTCCCGCCGACGCCCACGGAAGGTGTTGTCTGCGGCTGCTCCAAAACTACCGTCGAGGACCTGCAGGGCGTTTGGGATCGAGGGTTTCGCGAAGTCGAACTGATCAAACGCTCGAGTCTCTGCGGCACCGGCACGTGTCAGGGTGGCGCATGCGTGCCTCATCTCCTCGCGTTCGTTGCCGCCCACGACGACGGCAGCGCCGACGACATCGCACCGTTCACGGCCCGGCCGGCCAGCCGTCAACTCACGATGGGCGAAGCGGCGGCGGGCCTGTATGTCGACGCCTGGCGACGCACCCCTCTCCATGAAGAACACCTCAAACTGGGTGCGAACATGGATCGCTTCGGAACATGGTGGCGTCCGTGGAACTACGGTGACCACGTCGCCGAATACTGGGCCGTGCGAGAAGGCGTCTCCATCGGCGATGTAAGCACGCTTGGTAAATTCGTCGTCAGCGGCCCCGATGCCGTCGAAGCGTTGGAGCGGATCTATCCGACCACGATTGCCGACATCAAACCGGGCCGCAGCCGCTACGTGCTCGTGTTGAACGAGCGTGGGCATCTCTTCGACGACGGAATGGTGGTCCGCGAATCGGAAGACCGGTTCGTCCTCAGCTTCACGTCGGGCGGCGCTTCGAACGCCGAGGCATGGCTGCGCGACTGGTTCGAATCGTGGGATCTCGATGTTCGGCTCATGGACCGAACGCAATCACTGGCCGCCATCAACGTCACCGGTCCACTCGCCGGCCAGCTTCTCCAACGACTTGGAGTTGCCGAGCCGCCGAAGTTTCTTCAACACCGCCACGACAAAGTCGCAGGCGTTCCCTGCCACATCATGCGACTGTCGTTCACGGGAGAAGCATCGTGGGAACTCCACCATCCCTGGAACCGCAGCGTCGAACTCTGGCGAGCGCTTCTCGAAGCCGGTCGCGATATGGGGATCAAACCGCACGGCTTGCAGGCACTCTTCGGTCTGCGTCTCGAAAAGGGCCACGTCATCGTCGGCATGGACACCGAGATGGACACCACCCCTCGACGAATTGCGCATGACTGGGCGGTCAAGATGAACAAACCGTTCTTCATCGGGCGCGATGCGTTAGCGCGAACGGCCGGTCTTCCCGACAGTCGCCGGATGATCGGTTTGCGATTCGATGGACCTGCGCCCATTGAAGGGACGCCGATTTTCGCATTGCCTGCGACGACCGGTTCTGTGGCCGGCGAGGTGATGGGACATGTGGCGACGTGCTTCTTTTCGCCTCTGCTCGGACACACGGTGGCGCTTGGGTGGTTGAAACGCAACTGGTCGCCCGACGAGCCTCTCATGGACAAGGTTCTCGTGGACGGCCGAGAGGCCACGATCGCCGAACCTCCCTTTTACGACCTGGAGGGCTCACGTGCTCGCGCCTGACACGATCACCGGCACCCGCGTAGTTGCGCTGCCGGCCGCCATCGACGCCTGCGTTTCCGCACTCCCCGCGACGATGAGCGCACTGCGCTTCGCTCCCGATGAAGTCTTCCTGTTCGGAAAGGGCCAGATCGAACTCGATGACGAGTACGCAATCGTCGAGCGGGAAGTGGGATTCTCTGCGTTTCGGTTCTCTCCGCCGCAGTTCGAGCATCTTGTCGCACATCGGATCGAGTGGACGCTTCCGACCAGCCGTCCGGCGCTCGCCCAAGGACGTCTGCTCGCCGTGCCCGTGAAGATCTGGCTCACCGACGAGCAGGTGCTCGTATTGTGCCCCACCGCCTTCGTACATGAACTCCAGGAGCGAATCCGATGAATGAGTTCGTCGAAACAATTCTCGAGCTCACCTGGCACGATCCAAAGCCCACATACGATGTTGTGATCATCGGTGGCGGCGGCCACGGACTCGCTGCTGCGTACTATCTGGCCACCCGCCACGGCATCACGAACGTTGCGGTGGTCGAGGCGAACTACATCGGCAGCGGAAACTCCGGTCGAAACACCACGATCATTCGGGCCAACTACGGGATCCCGGAGTCGATTCGTTTCTACCAGCACAGCGTGGACCTGTACGGCGGTCTGGAAGACGAGACCGATTGCTGGATCATGCACCAAACGAAGGGCTTGATGTGGCTCGCCCATACGGAGAATGCCATGCGCGCCGAACGGGCGCGTGCGCTTCTCAACACGGCGCTGGGCACCAACACGGTCATGATTACACCGGAGGAGGCGAAGCAACTCTGCCCGCAGCTCGATGTCTCCGGCGGCGGCCGCTATCCGGTCCGCGGCGGGTCCTACCATGTCGGCGGAGCGACGGCTCGCCACGACCGAGTGGTGTGGGCATACGCGCAGGGCGCGATGCGCGCTGGCGTCCACGTACTGCAGCATACGAAGGTGACCGATCTTCTCAAAGACGGTGACCGTGTCACTGGTGTGGTGACCGACAAGGGCCCGATTTCTTGTGGCATGGTCATGAGCGCGGTGGGCGGCCGAGTGACGCAGATCGCCGACATGGCCGGCTTACGTCTGCCGATACGGACCCATCCCCTCCAGGCGTTCGTGACCAACGGATTCGCCCAGGGCCTCGGACCGATCGTGTCATCGTCGGAGCTCCTCACGTACGTCTCACAGACGGCGCGTGGCCAACTCCTCATGGGAGCGGAATACGAGTCACAGCCCACGTATTCTCGTCAGTCCAGTTTTGCAATGTTGCAAAATGTCTCGGCGAAGGTCGCGTACCTTTTGCCCTTCACGCGCAACCTGCGCATCCTTCGACAGTGGACGGGAATCTGCGACATCTCTGCGGACTTTTCGCCGATCATGGGGCCAACGGGCGTCGACGGGTTGTGCCTGACGACAGGGTGGGGCACGTGGGGCTTCAAGGGCATACCCGCGAGCGGCGAATCTATGGCCACATACATTGCCACCGGAAAGGTTCCTGCCCTCATCGCGCCGTTCGCACTGGATCGATTCGCAAAGGACCATCCAATGGCCGACCAAGGTTCGACGGGGACGAAATAATGCTGTGGATCCCATGCCCCAACTGCGGTGACCGACCGGTGGAAGAGTTCCGATTCGGTGGAGAGATTCCGAATGTGCCCGACTCCGTGGTCGGTGACGACGAACGCAACATCGATTACGTCTGGTTCTTCAACAACCCCGAAGGCCCCGAAGTGGAGCGGTGGTTCCACGAGTTCGGGTGCCGACGCTGGCTGACGGTTACTCGCGACACCAGTATCGACCGCGTGGTGTAGTCACGCGGGTGCAACGCATGCAGCGTCGCCGGGCCGAATGACCCAAATCACTCCGCAAAGCGCTGAATCACTGTTCAACGAAGACCACCGGCGGTAGCCTGCTCCCGTGAGAACTTCACTTTCAGAGTTGCTGAATACAAAACGCGTGTTGCTTGCCGACGGCGCCACCGGGACCAACTTCTTCGCCATGGGACTCGAGAGCGGGGATCCACCGGAATTCTGGAACGAGATCCATCCCGATCGGGTGCAGCGTCTTCACCAAAACTTTGTCGACGCGGGTGCCGACATCATCTTGACGAACACCTTCGGGTGCAACAGCCACCGGTTGGCATTGCACAACGCACAGGACCGGGTGTTCGGGATCGCGAAACGCGCTGCCGAACTTGCCCGAGAAGTGGCCGATGCCTCGAGTCGACCCATTGTCGTCGCCGGAAGCGTCGGACCGAGTGGCACGCTCTTCGAGCCGATGGGCACGCTCACGGAGCCGGAGGCCATCGATGTGTTCGTGGAAGAGATCGAAGGACTCAAAGCCGGCGGTGCCGACGTCGCCTGGATCGAAACGATGTTTGCCATCGAAGAGATGCGGGCGGCCGCAACCAGTGCAATCAAGGTTGGGATGCCTTACACCCTGACCGCCTCGTTCGACACGGCGGGCCGCACGATGATGGGACTCCAGCCCGCGGACTTGATCGACGTTTTCAGCACCCTCCCCCAGGCCCCCATTGCGCTCGGCGCGAACTGTGGGGTCGGCGCGTCCGATCTGCTCGGCAGCATCTTGGCGATGACCAGTCGCTCCCCCGACTGCATCCACATTGCAAAAGGCAACTGTGGTGTGCCCAAACCCAAAGGCGCCGAAATCGTGTACTCCGGGACGCCAGCCCTCATGGGTGACTACGCGACGCTGGCCGCAAATTCCGGCGCTCGCATCATCGGCGGATGTTGCGGAACATCGCCGGAGCACCTGGCCTCGATGCGGGCGTCGCTCGATCGTTATCTACTCGGAGAAACCGTCGGCGCACGTCCCACGCTCGTCGAGGTGACTGCCCTTCTTGGACCTCTCCAGAATGCCGCTCCGGGTGGTCCGGAGCCCGAGGCTCGTGCGCGTCGTCGAAACCGCGATTAGCTGTCACGTTGTAACTTCTGACCGCGAGGTGCTCAGATAGAAGCGTGCGAACGCAACGACTCCGCCAGGCAATAGCTGCTGCAGACCTTCGGGTGCTGCTGATGACCCTCTTTCACCAAACGGGCGATCGACGCTGGTTGGAACCGCCGTACAAACCGGCCCGCGACGTGCGGTTGGTGGCTGACCCAATGGCGGGATTCAGCCCTGAAGTCGCCGACGAGATCCGCAATGCCGCGTTCAACGCTTTCGTGTCGGCGCAAACCCCGGCGATTCGCGATCCGGGCGACGAGTTGATGCTCGACATGATGCAGAGCTGCCTTGGCGAGCCGGTCTCGGCCGAATATTCGCCGCTGATGCGTGAAGAGCTCGGCTTCATCAGCCGCGACGAGGGGCTGACCATCCCAAGCGCCTCCCCCGACTCGCGCTCCACTCCAGACGTCATCATCGTCGGTGCGGGGGTGAGCGGTATCGCGTTGGGGGCCCAGCTCGGGCGCCTCGGCGTGCGGTACACAATCGTGGAGAAGAACCCCGAAGTCGGCGGAACCTGGTGGGACAACCGCTACCCAGGTTGCGGCGTCGACACGCCGAACCACGCCTACTCCTTCTCCCACGGCACACGGCCGAGATGGACGCGGTACTTTTCGCTACGCGACGAAATCGAAGGGTACCTGGTTCGTTGTGCGACCGAGTTCGGGGTGCGCGAGAACATCCACTTCGACACGTCGGTCACGGCCGCCACCTTCGACGAGGTGACCTGTCGCTGGACGGTGACCGTCGTTGGCCCCGACGGTTCAGAAGCGAAACTATCCGCGCGCATACTTGTCACGGCCGTTGGGGTTCTCAATCATCCGAAGCTTCCTGCGATCGAGGGG
>JANOWU010000027.1:0-16328 GCA_031418035.1 Acidimicrobiia bacterium
AAACAGCTCAACCCGCCGCTCTTCCCCCTGTACTCGGCGCGCCGAGGTGAGTACCGCGTCGTGTACGGCATCCTCGATGCCGTACTGATGATCGAGGTCGTATCGATCGTCCATCGGCGCGACGCCTACCGGACGTCTTAGACCGTCACGCCGGTTGGGTTCCCTACGCCCTACCAGGTCGGCCCGGTCGGTAAGACCTATGGGTTAGGGCGAAGTGGTCGTTGTCTCGACTCGGGCCCGATCGAAATGCCTTAGCCAGCGGACCATTGTCGCGTCGCACTGGGCGAGAGGGAGACACGATTACTGGTCCGAACCACGAGGCGCAAGGTGACTGCCCGACGGCTCCAGCCCGAGCATTCGGCGGAACGTCTCGGCGAGCTCCTCAGCCGCCTCCTGCCTCCCCAACGGGCGCGAGCCGATGGGCCCGTGAGCGGTGGCTCGGATCACGGCGTACCAGTTACTTGGTCCATCTGAACTCGTGCTCTCCTGAACCTCCACGGCCACGATGTCCGACGCGCTTATGAGATAGCGACGCGTGCTGCGAAGAAAGTTTTTGTGGACCTCGAGCGAACCGTCATGAAACACGAGCTTGCCCGACGGTGCAGCAACGCCGGCATAGACAAAGACCGCCCCGAGCGCCATGGCGCCGAGCATGATGAACCCGAAAAATGGCGTCAACACGCTTGGCGGCCACACTGCGCCCAGCAGCTCATAGGGAGCAACAATCAGGGCGAACAGGCCAGCAAGCGTCAAGATCACGCGCGCGATGGCCGGATGCGGCAGCAGATACGTTTGGCCATCTTCTTCCATGCCCTGCATGGTCGACCCTTTTCGCAGAATGGTTGAGCCGATCGATGTGAAAAACGAGGGGCCCCGGACGTGACAAAACGAACGCCCCCGGCCGAAACCGGGGGCGTTCCCATTCACAGACCTGCGGTCGGGACCGCGAAGACTCAGCCTCGCTGCTGAAGCGCTTCGAGCAACTTCGGAAGGACCTTGTGCACATCGCCCACAATGCCGAGGTCGGCGATACCGAAGATCGGCGCTTCCTTGTCCTTGTTGATGGCGATGATGTTCTTCGCACCCTTCATGCCGACCATGTGCTGCGTCGCACCGGAGATACCGGCGGCGAGGTACACCTCAGGCTTCACGGTCTTGCCGGTCTGACCGACCTGGTAGGCGTAGGGAACCCAGCCAGCGTCGACAATCGCGCGTGAGGCTCCGGGCGCACCCTTGAGCACCTTGGCGAGGTCTTCGACCATCTGATACTTCCCGGCTTCACCGAGACCGCGGCCACCCGACACAACGACTGCTGCTTCGTCGAGCTTGGGTCCGACGCGCTCTTCGACGTGGCGCTGCGTGATCGTGGCGGCGCCCGTCGCACCGGTGTCACCGACGGCCACTGCCTCAACGGCGGCGGCTGCGCCACCCGCGGTCTCGGCGGCGAACGACTTGGGGCGGATCAACACGATGTGGGGACCGGCGCCGGTGAAGGACGCCTTGACGATCTTCGAGCCACCGAACACCGCGTGATCGACGACGACAGTCCCGCCGTCGACGGAAACGCCAATGCCGTTGGTGAGAACGGTCTTGTCGAGCTTGGCCGAGAGACGACCGGCGATGTCACGCCCGTCGTAGGTCTGGGCAACGAGAATGAGGTCGGGAGTATTGCCACCGGCCACCAACGAGGCGATCGCCGAGGCAACCGGAACGCCGAGGAGTGCACCGCCGAGATCACCGGTGGCGTAGATCTTCGACGCACCGAAGGCTCCGAGTTCACCGGCGATGCCCGAGGCGTCGCCTCCGACAACAGCTTCGACCGTTGCGCCGGTGGCCCGGGCCGCGGTCAGCAATTCGAGGGTGCTGGTCGCAACCTTGCCGTCGGCGGACTCCGCGACGACCCAAATCTTGGAAATAGTCATGTCTTCGTCCAGCCCTTCTCAGATGACCTTGAGCTGTTCAAGGAACGCAATGATCTTGTGGTGTGATTCGCCGTCGTCTTCGATGATTTCGCCGGCCTGTCGTGCTTCGGCGTCGATCACCGCATCGATCTTCTGGCCCGCACCGGCCCAGCCGACCTGCGATGCGTCGATCCCGAGGTCGGCGACCTTGAGTTCCTCGAGCGGCTTGCCCTTCGCCGCCATGATGCCCTTGAACGACGGGTACCGAACCTCGACCACGCCCGCGGTCACGGTGACCATGGCGGGGAGGCTGCAGCTCACGTCGTCGTATCCGGCCTCGGTCTGACGCTCAACGTGGAGGTTCGTTCCGTCGATGGTGACCTTCTTCGCGAACGTCACACTGGGAAGACCCATCAGCTCGGCGATCTGCACGGGAGTTGTGCCCGTGTATCCATCGCTCGACTCGGTCGCCGCGATCACGAGATCGGGGTTGGCTCGTTTGATCGCCGCCGCCAGAACCTTCGCCGTGCCCAGTGCATCGGAGCCCTTGAGCGCCGGGTCGCTGACGAGGATGGCCTTGTGGGCGCCCATGGCCAGGCCGGTACGCAGACCGCTCTGTTCGGAGTTCGGGGCCATCGACACGAGGGTGACCTCGCCACCGCCGGCCGCCTCCACGAGACGCAATGCCATCTCAACGCCGTAAGCGTCGGAGTCATCGAGGATGAGTTTGCCCTCCCGAAGAAGAGCATTTGTGCCATCAAGGCTTCCGGGAGTTGCCGGATCGGGAATCTGCTTTACACAGACGGCGACGTTCATACCTCCTATTCTGATCGCTCCAGGAGCGCTTGTGAAAATCAGCACATGCAAAAGTGGCCGGAGTCACATGCCGAACCACCAAATGAACCCATGAAGGCCATGCTGGTCGTGAATCCGTCGGCCTCGGCCGTGACGGCACGCAACCGCGTCATGATCCAAAACGCCCTTTCGGCTGACCACGACCTCACGGTTCACGAGACGAGTCGTCGTGGTCACGCGACCCGGTTGGCGCAGAGCGCAAGCCTGGAGGGGTACGACGTCGTGGTGGCGTTGGGAGGCGACGGGACCGTCAACGAAGTGGCGAATGGGCTCGCCCGCACCGAGACCGCGCTGGGCGTGCTCCCCGGAGGTTCCACCAACGTGTTTTCCAGAACGTTGGGTTTCGACAACGAGCCGGTCGCCGCCGTGCATCAGTTGCTCGACGCACTCGGTCGGCAATCGATACGCAGCGTCGGACTCGGAAACGTGAACGGTCGGTTCTTCTGTTTTCATGTCGGCGTCGGACTCGATGCGGCAGTGGTCGAGCAAGTCGAGCGACGCGGACAGCTGAAACGCTGGATCGGACACCCGCTGTTTCTGTTCGCGGCCCTCGACACCTGGGCCCGGCGCTACAACCGGACAACACCCCCATTTCGGGTGGAGACGGCCCCGGATCAACCGGGCGACACGGGCGTCGATAGCTACTTCGCGGTTGTTCTGAACACCGATCCCTATACGTTCCTCGGGTCGCGACCGCTGTCGCTTGCCCGCTCGAGCAACCTGTCCAACGGGCTGTCGGTCGTGAGTCTTCACAATCTTCGAATGGTCCCGCTCCTACGAGCGTTGGCGAGCGCGTTCCGATCCAAATCCCTGTCCGGTCTCTCCAACGTCCTCGTCAAGAACGACCTCACCTGGCTCCGGATACGCGGCAATCGTCCCTTCGAGTGGCAAGTGGATGGGGACTTCCTCGGCCGTATCGAAGAGCTGGAGATTCGGTGGGAACCAAAGGTGCTGCGACTGGTAACCCCCTAGCTTGCTTCGGTGGCCGGTGACTCGTCGTCGGGACGGGGCTGGCGGCCGTTCACGAAGGCGACCGACCGAGCGACGTTCGCGGCGACGAAACGTTCCTGCTTCGGTGCCTCGAGAAATCGGTGCGTTGCCAGGAGAGGACGGTTCGATCCGAGCCGGTTCGCCTCGATTGCGGCAGCGCGGCTGGTCTTTATGACATGGACCTGATGGATGAAGCTCGAGGCGGGGTCGAGCAGCGCCCGTTCCTGCAAGACAAGGCCATACGTGTGCGTAGTAGTGGCAAGCGGCTGTGGAAGAACCTTCTCGGCAATGCCGGCGTGCCACTCGTGTCGCCCTGTCCAGAACGCCAAGAAGGTGCAAAACAGCGCAAGGCGAATCGTCTCGGGATCGGATGACCCACGCTCGATCGCTTCTCGATGATGCCAACGGGCCGCGTTGGCATACGTGAGACCGTGGGTGATGTCGAGCCAGTTGAAGTCGTCGAGAAGATCGCGTTCACCGGCGGTGTCGTAGCGCAGCATTCGTTCGCTGGTGGTGAGTACACAGGCGTCGAGAAGGCCGTCAACTCCCGCTCCCTGGTTCAGGGCCGCGATTGCAGAATCAAACGCGTACGTACGATCTGACTCGAGGAGTGCGTCGACGAGAGACGAGATGCCGTCCCACCGACCCGACGGTTGCGCCGCGAGTTGGGCGAGGTCGGTTCGGCGAAGGTGCTTCATGAACGGCGTCATGTAGGGGAGTTTGTCCTCTCGTGTGCCGTACACGATGGTCGGCACGAGATAGGGCAGCACGGTATCCGCCCGATCCCAGCCGATCATGCTCAGCAGTTCGAAGGCTTTCTGGGCATAGATCGCCCCGTGTCCGTAGGAAAGGTGGTGCTCAGATATCGCGGACATGAACCACGAATGGAGCACCGCTGCATCGTGCCCGGCATGGACTGCGCCGCGGACGAGCGCCTGAGCGGTTGCAAGATCCTCATGTTCGACGGCGACGCAGAACTGCCGTTTGGCATCTTTCGGAAGAAAGGCCATCGGGTCGGGTAGCGGTTCGATGGGGCGTCCGCGTTCGCTCTCCGAGACTCCCGCTAGTGCCTGCACGATTGGGAGCGCACGGTCGTCGCCGTTGCGTTCGTTGGCCATCGCGAGGCAATCGGTGGCCGACGCGATCGAGTGACCCCAACCGAACTCCGCACGCGGCGCGCCGAACCCGACGGCCTCCCAGACCAGCTCCCCGGGATTCGCGTCCGCCTTGAGGAGCCGCACGACATCACGCGAGATTTGCCCGACGTAGTCACGTTCGATGCCCCGTTTGAGACTTGCCAGAAGTTCCGGCTTCCGTTCGCTCGGATCGCTGGATCGAAGCGCGATGCCGATCGTTCCGTCGACCTCCACCCGAACCGTATGTGCATCTACGTTTTCCTCGCCCTGCGTGCACACGCCGTCGGTGACACGGAACTTCCAGTTGTGCCAGACGCAGGTCAACTGGTCGCCAACGAGTTCGCCCTGCGTGAGCCCGTATCCCTCATGCGGACAGGCGTTGTCGATTGCATGCAAGCCGGTGCTCAGATGGACCAGGCAGATTCGTCGTCCTTCGACGCGAACCATCTTCATGGTGCCCTCCGGGAAGTCGCGCACGTTTCCGACGGCTACGAAAACGGGTGCAGAAGTTGCGGCTGTGGCAGATGTCTTTGCAGTCATGGGCTGCACGATAAAACTTCAAGTAATGTTGAAGTCAAGCAATTTTTCGGACTACCGACCGCAACAAGGAGAGCGATGGCCGAGGCACGACTGTTTACCGTCGGTGAGCTGGCGGAGCGGACCGGGGTCGCGACGTCGGCCCTTCGGTTCTATGAGGACCACGGTCTGATCGTCAGTGAACGTACGATCTCCGGGCACCGAAGGTTCAGCGCCGAGGTATTGCGTCGAGTGTCGTTCATAAAGGTGGCGCAGAGCGTGGGCATGACGCTGAGCGAGATCGCCGCCGTGCTCTCGTCGTTGCCGGAGAACCGAACCCCGAACCGATCCGACTGGGCGCGGATAGCGCGACGATGGCGTCCGATTCTCGACGAGCGCATCGCCACGCTCACCCAGTTGCGCGACGACTTGGAGTCCTGCATCGGATGTGGATGTCTGTCGCTGACCTCGTGCAAGCTCTACAACCCAGGTGACATCGCCGCGACGTTGGGCGCCGGCCCGCGCTACCTGCTCGGTAACACCGCCGCCGATGTCGTGGACCTTGAGTGAGTGTTTCGGATCGGTGGAGGTGTCGTGGACGCCTACGGTGGGCGCATGCAGAATTCGGCTGAGGGCGACGCGACCGACGAACGGACGGCGGTGATTCTGGCCGGACACCGCGGAGACGTTGCGACGGCCCGCGCCGCGCTGTCGTCGGCCGACGCTGGCGTGCGAGCCGCGGCGCTGTCGGCCCTCGCTCGAATCGGCGTGCTGAGCGCGGATGAACTGGTGGTGGGGCTCGGCGACGCGGACCGCGTCGTCGCGGCCCGGGCTGCTGATCTCAGTGCGAAGGAAGCGGCCGACGAAAACGTCGATTGCTCGTTACTCGTGCTTTTGGCCTCCGATGACACTGACCTCGCAGAGGTGGCCGCCTGGGCGCTCGGGGAGCGCCATCAACGCGACGACGCCGATACCGACGAGATTCCCGAAGCTCACGGCCCGGCCCACATCGTCGCGGCACTTGTTGGTGTGGCGACCGATCACGGTGATGCGCTCGTGCGCGAGTCGGCCGTCGCTGCACTCGGCTGCATCGGAGATGACTCCTCGCTCTCCGCAATCCTGCGGGCCTGTGACGACAAGGCAACCGTCCGTCGGCGAGCCATCATTGCCCTGGCGTCATTCGAGGGTCCCGACGTCGACGCGGCGTTGGCGCGAGCGCTCGGCGACCGCGACTGGCAGGTTCGCCAGGCGGCGGAGGATCTTACGAGCGAAACCTCGACGAGTGCGTGAGCGGCGCTAGGACCGCATGAAGAGGTCTTTGAGGACGTCGTAGCTCTCGATACAGCGTCCCGCCCCCAACACCACACACTCCAGTGGCGCATTCACGACGTTGACCTTTACTCCGGTGACTCGGGCCAGGCGCTGATCGAGGCCCCGCAGCAGGCTTCCGCCGCCGACGAGGTGAATGCCGTGCTGGATCACGTCTTGGGCCAACTCGGCGGGGGCATGTCCGAGGCAGGCGATGACCGACTTGCAGATCGCGTTGACCAACTCCTCGACGGCGCCGCGGATCTCGGCAGGAGTGAGCAGGACCGTCTTCGGAAGACCGCTCATGATCTCGCGACCGCGAACCTCGGCCTGGAACTCGTCGGCGGTCGGATCTGCTGATCCCACAGCAATCTTGATTTCTTCCGCCGTTCGTTCACCGACGGCGATCCCGTGTTCGCGTCGGATGTAGGTCTGGATGGCGGCGTCGAAATCGAACCCGCCGACGCGAATCGCCTGAAGTGCAACCGTTCCGCCGAGGGAGATCAGCGCGGTTTCGCAGGTACCGCCGCCGATGTCGACGACCATGGACCCGACGGGTTCGTGGACGGGAAGTCCTGCACCGATCGCTGCAGCCATGGGCTGATCGATCAACTGAGCCTGCGCGGCTCCGGCGCGGCGTGCGGCCTCGGTCACGGCGCGCTTTTCGACCTCGGTGATTGCCGACGGCACGCAAATGAGCACTTTCGGACGATTGAGCCGAGAAACGCCCACTCGCTGGAGCAGGAGCCGGATCATGCGCTGGGTGATGTCGTAGTCGGTGATCGCACCCTGACGGAGGGGTCGCACGGCGACGATGTAGCCGGGCGTTCGCCCAATCATCTGCGACGCCTCACGACCCATGGCGAGCACTTCGTGGTTCAAGCTGTTGAGTGCGATGACCGAGGGCTCATTCAAGATGATGCCCTCGCCTTTGGCGTACACCAACGTGTTGGCGGTACCGAGGTCGATGGCGAGGTCGCGAGCCATGTCGTCAGTTCTTCTTCTTTTTCGATCCGTCGCGTTTCAACGGATCGTTGGCCGGATCGAGCGCGTCGAGTCCCTTTCGGAAGTTCGTGAGTCCTTTCTCGAGCGACGCTGGTCGGCGGCGCCGGTAGAAGAGGTACGCCAGGAAGCCGCCCGCGAAGATGCCGCCCAGAGCGACCAGGATGAGTGTCACGAGGAAGACCCGTCGGTTGTGAGTGATTCGGTTCGTTGTGAGGGGTCGCGGAGGTCGCCCACCCGGGTGACATCCGTGGCGGCGAGACCCCAGTCGACACCCCCGTCGTGGTGCTCACGTTTCCAGATCGGAACCGTGGCTTTCAGGGCGTCGATCCCGAAGCGGGCGGCCTCGAAGGCGAGGGGCCGGTGCGGTGATGATGCGACGACGACCACGCTGGATTCCGTGACCCCCATCGACCCGATGCGGTGGAGGATCGCGAATCGGCCGAGATCGGGCCATCTCGTTCGTGCTTCGTCGCCGATCGCCGCCATTTTCGTGACGACCTGTGACTCGTACGCCTCGTACTCGAGGAGAGAAACCCCGGTGCGGCCGTCGGCGTGGTCACGAACCGTCCCACTAAAGAGCACAACAGCCCCACAATCCGGGCGAACCGCCCAATCGTACAGGGCGCCGATCGGCAGCGGACTCTCGGTGAGCGCAAACCACGAGTCGCCCTCCGGAGAAGACACCGCTGGCGTTGCTGGATTCGACATCGGGTTCATGTTAGTGGGTCGCTCCGCCCGGACGATTTTCGGCCACTTCGGACGCTGAACTCTACATGTCTGCATACGAACTGTTACGTGCACAAATGAATGGTGTCGAAAAGGCTCTTTTCAGGGAGTCGAGGCCTGCGGGTCAGCATTTTTCGTGTTTCCACCGCCCGTGCCCTTGAGGATCTGCGCTTCCTGGACTCGTCACGCACCTCCCCTGCTGTCGACGGTTTCGCGCGCACAACGAATCGAAGCGTCGGGCGATTCTGACGACGGTCCGGTTGGATGGCTCATCGTTCGTGCCGATGATTGCGTATGCACGCGACGGCGATCGACTCTGTTCACAAGCACGGGGCGAAAATACCGGATGCTCGCCGGGACGCCCGCTCAGTGATGACCACCTTGAATCCGCAGAGTCTCGTCTTTGTTTCGTCGAAGGCCTCGTGACCGTTCACGAGGACAACCCGATCGAACTTCGTAGATTTTCCTTGGTAGCACGAAGCACCCGCTCACCTTTGAACCCCGGCGGACGTCGACGTACTGATCGGCCGGCCCGGACGAGATGTTCGAGCTTGTCGCGACTTCCGTTGCGGGAGGGGTGTACCCCGCAAGACTGATCTTTCGCGCCGCCCGGTATCGGCGCGACTCGCGTCGGTTACACCAACTCGACGGAGACGCCGCGAGCATGCGCGGCGAGCGCTGTGATGTCAGCTTCGTCGCCGGTTGGTTTGCAGGACGCCTGCAAAATCCCAACCCAGCCGAGTGCCATCAGGTGCCGAACCTGCTGCTCGCCACTCACCACGATCGAGGGATCGCCGGAGTCGTTGGGTGGACGATCGAACGAGCCGACGTACACAACTCTGCGCTCTCCGGTACACAACTCGGCCGTTTCTGGGTCGTTTACAGGTCCGAAACTAGCGAGTTGTGTACGGTCGACCGTCACGTTGTGTACAGACACGCGAGCACAACGTCGCAGGAGGTCTGTACACGCCCGCCCGTTGAGTGCACAACCGCACAAGTTCGGCCCAGACGAGCGGCCGATCGTCAGTGACTTTTCGATCGCGACCGTGACGGACCTTCCTCCTCGCTGACGTACCTCCGGACTGTGGAGACGAACGGCGAATGGGTTTGGTGGCGTCCTTGATCACGCGTCAACCATGCGTCAACGACGTCCATCGCAGAAACCCGGGAGCACAACGTCGGCCTAGACGACTACGAGGTCGTCGAGGGCGGTGACCAACGGGCGTGCAGTCCTCCTCGAATGCGCAACGCGAAGCTTGGATCGGGCTCGACGTCGCCGTCAATGGTCACATCGCCGTGCGCAGCCAGGGCGGGAAGCGTCGCAATCATCTCCGCCATGGCGAGGTGCTGCCCGATGCAGCCCCGTGAACCGAGCCCGAATGGGATGAGTGAAGCGTCCGCCGCACTGCGCACGAGGTGACGGTCGGGTCGGAACTCCAGCGGCTCCGGCCAGAGCTTCGCGTTGCGGTTGATCCCGCGCAGGTAGATGGACACCACCTCGTTTCGACCAATCTTTTGGTCGCCTATACGTACGCCGCGGCGTGCTGGTCGTCGGGCGAATGCCCATACCGCGGGCGTCAGCCGGAGCGTCTCGTCGATATAGACACGCGCCCGCTCGGGCTCGGTTCGCAGCCTGGCCCACTCCGATGGGTTCTGTGCCGCGTGCACACATGCCCATGCGAGCGCGGCGGCCGTTGTTTCGTTGCCGGCGAGGAGCAGGCCGAGGACCTGTTCGCGCAACGCCTTCGAGTCGAGCGGACGGCCGCTTGGCCGTGCCGTGAGCAACAGTCCAACGGTGTCGTCGCCGGGGTCAGCGCGTTCTTGAGCGTGGGCGATGACCTCGTCGGCGTAGGCGTCGAGCACCGCGCGGTTGGCGCGCATCTTTCGTGCCGACGCGCCAGTCGTGACCGGGACGATTGCCCGGATCTGACCCAGACGCGTGCCGACCCAGTTGACGACATTTCGCTGGCACCCGGCGATCTCCAGTGCGCGTTCCGTGGCCAGGGTCTCGCCGAACAGGACCCACGCGGCGAGCTGCAGGGCGATCGCGCCCATGTGCAGTTCCACGTCGACCGTCTGGCCGTATCCGATTCCTTTGACGCCGGCGTCGATGATCGGCGCGATGGAACCGAGTCGTTCGTCGAGGGCGCGGCGTCGAAATGCCGGAGCGACGCTCGGCGCCAGCATCGACCAGTCCTCATCCGATTGGGTAAAGAGGTTCTCGCCGATGCCGAGGCGGATCGGAATGACAGCGACCGGTGGTCTCTCCCAGTCTGCGCCGTGGGCGATCAGCATGTCGCGTGCGATCTCGGCGTCACCAACTACCCAGCTCGAGACCGGCCCGAAGCGAAGTCGCGTCAGCGGTCCGGAGGCGACCGCCTCGTCGAGGTAGCGCAGTCGCTCGGCATTGAACGCTCGGAGCGCACGGAACATGCGTCGATCGACGGTGACGGTGGTGACGCTCATGCTGGACTCCTCGATGCAAAGCAAGTACTTTCTTTGTACATGGTCGCCCGACGTGTGTCAACGGAAACTGATTCCTCCGCCCAACCCGCGATCGCAATGCGCGACCGAATCGTGCGTGAAGCTTCGCGCCTGTTCGCCGCGCAGGGTGTCAAGGCAACGACCGTCGCGCAGCTCGAGGAGGCCGTCGGTTTGCGCAAGGGATCGGGCGGTATCCACCGCTACTTCGCAACGAAGGACGACCTCGTCGATGCCGTCTTCGCCGCCCAATTAGGCGCAGGCGAGGCCAGCTACGAGGAAGCGGTCGCGATCGACTTGCCGACGGGCCCCGACGACATCGTTCGCTACCTCGACGCGATCGGGTGCATGATCTTGCGCGATGCCGCCAAGGGCCGGGAGGTGTCGTTGATCTTGTTGCGCGAAGCGGCGACGATGGGGGAGACGGCCCGCCAACAGCTCCTTGCGAACGACGACCTTGCCTATGGTCGCGCCGCACGGTCCTTCGCCGATGCGATGGGCACACGGTTCCCCGACGTCGACCCGGAAGCGCTCGCCTTCTTGTTCGTCGGCCCAATGATCTTTTTCCGTATGAGCGACTGGGTTACCGGCGAACCCAAGCTCGGCCTCGACGACGACCGACTCGTGCGCACCTGGGCTCGCGTGTTTCAGCCATTGTTCACGCAGCTGCTGATGCCCGCCAACCCTGCCGATCCCTCCACTCTTTGACACACCACCTCTCAGTGACCCACCTCCAATAGACGGCATGCTGCAGGGTGAACGGCAAGTTGTTGGTGTAGCAAACTTGCCGTCGACCCTGCAACTCGCCGTCGAATGAGTTGGCGTACGGAGCACACGAAACACTCGAGGTCTGCTGACCGAGTCCGAGAGAAACTGTTACGAGCCCTGTCACAATCAGTGTCGTGGATTCTCCGAACTCGACATCTGCTCCCGGATGGAGGCTGGATGAGGTGGCGGTCGCGGGCCGCGAAAACCTTGATGCAGATCACGTCGCTCGGTACGACTCCAAGGAGGATGCTGGCGCGGTCGATGAGGTCGAACTTCTGAAGACGGTGGGGTTGACGTCGTCGTCGGTGGTTGTGGAGTTTGGTGTTGGCACGGGCCAGTTCACATTGGCCGTGGCACCACAGTGTCGACGGGTTGTCGCTGTCGATGTTTCTCCGCCGATGCTTGCTCGGCTGCGAACCAAGATCGACGCCGCGAACCTTGGCAACGTTGATGTCGTGCAGTCAGGTTTCGTGAGTTACGAACACTTCGGTGATGCAGTCGATGTCGTCTACTCAAGGTTCGCACTGCATCACCTCCCGGACTTCTGGAAAGGGGTCGCGCTGGCACGCATGCACAGAGTCCTTCGACCAGGCGGTGTTCTTCGGCTGTGGGACGTCGTCTACAACTTCGAGCCACACGACGCGGAGGCACGTATCGAGGCTTGGTGCGCAACGGGTAGTGACTCGGCCACGTTCGAGCCACTCGAAGATGGGTGGGCGCGTTGGGAACTCGAAGAACACGTTCGTGACGAGCATTCTACGTACACGTGGGTTCTCGAAGCCATGTTCGAGCGAACTGGTTTCGCGATTGAGCAGGCCGAGTATGCAGCCGACGCGATGACGGCGAAGTATGTCCTTCGCTGCATCTAGACCAACTCGAGTACCGCTGCACCCGCCTTGCTTCGGGAGCCGACTCGTCAGGAAATTCGTGCTTCTGCTTGTCGACGAAGAATGAGGTCCACCGTCTCGTCGACGGTCATGTCGGATGAATCGATCCATAATCCGATGCGCGGGGTCGTCGACTGGTGAACCATATCGAGGTCGCCGGGCGTGAACGAGGTGTATCCGGTCTTTGATCGAGCGGCTTCTCGTTGAGCCACCACTTCGACGGACGGTGACAACACGACAAGCGAGAGCGGACGCGTCGCGGTCATTGCTACAAACTCGTCCAACATCGGTCCGATGATCGTGTCTTGGACAACCGTTGTGAACCCCGCCCGTACATATTCGTCCGCAACGGTCGCGGCCAATTGATACCTCAGTCGAAGTTGTCGCAGTGCTTCGTCCGATGGGGCCGTGGACATTTCCTCGCGGCCCGCAACGATTGACCGCCGGAAGATGTCGCCACGCAGGTGTACGGACTTTGAAAACCGTCGCGCGAGTGCTTCGGCGACCGTTGATTTTCCGGCGGCCATAACACCCGTCACCACGATCAGCTCTGGTTGCACGTGCCCAGTCTTGCGTACCCACTGGTGCCCGGGAGCGATTCGATCGTGTCCTCCAAGGCTTGACATCATCGATACTTAAGAATAAGAATCATTCTTGTGAATGTACTTTCCTCTCGACGAGCGGGGGTCGCTCTTGCGATCGCCCTCCTCGCCTCAACCGGGCCCGCCGAAGCCGCCCGTCGCTCCACGCCGACGCGTCCGGCTCCGACCAAAGCCAGGTCGGCATCGACGACGGCGCCTACTCCCACAACAACGACGGTCGCCCCCCGCCCGGCAGAAGAGGCCGAACCGGAGGACGCGTCGCCGCGACTGCTCGTCTCCGATACAACGCAGCCAACGGTCAAGGTGTACGACCTGGCGACGATGACGCTCATCTCCACGCTTACGGTCACCGGTCCGGCGCGGCTGTACACCGGTGACTCTGGGCGTTACGTCGTCGCGACTCAGCGCGACCGCGACACCACCGCGTTGATCGACTCGGGACTCGTGCCCGTCGTGCACGGCGATCACGAACACCTCGAGGCCCGGGCCCCGTCGATCGTGTCGACGTTCGCCGGACCGAAGCCGACCCACGTCGTTGCCCACGACAACGACATCGTCGTCTACAACGACGGGGACGGATCGGCCTCGATGCTTTCGGAGCGCACCCCCACCGCGGTCCGCTTGATCGCGTCGGTATATGGCGCGCACCACGGCGTCGCGTTCCCCACACCCGAGGGTCTCCTCACCTCGCTTGCGGGTCCTGGCGATCCACTGCCCAGCGGCATGTCGCTGGTCGCTATGGACGGCGCCGTCAAGATGGCCATGCCGCACTGCCCGCGACTGCATGGTGAGGCTGCTGCGACGAATCGTCTCGGCGACACGGTCGGATTTGGGTGCGACGACAGCGTCCTGCTCGTGCGACGCTCTCCGAACGGCGCCTACACGTGGGATCGCTACCAGTTCCCGACAGATCGCCCGAAAGGGACGCGTACCGGCACGCTCGTGGCGGCAAAGAACGCTCCCTTTCTGATCGGCAATTACGGCGGTGACCTCGGTCGTTTCGACATCGACGGATCGGGTTGGAAGCACCTGCCCCTCCCTGCAGCTCAGGCCGGGTTCGCGTTCGACCCGTCGCGCTCGGGCAGTGTGCTGGCTCTCCTGCGCAACGGTGACCTGGTGCGCATCAACCCGATCAGCGGTGCCGTCACCGACACGGTGAACCTGATGCCGCCGCTCGCCGCGCCGGGTGGGGAGGGAAGCGCTTCCCCGACGTTGGCGGTGGGCGCGCGAGCGGCGTTCGTCTCGCGCCCAACCGGGGAGGTGCTCGAGATCGACCTGAAAACCTTCAGCGTTGCACGGCGGCTGAACACCGGCGGTTCGCCGCTCACGATTGCCATCGCCGGCCGCTGAGGATCGGTCGGTCCCTGGGCGCTCAATCTCCAGCGAAAAATCCGGAGAGATCTGCGAAGCTCAGGGTGTGGCTACCGAGCGGTTGGTACAGGGAAGACGCATCGGTTGCCGGAACAGCCGACTCCGAGGGACCCGATTTCGTAGACGTCGTGGACGGTAACCGTTGATCCTGGTACCGTCGGCCGGACTTCGACCTGCAAAACAACCCAGTAAGGACCGCAATGCCCACTCCAGCGCTCGCACCCATCGACAACTACAAGATGGTGTTGACCACCAAGTACGCCGAGTTCAGCGGTCGGGCCCGGCGGGCCGAATACTGGTGGTTTGCTGTGGTGAACGCTGCCTTGGCTGTCGCTTCTGTGGTCATCATGGTCGTTCTTGGAGCCATCGCCGACCCTCTCGGCATCATCGGTGTGCTGTTGTATCTCGCTGTCGCTTTCGGAACTCTGATCCCGGGCCTGGCGTGTGCAGTTCGGCGACTCCACGACACCGGCAAGAGCGGTTGGTTCCTCCTTGTCTCCCTCATTCCCTTCGTCGGGGGAATCATCCTTCTCGTCTTTATGTTCACCGACGGAACACGGGAAACGAACCAGTACGGTCCCTCACCGAAGTACTGACCGAGACCGTGTTTGGCGCTGCCTTGGCGCTGACCCGGGTTTGGCGCTGCCCGGTGCTGGCCCCGTGGAGGTCAACCGTCGAGCTAGCGCTTGCGCCACCATCGCAACCAACCCGCAATTGCGCCCAAGAAGCCCGCTGATCCGACGGTGACGGCCGCGAGATTCACCTCTTGGCGTCGGCGGGCGTAGAGGCGCGCGAACACCGACGGCGGCTTCGACGCCACGAATGCCTCGGCGCTGGAGCTCTTCGGGGTCCATCCGGTCGCAATGAGGCGGTCACTGGCGACGACCCACGGGTAGCGGACGTAGTCCGTAGCGCCGGGTGGACGCCGTTTACCCATTCGTTCGGCGAGCGCCCGCAGCGGTCCTTCGAAGCGCTCCGGAATGGGGAACCCGAGGCTCGGTCCAAGCAATGCGTGGGCAGCATCGGAGGTGAGCCAGTCCTGGGAAGCCACGTTGTAGGGGCCGTCCAGGCGCTCGTCGAGGGCATGGACGATCGCGTCGGCGAGATCGTCCACATGGACGAACTGGGTTGCGGGGAGTGTCGTAATGATGCGTTCGGCCACGTTCGCCTCGACGGCGCCGGCGAGCCAAGGACGAGAGTCGGGATGACCGAGTGTGGTCGCCGGGCGCAGAATGGCAAGCGTTCGGTCGTCCGCTCGTGCTCGCCATCGATCCGCCTCGGTCTCCACCGCCTTCTTCTGCACGGCGTAGGTGAACGCCGCGTTGGGCCGTAGGGCTGCCGTTTCCGACATCGGCACGGGGTTGTCCGGCCAGGCACCGTACACCGCAGCACTCGAGAGCAGGATGAGCTGGCGAATGCCATTGACTTCGGCGGCGCTGAGGGTTCGTTTCAACACCTCGACGTCAGCTCCGACGATCCCGGTGCCTTCAGACCCCACCGTCGCGAGGTGAATGATTGCATCGGCCCCAACCATGAGGCGCTCGAGCGGGGCGTTTGCGATGTTGACCCGATGAGCCGTGAAGTGCCGAGGTTTGGCCACGCCGGTGGGAAACGGCTGCTTATCGATCGCTACGACGGACCAGACACCGCTTTGCGCAAGCCGACTCACGACTCGACGTCCTAGCGCGCCCGAAGCGCCCGTAATGACTACCGTTGACATCGCTCTACGATGCCATCTATGGCTGGCGATACCAGCGATCCAAATGATCGTGACCCATCAGA
>JANOWU010000028.1:0-9431 GCA_031418035.1 Acidimicrobiia bacterium
GACCCGTCTGTCGCTGAGCGGCACGATCGTCGTGGGCCGAGACATTGCCCACGCGAAGCTCAAAGAGCGTCTCGATGCCGGCCAGGGCCTACCTCAGTACCTGAAGGACCGAGTGATCTATTACGCCGGACCGGCGAAGACGCCGGAGGGGATGGCCTCGGGTTCGTTCGGGCCCACGACGGCAGGACGTATGGACTCCTATGTCGACGCCTTCCAGGAGGCAGGCGGTTCGTTGGTGATGCTGGCGAAGGGAAACCGGTCGAAAGCCGTGACCGATGCGTGTGCCAAGCACGGTGGTTTCTACCTTGGATCCATCGGTGGCCCTGCGGCGCGCTTGGCTCAAGACTGCATCACTCGAGTTGCGGTATTGGAGTACCCCGAACTGGGGATGGAAGCGGTGTGGGAGATCGATGTGGTCGACTTTCCGGCCTTCATCGTCGTCGATGACAAGGGTAATGACTTCTTCCAGTCGGTTTCGCGTCCGATCACTCTCGGCGCAAAGAAATAGGTGTGCATATGAAAGCGTTCACTACGTTCGGAATCGGGCCTTCGGCCGATCGAGTCCTGGACCGTACCTTGCAGCCGCTACCCGCAGGTATTACTTCGGTGCGCGAGGTAGCGGTACCCGAGGGCGTCAATGGATCAAAGCTTGGCACCTGGATACAGCGCGCTGCGCTAGACAACGTTGCTCCCGATGAGTGCCCCGAAAATATGCATGCATATGTTATGCAAGCCGCGGCGCTTCTCGACGACCCCAACGCTGCCCTCGCCATTGACATGACCGGGAACGTCGCGGGGGAGAAAATGCGCGTCCGCATGGGTGCAGGGGTCCATGATCGGCCCTTTTTGCTGTTCGGCCTTACCGCTTCGTAGAGCGGGCTATCGTCCGAACACGACGAGGAACTCCACGATTCCTTTATCTTCACTGATGAGGAGCGGCTTCCGGCTGGGGTCGGCGATGCCGTAGTCATCGAACTTGATGGTCGTGGAGCCGACGATTTCGATGGTGGCACCGTTCCTGCGCGCCTTGATCGCGATCGGGATGTCTCTGGATACACCATGAAGGGTCAATCGAAACGTGGGTGTCTTGGTGACCTCGACCTTGTCGGCCGGGATCTCACCAATGTTGAAGGGCGCCGCCAACGCGATAGTGGCGGTGGGAAACACTGAGGTTTGGAGAAGGTTCTGGACCCCGCTGTTGCGTTTGGCGTCGTCACTGGTCAATGTTGTCAGCGAAACATTCATCTCCACATTCTTGAGGGTGGTCGACTCCATCGTCATGGTCCCGGTGACAGACTTCGTTCGTCCAACCGCCTCGATGTTCTGACCGCTTAGCGTTTGCTTCACTCGGTAGCCCACCTCGGCGGAGTTGACTTTCCAAACGCCGTCGAGATTTGCCGTGCCCGGGTTCGAAGGAGACGGCGAAGGAGACGGCGGTGGCGCAGGAGACGGCGAAGGGGAGATTGCGATGGTGGACGCCGGGGACGAAATGGTTGGCAGCGTCGGCCCGTTGACCGGCGGCTGTACGGGTGCGGGGGCCGATGTCGCAGTAGGAGAGGGTGCTGCGGTCGTCGGGCCCGAACCAGGTTTGGTCGTCACGGTGGGAATCGGTTTATTCGAAATGAGAGGGGTCTTGACTTTCGTGGTTACCGGCGCGGTCTTGGTGGTGCCGGTTCCCCGTTTGGTGGTGACCGGTGATCGTTTGGTCGTCTTGGGCGTTGCTGCCCAAACAAGGCGCCCGGCCTTCAAGGTGCACGTGAACGTGGCTGATTTTGCCTTGGCCTTCGTGCAAGATTGTCCCGACTTCACCGTGGCGGCCGATGCCGGTCGCCCTTCCGTGGCTGCCGCAACCAGAATCGTCAGAGCTGCAAAACAAAAGGCACGGGATAATTTTGATCGAAACACGTGGTCCTCCGGGTCCGTCGTCGTTCGTATCGTAGGCCCAACACCCAACGGCTGTCACCGGTCTCACCGGAAGAAATTTGCCGTGTTCGAATCGCCGGGTTTGCCCAGCGGCGATCACATTTTGGGAACCAGCGTCACGGTGAACTCGAGTCGGGGTGCCTCGCGTACGTCCAACTGAGCGAATGGGTCCCCAATATTCCATAGTTCCCAGGTCAACAAGGTTGATCCAGACAATTCAATTGCATTTCCAACGCGCCGGGAGGAAACGTCGAAGGGCACCGGCGCCGCCACTCCGTGCATTTCGAGAAGGCCGGGCACCCTCGCCCGGGCGTCGCGAGCCTGAAAGGAGATATTCCCCGGCTCAAGGGAGATCGACGCGACCGGAAATTCGCCGTTTTCGCTCACTGCAGCCCGGAACTCGAGGTCGCGCAACGGGTTGGAGTTCACCGTCGACATGAGGTCGATGTCGAATCCTGCGCTCTCCAAGAAGTGACCAGCCCGAAGGCCGACGGTTCCGCTGATAATGGTCGTGCGGCCTTCAATTCGTGTGCTTTGGCCGCCTGCGTCGGCGAAGATCACGTATGCCGCCGAGGCCGGTTGGACGACGACCCACTGCGTCGGAAGCGGGACATCGCGTGAATTGTTGTTCGCCCGACGGTCCAGGTTGTCGAACGAAAAGGGCGGAGGAGGCTTCTCGTACGCCAGTTTCACGTAGACGAACGGACCGACGATGCCGAGCAGGCCTGTCATGGCGAACCCAACAGCCAGCCAGCGAAGTCGACGAAGCGAAACTGAAGACAAGCACGCAATACTGACACAGGCACGCATGGATTAGGTACAGAAGGCGGTCCACAGATTGGTCGCAAGCTCGGGGTCCGTGCTCGGCGCGGCGCCCCGGCCGAGCACACCGACCGTCACTCTCCGTGCGACTTTATTCCCGAAATTCCTACTTTCGGTGGGTTCAAGGTTGACAGTCCCGTCATTAGGGATGCATTCTGTAGACGCATGTCAGTGAACATGAAAAATTGAACGACCAACCAACATCAGTACCCCAAGCTCCCCGACAGCAAACCCACACTTCACAACACCAAACCACAACACCAACCAAATAGGAGACGGCTATGAGACGGTATTCTGCACTTGCTGCGGCAATAATTTTGGGGGGTGTGATTGTTCCCAGCGCTCGGTTTGCCTACGCTGCCGATGCTGGCGACGCCCCACCGGCGAAGGTGTTTGAAGGAAAATTGCGTGGGAAGGCGGCCTTGGCGGCCATTGACGCCAAGGGCCAGAAGGCCAAGGTTGCTGCAGCGGCTGGTTGGTCGGAGTCGGAGTTGACTCGGACATTTTCGACGGATGACTCCGTTGGTGTCGATGAGACCGGTGCCGTGTTTTTCGTGGAGCCGGAGTTTGATGCGACTGAGGCTGCGAAGCACGGCGCTCCGATAGAGGCGAGCCCGAGTGCGAGTAACTCAGACCCTGGTCGAGGGGGAGATCCTGGGCCGGCGCCTGCGTCGGATCTGATAGCACCAGAGGCGGCGCCGGCGGGCGATGCGGCGAGTGCGACCGGTCCCAATAGTGGCGGTTCTGCCCCGAAGGCTGGCGCGCCGAGCCCCGACGTGGCTGAAGGCCCATATCCGTATTCGCAGACATTCTTGTTGAATTCGCGTCCGGGGTCTTCGAGGACGATCTACCTGGATTTCAACGGGTACAACGTGACTGCGGCAACTTCGGCATGGGGAACCTATAACGGTCCGGCCTACGACACGGATGGGTTTCCGCTGACGTTTTCCAACACCGAGCAGGATGTCATCCAGAGCGTGTGGCAGCGAGTCGCTGAGGATTATGCGCCGTTCGATGTGAACGTGACGACGCAGGATCCCGGTCTTGCAGCGATCGATCGCACGAACGCTGCGGATTTGAATTATGGGACGACGGTTGCGTTCGCGAATGGTCCTGCGACGCCGTGTGGTGGGGGTTGTGGTGGTGTGGCCTATCTCAACGTGTTCAGTGCCTACACCGGAGTTCCATTCGCCGGAAGTCATCAGTACTATCAGCCGGCGTGGGTTTTCCCGGCCGGGGTGCCGGGTGCAAAGAACATGGCTGAGGCGGCTTCGCATGAGGCGGGCCACAACTTTGGTTTGAACCATGATGGTTGCACCGGTGCGGTTGCTCCGTCGTGCACGGGCGCGACTGGGTACTACACGGGTCATGCGAACTGGGCGCCGATCATGGGTGTCGGCTATTACGAGCCGGTCGTGCAGTGGTCGGCGGGTGAATACGCTGGTGCGAACAACTTCGAAAACGACACCACCAAGATTGCTGGGCACATTCCGTTCATTCCCGATACGGCGAACGTCAGTATCGCCACCGCCACAGACATAGGTGTGGTTACCAATCCGACCAACCCGTTGCTTACAGGCTCTGGGTTGATCAACGGGGCGAGCCCTTCGGGTGATGCCGACTATTTCAAGTTTTATAGTCCGACGGCGAAGACGGTGACGATTACGGCGAATCCGGCGCCGACGAGTCCGAATCTCGATGTCGGACTCACGTTGTTTAACGCAGCTGGAACTCAGCTTGCGTACAACAATCCGACTTCGGGTCAGGTGAACACCGACGTGGCGTCGGGTATGGGGGCGTCGATCACGATTGATCTGCCGTCGTATGGCTACTACTACCTTCGTGTGTGGGACGAGCAAACTGACGCCTCGGGCGATGCCGGGTACACGTTCTATGGGAGTCAGGGCACCTACACCGTGAGTGTTGCGACGGGTACCCCTCCTGGTGATGGGTTCTGGAAGGTTCCGGTGACTCGTCTGTTGGATACTCGTCCGACTCCGATTCCTACGGGCACGTCGATGAATCTGACGGTTGCTGGGGTTGCTGGTGTGCCGGCGAATGCGACCGCGGTTGCGTTGAATGTGGCTGCGGTGAGTTCGACGGCGTCGGGTCATCTTCGGGTGTATCCGGCTGGTGCGCCGTTGCCGACGGCGTCGGTGTTGAATTTCAATGCCGGGAAGAACACGCCGAACAACGTGATTGTCAAGGTTGGTGCCGCGGGTCAGATCAGTATCTATGACGGTGGTGTGACGTCGGTGATCGTTGATATCAGCGGCTACTGGGTTCCTGTCGATGACCAACATGATCAGTATCAGTCGGTGGCGACACCGACCCGGATTTACAGTGCGGCGTTGGCTGGTGGAGCGACCGTCACTGTTCCGGTTCTCGGTTTGGGTGGTGTCCCGACCCAGGCCGGACTCCCCGGAAACGGGATCATTGCGGTTGTCGTCAATGTTGGGGCGAATAATCCAACGGCGACAGGTCACATTCGGGTGTGGCCGTCCACGAGTGCGATGCCGAATGCGTCGTCGAACAACTTCGTGGTCGGTGATTCTCGGATCAATCAGGTGATCACCGAGATTGGTACTGATGGTGCGATCAAGGTGTTCAATGCGACGTCGGGCCCGTTGACGCTGACAGTGGATACAGTCGGTTGGTTCCAGTGGGGTGGACTTGCGTTCAAACCGCTTACGCCAGTTCGTCCCCTCGATACCCGCGCACCGCTCGACCTCGTGGCGCCAGGCGATTTCCGTGAGGTGCAGATCCGGGGCTTTGGTGGGGTTCCGAACTCCACTGATGTGAAGGCTGTGGTGCTCAATGTCGCGTCGGTGTCTTCGACTGCTGCTGGTTCGATCGATACCGGTCCATCCGGTGTGGTCGCGGGCTTGCCGGGGCTGTTGCATCCGGCCGGTGAAAACGTGGCGAACCTCACGACCGTTCCGATCGGTGCCGACGGGAAGATACGTGTACGTAATAATAGTGCAGGTACGTCTCACATCATTGTTGACATCACCGGCTATTACACGAACTAGTTACACCAACTAGTTCACGAACATTCGCAGCGAGGGCCCGCCGTGCACACGGCGGGCCCTCGTCGCGTACCTGGGGGTAGGCTTGCGCTTCGTGAGATTGTTTCTGATGTCCGTGATTGGAGTCTCCATGAAAGCAGACCGTCGCGTCTCGCTCGTATTCGTAGCGGCAGTCCTCTTGGCAACCTTGGTCGCCTTCGCCATAGCGTCGGTGCCGCCAAACGCTTCCTCGGCGGATCTGCGCGGTGCCGCGCCAGCCGTTGCGATACCAACCGTTACAACGTCGCCGACTGCCGATCCGGTCCCGGCAAAGCTTCTCCCTCGGGTGCTGTCCGGTCTCGCCGCTCTGCAAACGCTCAAGGATCTTGGTCTCCTCGACGTTGTTGCTGCGTTGAACCAAAAGACCGTACGCGAACTGGAGGCGATCATGAATGATCCGTCTGCTCGAATCGACCCGACAGGTGCCCTGTTCTATGTCGACGGCGTGTACATCCCACCTACGACGGTGCCTGATTCGACAACGGTCGCGACAACGCCCGGGTCGATTCCGCCTCGAGTTCCAGCACCGAACGCGAACACCGCTCCAAGTCAGCAGGCGCCGACCACCTCCATTGCCTTGAACCCCTCACCCATCGATTGCCGGCCGTCGCTGCCATCTGAGTGAAATTCGGCGGGTACCACCCACATCGTGGTCGACATCACGGTGTTTCTTCGCTCCGGCACGGGGTAGCGTTTCCTCAGGCTCTCGGTCCAGGTATGGTGCGAGAAACCAAACCAACCCCTCGAGGAGTCGACATGCGCGCAGCAGTGTTGGAAACCAACCCCGGTGAACTGATCGTTCAGGACGTCCAGATAGACAAGCCGGGTCCGAACGAGGTTCTTGTTCGAGTTGTTGCGGCCGGACTCTGCCACTCCGATCTTCACTTCATGGAGGGAAAGTATCCGTGCCCCACGCCCACAGTGTTGGGCCATGAATCGGCCGGCGTCGTCGAAGCGGTCGGCGAAGGTGTCCACTACGTCGCGGTAGGCGACCATGTGATCAGCTGCCTGTCTGCCTACTGCGGCACATGCGACTACTGCCTGACCGGCCGACTCTACATTTGCCAGAACAAGAATGCCCTCGAACGGCCTGCGGGGTCGCCATCACGCCTCACCCGAAGGTCAGGTGCAGCCTCGGAAGACGTCACGCAGTTCTTCCGTCTGTCCAGCTTCGCCGAACAGATTCTCGTCCACGAACATGCACTCGTGAAGATCGACAAGGACATGCCGCTCGATCGAGCGGCACTGATCGGTTGTGGTGTTACAACCGGCTTGGGCGCAGTCTTCAATACTGCCCGCATTCCGGTGGGGTCGACCGTCGCGGTGATCGGTTGTGGTGGGATCGGTCTCAACGCCGTGCAGGGTGCGCGCATCGCGGGAGCGGGACGCATCATTGCCATTGACATGAACAAGACGAAGCTTGAGCTTGCACAGGAGTTCGGAGCGACCGATGTGATCGACGCATCCCAAGTCGACGCTGTCGCAGCCGTCAAGGAACTTGCGAAGGGCGGAGTGGAGTTCAGCTTCGAAGCGATCGGTCTCAAGGCGGCCGCTGAGCAGTCGTTTGCCATGCTGCGCCCGGGGGGCGTGGCGACGGTGATCGGCATGATCCCGATGGGCGAGAACATCGAAATTCCGGGCTACGCGCTCCTCGGTGATCGACGCATCCAGGGATCAAACATGGGCTCGAACCGTTTCCGGGTAGACATGCCGCGCTACGTTGACCTTTACATGCAGGGTCGACTGAAACTCGATGAACTCGTAAGTGCACGTATTAAACTCGAGGACATCAACGAAGGATTCGCGGCAATGAAGAAGGGCAACGTCGCACGAAGCGTTGTTGTCTTTTGATCCAAGCTCGGGCGGGCCTTCGTTCGCATAGCTATGGATAGGATCTCTCGTAGCCGTTGGCTGATGGCGATCGTGCTTGGCGTCGCATGCGTTGGCTGCGTCGCCATGTTGGTGCTTCGAAGCACCGTGTCCGGCTCGTTTCAAATGCGCTCGCTGGTATGGAACCTCTTTCTCGCTGCGGTGCCGTTCCCCTTTGCCTGGCTCGCCGACGCAATGGGTCGTCGAGGCGTGCGGGGCCGATGGATCGTGTTGCCGTCGGTGGTCTGGTTGGCGTTCTTTCCCAACGCCCCGTATCTGGTCACCGATCTCATCCACCTCGAACCTGGTGGCCCGGTTCCTCTCTGGTACGACAGCCTGGTCTACTTCGCGTTTGCGTCGACGGGCTTACTCCTCGGCTTCACCTCCCTGTACCTGGTGCAGTCGGTGGTCGATCGACGTCGCGGGTCGCTGGCTGGATGGGTCCTCGCGGCCGTCTCGATCGGTCTCGGTGGTTACGGCATATTTCTCGGTCGTGTTCAACGCTGGAACTCCTGGGACGTGATCACCAATCCCCGGTCCCTCGCCTCGTCGGTCCGTCAGCAGGTCACCGATCCACTTTCCAACCAGCAGGCGATCATCATCACCCTGGGCTTCGCCGTCTTCATGGCCGCTGTCTACGGCACACTTCGTGCGTTCGCACACCTTGTCACGGTCGATGCACCTCACGAATCGATAACCTAAGCGCCATGGGAATCCTCGACCAGTCTCAACTCCAGGCCTACGAACGAGACGGATACCTGGTTCTCGAAGACTTCGTACCGGTCGACGCGTGCAATGCCATGATCGAGCGATCGCACGAGATCCTCAACGATTTCGATCCGTTCGAGCACCGCACGGTGTTTACGACCAGGGAACAAGAGCGCACCAGCGACGAGTACTTCCTCTCCTCGGGAGACAAGACCCGCTTCTTCTTCGAACCAGAAGCCTTCTTGCCCGATGGCTCACTGCGTCAGGCGAAAGAGCTGTCCGTGAACAAACTCGGCCACGCCATGCACGATACCGATCCGGTGATGTCGTCGTTCAGTCGTACTCCTGAGCTGGCGACGCTCGCCGCCGAGTTGGGATTCGTCGAGCCCCTCTTGCTGCAGAGCATGTACATCTTCAAGAACCCCTATATCGGTGGCGAAGTTTCCTGTCATCAAGATTCGACGTTCCTCTATACCGAGCCGCTCACGTGCACCGGATTCTGGTTCGCGCTGCAAGATGCCACCCTCGACAACGGTTGTCTTTGGGCGATCCCGGGCGGGCATCGCCAGGGGCTCCAGAAACGCTTCGTGCGGAACAAGTCGATCGCCGAGCTCGACAGCGACGGTGCGGGTACTCGGTTCGAACAGTATGCCCCCGACATTTCTGCCGAAGGCGCAGTACCACTCGTTGCGCCAGCGGGGACGCTCGTGATCTTGCATGGTTCGGTGCCGCACCTCAGTGGTCCGAATCGATCCGCCACGAGTCGACATGCGTATTCACTCCATGTCATCGACGGCGTGGCGGATTACCCGGCAAACAACTGGCTGCAACGCCGCGCCGACTTCGCGCTGCAGGGCTTCTAGTGCAACGTACGCGAGGGTGTACTAGTCGCGCATGGGCATGAGCACACGCCTGCGGGCCCGACCGGAGGTCGGCTTCTTCCGTGCCCTGCGTCGCGCCGCGCCGGGACTCACGCGATCATGGTGGACCCTGCTCCTCCTTCGCGGTCTGCTCCCATCGGCGGTCTCGCTGTGCTTCGGC
>JANOWU010000029.1:0-29482 GCA_031418035.1 Acidimicrobiia bacterium
CTCGTCGACGAACCTACCGCTTCGTTGGATGCCGCGAACCGCGATGTCGTATGTGCACTTTTGATTGAAGCAAGGCAGCGCGGCGCCGCAATCGTCGGGATCTTCCACGACATCGACGTCCGAGACCAAATCACCACTCGCTTGTTCGACGTCAGCGTCAAAGCCGACCACACACCCCAGAACCAACCCCATTCGGAGCTCCCATGACCGCAACTCTCTTTCGAAATGGTCACATCGTCCGCGAACACGATGTTGTGTTCGGCTCACTGACGATCGTCAGCGACGAGATCGTCGACGTCGATGGTGATACCCAACCGGATCTTCCGAACCGGGTGATCCTCGAGGATCTCGACGGCGACTACCTGCTCCCCGGACTCATAGAGGTACATACGGATGCATTGGAATGGCACTTGCGCCCGCGAGTTGAATCGCTGTGGCCAGCCTCCGCCGCGGTCGTCGGCCACGATGCTGTACTTGCGGCCAGCGGCATCACCACAGTTCTCGACTCCCTCTGTATCGGCGATCTTGGTGGCGACGGCTTCCGCGCCGACACGCTCATGAGCGCGCTCGCTGCGATCACCGAGACGCAACACCGGGGAAACTTCCGAGTGGATCATCTCCTCCACTATCGATGTGAGGTTGCCGATCCGAGAACCTCGAACCTCTTCGAAGAGCTACTCGAGAATCCTTTGCTTCGTCTGGTTTCGCTCATGGACCACACCCCCGGCGGACGCCAGTACACCGATCTCGAGAAGTATCGCTGCTCGCAGTACAAGCACGGTCGTAGCGACCGGGAAGTCGACGATCATGTACAGCGACTCCAGGAGCGTCAGGCCGAACACTCCATGGCCAACTGGCATCGAATCGCAAAGATCGCCCGAGATCGGAACCTGCCACTGGCCAGCCACGACGATGCGACCCTCGACGATGTGGAACTCGCGATCGAGAGCGGAGTCACGATTTCGGAGTTCCCGACGACAGAACTTGCCGCTCGCGCCGCGAAGTCGGCAGGGATGTCAACCGCAGCCGGCGCTCCCAACGTCGTCCGCGGCGGATCACATTCGGGCAATGTCGCCGCAGCGGAGCTCGCTCGGCTGGGTCTGCTGGACATCATCACGAGTGACTACGCGCCATACTCGCTTCTGCACGCGCCGTTCGTCCTCGCCGCCAAAGGCGTACTGCCGTTGGCGAGAGCTGTCGCCCTCGTCACGGCCGAGCCTGCCGACGCAATCAGCCTGAGCGACCGTGGGCGATTGAGCGCCGGAAAGCGAGCGGATTTGGTACGCGTACGTGTGGTCGATGGCGTGCCGCTGGTGCGAGGTGTGTACGCAGCCGGAGCACGAGTCGCCTGACCTGATGCGGCGGGCATCGTGGTGGGTCGCCCCTCGGACTCGATGGTTTCCGTCGAGTCCCGACGCTCTTAGCCGTGCAAGATTTCGGCGAGTTGATTCGCCAGTTCCGGAGTGGCTGCGACGACACCACTCCAGCGTCGGGTCAGGTCCGCGTCGAGAACGAATGGACGCCCATACGCGTCGATGACTGTTCCGCCGCCGAGTGGCAGCAGCACGATCGCTGCGGCAAGGTCGACGATGCGTTGCGTGTCACTGCCTGCGTCGCAAAAGGCATCGGTCGATCCCTGGAGGACTAGCACCGACTCCAATGTCGAACAGGACAGTATTCGAACACGGGCGGCCCGAGACGCCACGCTCCACCACTGTTCTTTCGTGTGGGGATGCGGCCGCAGAAGCGACAGTGCGCCTCCGTCGATGACCGTTCGACCGGTGGTCTTCCACGGCCCTCCGACCAGGTCTGTGCCGTCGCAGCGTCCACCCCACTGCCGGTCGGACTCCATCCACACGGTCAGCGCCTGCGAAAGGCGATCGTCTTCGGCGATCGCGGCGCTGAAGCACGAAAGGGGAACGTCGGCGGCGGCGTTCGCTGAACCGTCGAGAGGATCAAGGACCATTGTGTACGCGGAGCCGTGGTCCACGAACCCCACTTCCTCGGAGAGGACATTCACGCGGTGGCGCGCCGCGACGTCGAGGATGGCCCGTTCGACAATGTCGTCGATACGCATCGTTGCGGTTCCGTCCGCCCCCATCGCGACCGCTTCTGCGAGCTCAGCCTTCTGATATCTCAGTCGTGCGTCGTGATACGCCGTTCTCGCTGCAGCCGAACTCTCGAAAAGAACGGGGTGTAGCCCCTGCATCAGCGGAGGGCAAGCGACGAGACAACCTTCTCATGAAAGGATCGAGCAATCGGCTCCCAGTGGTCGAGTGGAAGAGTCACCCGACCCGGCACCTTTGCTCGGTCGTCGGCCAACCGCAACATAAGTGCACTTACTGCATGCTCTTCGGTGAGGAATCGGGTCCGTTCTTGCGTCGTCATAGCTCCTCCCTGCATCCGAAGGGTCTCGACGCTTTCGGGCGAAAGAACCTCGTTGTAGGACGGATCTGCAGTCACCAGATAGCGCTTTGCCGGCACGTGCAACCGAACCAGCGCCCCGACCCGGTCACCAAACAGAGGGCGAAGAATGCGCTCGCCGACAATGCCGTGAGTTGCTTCGACGGACCCCTCGACCCGGTGCGCGACGTCGTGAAAGAGCCCGGCGATATGCAGTTCTACGTCCGACGGCCGCTCCTTGAGCAGCTCCTCGGCACACTGCAGACCGTGTTCCGGATGCGAGTTGCGCAGCACAGAAATGACTTCATCGAAGGTCGTCGGAAACTTCATGGAACAGCGGCTCATGAACCCATCCTAAAAAACCGAGATGAACGCTCCTCCGCCTCCAGGTAACTAGTTGCTGTCTCCCCGGAGAATTCCGGAAAGGACGCCTCGTTTTGCCCCAACTTGCCATTTGCAGCGCCGATGGGTCCGCGAGCTATAGTCCGACGCATACGGCCAAGCGCCGACCGAAGCACCCGACAAGGGAGTTTTGCATGACTGACGTAGTTGACCAGGTCGCTCCGGGAGTCGAGGAGCTGCACCACGTCGTCGTGCGATTCGCCGGCGACTCCGGAGACGGAATGCAGTTGACCGGCGACCGATTTACGAGCGTCTCTGCGGCGTTTGGCAACGACCTCTCGACGCTTCCGGAGTTCCCTGCGGAGATCCGTGCCCCGGCAGGGACACTCGCCGGCGTGTCGAGTTTCCAGGTTCGAATTGCCGACCATCAGATCTCCACCCCTGGCGACGCACCGAACGTCCTCATCGCCATGAATCCGGCGGCGCTACAGGCCGACCTGCACCATCTCGAACTCGGTGGACTCGTCATCGTCAACGAGGACAGTTTCGACGAGCGAAGTCTGGCCAAAGCTGAATACAAAGCAAACCCGCTCGAAGACGGTTCCCTCGAGAGTTACCGGGTAATACGTGTACCTATGACATCGATCACGGAACGCGCGGTCGTGCCACTGGGAGTGAAGGCCCGCGACGCCGAGCGCTCCAAGAACTTCTTCGCATTAGGGATGATTTCGTGGATGTACTCGCGTCCGACCGACGCAACACTCGAATGGATCGACCAACGTTTCGCAAAGAACGAACTCGTTCGCCTTTCCAACCGCACCGCGTTCCAAGCCGGATTCAACTTTGGTGAAACGACGGAACTGTTCCATCATCCCTACAACATTGCTCCGGCCAAACTGGAGGCCGGGGAGTACACCAACATCACCGGCAATACGGCCCTTGCCTGGGGTCTGATCGCGGCCAGCCAGTCCGCAAAACTTCCGCTGTTCCTCGGGAGTTACCCGATCACGCCCGCATCCGACATCTTGCACGAGCTGTCGAAGCACAAGAACTTCGGGGTACGAACGTTTCAAGCCGAGGACGAGATAGCGGCCGCCGGTTCTGCGTTGGGAGCAGCGTTCGCGGGCCACCTCGGCGTGACAAGTACGAGCGGACCGGGCCTGGCGTTGAAGAGCGAGACGGTGTCGCTGGCGGTGAGTCTCGAGTTGCCGATGATTATCGTCGATGTGCAACGCGGAGGTCCCTCGACGGGGTTGCCGACCAAGACCGAAGCCGCAGATCTGTTCCTCGCTCTGCACGGCCGACACGGTGAGTCACCAATTCCCATCGTTGCGCCGTATAGTCCGGCGAATTGCTTCGATTCTGCGATCGAGGCCGCCCGCCTCGCGCTCAAGTTCCGCACACCGGTGATCTTGTTGACCGACGGCTATTTGGCGAACGGTGCCCACCCTTGGAAGCTGCCCGACGTCGCGTCGCTGCCCGATATCAGCGTGAAGTTCGCGACCGAACACAACCACACCAACGACGACGGAACCACGGAGTTCTGGCCGTTTCTTCGGGATCCCGAAACGCTGGCTCGGCCGTGGGCGATCCCGGGGACGCCTTCGCTGATGCACCGTATCGGGGGCATCGAAAAAGAAGACGGGACCGGCAACATCAGCTACTCACCAGACAACCACGAAGCAATGGTTCGACTACGTGGCGCCAAGGTCGACGGAATCGCCAACGACATCCCACTCGCCAGTCTCGAGGGCGATGAACAACCCGATGTGATGGTTCTCGGATGGGGCTCGACCTGGGGCGCCATCAAGGCTTCGCTCAGTGAGGTTCGAGCGCAAGGACACCGGGTTGGCTGGGTGCATCTCACACACCTCAATCCCTTCCCACGCAACCTCGGCGACCTCTTGCGATCGGCACGTCGAGTCGTCGTCCCCGAGATGAACACGGGCCAGCTGTGTTCGTTGGTTCGGGCCAAGTATCTCGTCGACGCCCGCTCGATCAGCAAAGTCCGGGGCGTGCCATTCACATCTGCAGAGTTACAACGACATCTCCTAGGTGCACTTACCGAAATCAACTCATCTTCTCATTCGAACGGAGCCACGTCATGACGAGCGTCACGCTCACCACCAAGAAGGATTGGATGACGGACCAAGAGGTCCGCTGGTGCCCGGGGTGCGGTGACTACGGAATCCTGCAAGCCGTTCAGTTCTTGATGCCCGAACTGGGGGTTCCACCGGAGAACGTCGTTTTCATATCCGGTATCGGATGCTCGTCCCGCTTTCCGTACTATATGAACACATACGGTATGCACAGCATTCACGGCCGGGCCCCGGCGATTGCCACCGGTGTTGCTGTCGCGCGACCGGATCTCGATGTGTGGGTGGTGACCGGCGACGGCGACGCGCTATCGATCGGCGGGAACCATCTCATTCACGCGTTGCGCCGAAACGTGAATCTCACGATTCTGATGTTCAACAACCAGATCTACGGTCTCACGAAAGGTCAGTACTCACCGACATCGGAGCCCGGGAAGGTTACGAAGTCGACACCGTACGGCTCGGTCGACCACCCGTTCAATCCGCTGGCGGTCGCCATCGGCGCCGAGGCATCATTTATTGCCCGCACGCATGATCTCGATCGCAAACACATGATTGAGGTGTTTCGCGCCGCCCACGATCATCGGGGGGCTTCGTTCGTGGAGATCTATCAGAACTGCAACGTCTTCAATGACGGTGCGTTCGAAGACGTGATCAGCCGGGATCAGCGACCGAAGATGATGATCAACCTGGTTCACGGAGAGCCCATTCGGTTCGGCGAATCCAACGAGCGCGGTGTTGTCATGGGATCAGACGGCCAACTGCGAATCGTTGAGGTCACCGACGTCGGCGAGTCGGCGTTGCTCGTGCACGATGCGGCGCGTGAAGACCCATCGCTCGCGTTCGCACTCGCTCGGTTGTCCGCAGACCGTCACTCGCCGACTCCTTTCGGCGTGTTCCGAGCAGTCGAGCGTCCCGACTACGGCACGCAGGTCACGAACCAGCTCTTGCAAGCATCGCAGAAGGGTGCTGGCGACCTCGCTGCGTTGTTGCGCTCCGGCGGGACGTGGACGGTCAGCTGAAACCGCTCAGCCGGCTTCAGTAGCCATATCGAGTACATCGGTCGATGCAATCGCCATGCGATCGATTGCGTGGTCGATGTACTCCTCGGCGACGTCGTGATGGCGAAGCGTTTCGACGAAGATGTCGAGAAACCGATGAAAATGCGCTTCGGTGATGCCGCGCCCGGCGTGCGCTTCCCGTAGTTTCGATGAGGCGAGGCCGCCTGTACCCCCGAGCGAAACCGTCACGTATTCGCGTTCCATTGCCATCACTCGCTCGGGCGTAGAGGCAGAGAAGAACCTCGATATCACGGGATCCGCCATGATCTTGTCGTGCAACGTCGCGACAAGCGTATCGACGAAGCGTTCACCACCGAGACGTTCGACATCGACGCTCGGCCGCTTCTGGAGCGGGCTGTAACTGTGAGTTCGAGGATCGTGCCCCTCCATGGTGAGAGTGTCGCGCCATCGGTCCCCGAAGGAAACCATTTTCGCAGCGGCGCGGCGGAGTTTGCCACGAGTGCAACAAGGCCAAAAGAAGCACGGCGCACTGTGCGTTTGTTCCCGACGCGAGGCGAGCGCGCGCGGAGTTCAACTGATCTACCTGGGCATGTGACGGTTGTCATGAGGTTTGTCTAATCTCGGGACACCGTGTTTCTCACCCCTGAGGAGCCACGAGATCGGAGAACCATGAAAACCAGGACCGCAGTCATCACCAGCATGCCCGACAAGGCAGTCGGGCCGAGCAAGTGGGAAATCGTGGAGGTCGAACTCGATGAGCCCCGCCAGGGAGAACTGCTCATAAAGATGATTGCGTCTGGACTGTGTCACTCCGATGACCACATTTCCACCGGCGACATCCCCGTCGCCACGTACCCAATGGCCGGTGGCCACGAGGGCGCCGGCGTCGTGGAAAAGGTCGGCCCGAACACACCCGGATGGGAGGTTGGCGACCACGCCGTCATGTCGTTTCTCCCCGGTTGCGGCCGCTGTCGCTGGTGCGCCAACGGTCAGCAGAACCTCTGTGACCTTGGAGCGACGCTGCTCCTCGGTTCACGCGCCGACGGATCGTTTCGGATGCACATGAACGGCGAACCCGTCGGTCAGATGTGTGGCATTTCCACGTTCTCCGAATACAGCGTCGTCGCTGTCGATTCAGCCGTGAAGGTCTCGAAGGACCTTCCACTGGAGAAGGCGTGTCTCGTCGGTTGCGGCGTCGGCACCGGGTTTGGCTCCGCAGAAAAGTCTGCGAACGTACAACCGGGCGACACGGTGATCATCATGGGCATCGGTGGCATCGGCATCAACGCCGTGCAGGGCGCTGCCATCAAGGGAGCTGCCAACGTGGTGGCCGTCGATCCCGTGGCCTTCAAACGTGAGAAGGCTATGGAGCTCGGTGCCACCCATGCTTTTGCCACGATCGCCGAGGCAACCGAGTTCGCCATGAGCGTCACCAACGGCCAGGGTGCTGATTCGTGCATCGTTACGATCGGCATCACCAAAGGCGAGCACGTCGGCGAAGCATTCAACGCAATCCGCAAGGCCGGCACCGTGGTCGTCACAGGGCTCGGCGACATTATGGAGGTCGGGATTCCTGTGCCGCTCAGCATGCTCACGCTCTTCCAGAAGCGAATCCAGGGTTCGCTGTTCGGTGAGTCGAGCCCGTCGAAAGACATTCCGCGTCTGCTCGCCATGTACCAGGCCGGCGTGCTGAAGCTCGATGAGTTGGTCACCAACACCTACACACTGGACACCATCAACGATGGCTACGCAGACATGCACGCCGGCAAAAACCTCCGCGGCGTTATCATCCACCAGCACTAAGTTCACGTACATTCTCGAATTGGTTCTCGAAGGGACGTTGGAGGTGACCAAGTCGCCCCGACGTCCCTTCGTCGCGTGTGTCGCCGGTTCGGAAATTCCGCTGCCGCTACTGAATTCGCTGCGTCGTGGTGGTGAGGACAGGAATCGTCGAGGCCGCAGTCGTGGTGGCGGTTGCTGACGCAATCGCCGCCGGTGCCGACGTCGGTGCAACCGTGGTGATCGTGACTGTAGGCACAGTGGTCGGAGGGTTGGTGGTCGGGGGAACTGTCGGTGGGGGAAGCGTCGTCAGTGCGTTTGCCCCCGGCGTTGCCGTCGCAACCACTTCTCCCACAACCGTTGTCGGAGCCGCAACGCCTGCCGCACGCGTGGTTGTCGGCTCGATCGGCGTCGGAACGGTTACCGTGACGATCACCGTCACCGTGGGAACGGGACCGGGAATTGTCGGCGGGCCGCTCGGACTGGTTCCTGGCACCTGGACGATGATGACCTGTGGTGCAACGGTCGTCACCGGACCGGTGCTTCCAACGACTGCGACCTCCGTTGCGGCGGCCTCTGTCACGACGACCTGAGTCGACGGCGACTTCGACGTGCGACCGCGTGTCGAAATGAGTGCCGCGGTGATCGTCGCCGCACCGATGATGATTGCGCCGATGATCGGTGCGAGCTTGGACAGGCTCCACGAAGTTACGCCATGGTCGTTCTTGTCGGCGCCCTTCCCCAGGCTTCCGGTTGCTGGGCCTCCGGGCATGGATTTTGGGTTGTCGGGAGGGCCAGCGGCGGGCTCAGTGGATGTGGACCAGGCGGCAATGTCCAGAGGCGCGTCAGACGGCGCGTCGTTTCCAGGATCCTCCATACTCACCGCTTCATTTTCACACTATTGCGCGGGTCCTGAGTCGATGCCCTGAACAAGTCGGTCCACCTCGTCGAGATGGGAGTCGTCGGGCAAAGCCAAGATCGCACGCAATCCAACGTCGATCGCACCATCCACGTTGTTCGGAAAGTCGTCGACGAACACGGCTTCGTGCGGTGCGACCCCGAGGCGCTCCATCACGTGGTGATAGATCCGTGATTCGGGTTTGCGCATACCGACTTCCGACGAGTCGATCACTGCGTCGAAAACGTGAAGAACGTCGGCCTCCTCCAGCTTGCCCCTCCACAACGGTCGCCACTCGGCAACATTGTTTGTGAGCAATGCCGTTTTCAGACCGTTCGCCTGCCACGCCCGCACACGATCGGCCATCATCGAACGCAAGGGCAAACCAGCGATCATGGTTCCAGCCATCGCCCGAAAGGCCTCTCCTGCGGCCCGATTCCTGTCTTCAAGATGGGTGCAGAACGCCTCCAGGGACAGTTCGCCGCGCTCGAGGCGATTCCACATGCCCTGCGGATCAGGGTTGTGGATTTCGTGCGCCATGAACGACCGCAGCACCGCGCCGACGTCGGCCGGGTCCGATTCCGCAACGACATGAGGTGATTCGGGTTTGCGCGGCATCCTCAGAGGCACTGTCATCACACCCGCGTAGTCGAGGACAATTGCCCGAATCATTGATTTCTGCCCCGCCCGCTTCTGCATCGTAAAGTCATCGGGTCAACCGTAACGCCTTCGTCGGGTTCAACACAGAACACGACGCAAGGTTCGAACCAGTGGCATCGATCACACGACCACCCGACAAGGTCAGAAAACAAGGTACACGTACCATTTCGGCATCACCACATTTGACGAATCAGTTGGACTTCTTCGGCGAACGCACGAGCGCCTCTTGAGCCACGGTGGCAACGTGGACACCCGACTCGGAATAGACCGGGCCGGTTGATACACCACGAGCATTGGCGAGCCCATGGCCCTGCAGGTCGAACAGCAGCCATTCGTCGGCCCGCACCGTTCGGTGGAACCAAATATTGTGATCGAGGCTCGCCGTCATCAGCTGATCCCAGCTGAGCCCCTCCGGGTGCGACATCACCACGGCGTCGACGGGGTTGTGATCGGAGAGGTACGCCATGCCGCACGCGTGCAGCACGGGATCATCGCCCAGATCTTCGTTGATCCGCAACCACATCTTCGACCGCGCAGATCCTTTCACCGGAGGGACCTCACGCACTTCTCCGAGACCGGACCACTCCTGCCCTTCCAGCGCTTCAGGTCGCGGGGTGTCCGCCTCGAACGTCGATGACTGCACGTCGGCGTCGGCCTCCACCCGCTGGAAGCTCGCGTCGAGGTTGAAGATCGCTCCGCCGGACTGACGAGCGACGACGCGACGCGTGGTGAACGAACGACCGTCACGAAGCCGGTCGACCTCATACAGGATCGGTTCCTTCGGCTGCCCACCGAGCACAAAGTATGCGTGCAGAGAATGCACGAGATGCTCTTTCGGAACTGTCGCCGCGGCTGCCGCCAAAGCCTGCGCAACGACCTGTCCACCGAACACTCGACCCCACGGGTAGTCGGGGGTCGGCCCGAGGAAGAAGTCCGCCGCGACACGCTCGAGTGTCATGAGTTCGCGGAAGGTTGTGGGTTCGTTGTTCAACATCGTGACACTGACTCTAGAAGACGCTGGTTTGTCAGGAGAAGACGCTGGTTCGTCAGTCGGAGGCGCTGGTTCGTCAGTCGGAGGCGAAGCGCTCGGCGAGGTCACGGATCACGAGTCGCTGCGAGCCAGCCTCCGGACCGGCCATCGGGCGATGGTCCGCAACGTGCTTCAGCGCTTCCTGCTCACCCATACCCAATCGCATCAGGACCCCGACCGCAGTCGTGCCCGCCCGGCCGATTCCCGCTGCGCAATGCACAACGACGGACCGGTCGGCCCGCAACAGACCAACGATTTCATCGACCAGGGACAGAAACAATTCGACCTCGGGCGCCGTGAGGTCATGGATCGGGAACCAACGCGATTGGGGCGGCCGGCTGAGCAGCCATGTTGTGTACGCGGGGTAACGATCTTCCAACTCGTGGCGTTGGGTGAGGCACACAATGACGTCGGCCGGAGTCTGGGCCAACACCGCCGCGTGATCGGGCCCAACCTTGTGCTTGCCGCACAGCCAAAGGTGACCGGGAACACTGGTCGGGAGCGGAATTTCGTGGATGCCTCCGTCCATGTTCATTGCAAAGCTCATGTCGCTGTCGTTTCCACGGCTCCAGTTTGCAACACGAGCGCAATCCTGAGGACACGCGAGTTCCGGAACTTCTCATGGCTGAAGGGCAAAGCGCTCACGGCCAACTAGCTTTTGCCGGATGAGCGATACGACGTCCCCAACGACAAACCCCCGCGAGCAGGACGACCACTTTGACCTCGTGATCGTCGGGACCGGTTCGGCGAACTCCATCATCTCCTCGGAATTCGACTCGTGGCGGATAGCGATCGTCGAAAACGACGTGTTCGGCGGGACATGCCTCAACCGAGGATGCATTCCGACCAAAATGTTCGTCCACGCAGCCGACGTCGCCGAAACCGTGCGCCACGCCCACGATCTCGGCGTCGACGCAACCGTGGACGCGATCCGGTGGCGCGACATTCGCGATCGAGTATTCGGCCGAATCGATCCAATCGCCGCGGGCGGCGAGGACTACCGCACGAACCGCTGCCCGAACGTCACGGTACTCAAGGGCACGGGTCATTTCGTAGGTGAGCGTACGATCTCTGTCAGGTCCGCTTCCGGAACCGAGCGGACGATCTCGGGCGACCAGATCGTCATCGCAGTTGGCGCGCGGCCCCACCAACTCGAAACCGAAGGACTTCACCGAGTTCCGTTTCACACGTCCGACTCGATCATGCGCGTTGATGAAGTTCCGAAGCATCTCGCCATCGTGGGTGGTGGATACATCGCCAACGAGTTGGCGCACGTGTTCGGCTCCTTCGGTTCACGCATCACGATGATTCACCGCAGCGACGCTCTGCTACGCGAACTAGATGTCGACATCTCGTCCCGGTTCACCGAACTAGTACGTGCACGTCCCAACTTCGATGTCCGCCTCAACACGACGGCTGATCGCGTTCGCCACGACGGAAACTTCTTCCGGCTCGACCTCTCCGATGGATCCATGGTCACCGCCGACGAGCTCCTCGTGGCCACCGGTCGCGTCCCGAACTCCGATACGGTCGCCGCAGCCGTGGGCGGCGTCGAGATTACGGCCAACGGTCGAATCGTGGTCGACAAACATCAGCGCACTACAGCCCCCGGCGTGTGGGCCCTTGGGGACGTGTCGTCACCTCATATGCTGAAACACGTCGCAAACCACGAAGCTCGCGTCGTTCACCACAACCTGTTGGCCGAGCGCTCAGGCACGGCCATGCGAGCGGTCAACCACAATTTCGTTCCCGCCGCAGTGTTCACTCGGCCCCAACTCGCCACGGTCGGTCTTTCCGAGGCCCAGGCGAGAGCCGAAGGCTTCGACGTCATGGTCAAGGTACAAAACTTCGGCGACACCGCCTACGGGTGGGCGATGGAGGACACCACGAGCATCTGCAAGCTCGTCGCCGATCGAAAAACTCGGCTGCTGCTCGGCGCACACCTCCTGGGACCGCACTCCTCGATCCTCATTCAACAGCTGATCCAGGGCATGGCGTTCGGCCAGACCGTGGATCAGATTGCCCACGACCAATACTTCATCCACCCAGCGATGCCCGAAGTCATCGAGAACGCACTCCTCGGCCTGCAGTAACGCTGGCGTCAGCGCGGGCCAACTCCAACTCCAACTCCGGCGTGCGCGCGGGCCAACCCACCCCGATGGTCCGCCGAACCGGACGTCGAAACGCCAGGTTGGAGTGCAACACCGGGCAGGTTGGAGTTGGAGTTGGAGTGCCGCCACGAAGGTCCGGAGCGAGTCGGCGACGAGGCCACGAGAAAAGCTGGGCGAGGACGTCGTGTGACCGTGCTAAGTTTGCCTGCGCAACGCGGGGGCCCGTGGTGCAGCCAGGAGTGCACGCCGGCCTGTCAAGCCGGAGGTCGCGGGTTCAAATCCCGTCGGGCCCGCCATGAAAACCCCGTCCTCGGATGGGGTTTCTCAGTAGGTACACCGTGACAGGTGTACAACCTGGTCAGATAGCTCAGTTGGTAGAGCGCACGCCTGAAAAGCGTGAGGTCGTCGGATCGATCCCGACTCTGACCACCAGGAACATACGACGGACCCCCAGGCACCGACTCAGGACCCAGGACTATCAGCGTCGGTCAGTGTGCTGGCAGTAGCACTCGGCCGAACACCTTGCCACCTCGGTAGAGGTAGAACGCAACGGATCCGAGAGCGGTAAGAATCGCGACGAACAGCGACAGACGAATCGCAAGCTGACCCGCTCGGGCCGGCACGTACTCCACGAGAAGGTCCTGATCGCCACGAGCATCGATCGCCCATCCGTTGCGATACCCGTCGATCTTCAGGTGTTCGATACTGGCGAACTTCGACGCCCCGCGCACCTTCCAGTCTGATGACCAGCTATCGGAGAGGGCCAGGATGAACGGTGCGCGCACGTTCGCAACACTGACGCGATAGCGGGCCGGGGAAATGCGTCGGAAAGTCATCGCCGGAGCAGGACGAGATTTGATATCCGCGCTTACCAATGCGAGGTACTCGTCGACGAACGGTGCTACCGAAACATTGCGGTACTCGATCACGGTCCCCGCAGCCGACCCATCAGCGTACAGATACAGGCTCAGGCCTTTGCCCTCTGTGGCTGGCGCATCAATGCTGAACTGCTCCGTTTTCCATGCTTGACCTGACGTGTCGAAACGTCCGCTTGCAACGCACGAACCCAAGGTCTTGTCGAGCAGGCAGTACCGCGCCTTTTCTCCACGAAGGGTCCGGTGGTCGAAGGAAATGGTGTACGGAACCGTGGGCACGAGTCCGGAGAGCGGTGCGTTTCGACACGCTGAATGCTCGGTCGCAGCCAGGCGCAGGCCGTTGGGCAGATTCCTGCTCGAGATGCCGACCTGGGCCAGCGTCCGTTCACTTTGTCGATTGCAGTCACCGACGGGTCCAAAGGTCCCCAGTCTGGCTTTGGTCGCCACTCGGAAGACCGTCTTCATTGGCTGCTGTCCGGCTTGGAAACCAAGCGGTTCCTCCGGGACTCGCAAGCGCCCGAGCGCTACCGACGAACCTTCTCGCACGTTGATCACGTCGACGTTGTCGTAACGAATCGTCGTCTCGGCCCCCGTCTCACTCGCGTCGGCATAGAGGTACAGGTCCGCAGCAGGTACACCCTGGGGCACCGTCCAGAGCGCAACCGTTTCGAACTTCGAGCCTTGCCTCGCCAACGTCAACTTCGCGCACGCGTCGCGGCCATGCATCCAGACGCACATTCGCGGGGTGCCATTCGCTTCTGACGTCCCAGACACGCGAACGTGAAACGTTCTACCCGGAGCAACATCAGTGATGGGGAACTTGACACACGCCGAGTGCTTCCTCGCCCGGAGTTCGATCCCCGTGCCAGCGATGTTCGTGAGATGCGTTGCCGCAAACCCAAGCGCCGGCCCAGACGTCGCGTCGTGATTGTTGCAATCCAAGACCTCCGAGCGCGGACCAAGGTTCGATCCGTTGGAAACCCCACCGGTCGCAACCCACGGTATGAGCATCGACTGTGGACCTCCTCGAACGATCAACTCGTCAGACCAGCGATCCACGTAGCGACCACCTGCCACGACTGACACCAGTCCTGGCATTCGGTAATCGTTCGAACTAAGCGGAAGCGCCGAACGTCCATTCACCTGCCAATCAACGGGACTCTCCACGAACAGACGTCCATCGCCGACGCGAACTCGAAGCGCGGGCGTCGACCCAAAGTGTCGCGTGACCACCCAATCTTTCGCGGGGCCGAAGTTGACCGACGCCCGGTCACCACTGCGTCGAACAATCGCCCGTCCGGCGACAAGCGAGCGAGTTTTCGTCGCCGAACCGAGGGCCATACCCTTCGGAATCGCCGATCGCAACAACGCCACGCCGTCGGCAGAGATCTCACCAACCTGCACAATTCCACCAAGGGTCTCCACGGTCTTCCCGGTGCCATCTGGTCGTTCGAAGACGTCGGCGACGTCCGTCGAGAGGACCTTCTTCAGCCCTTCCACATGTCGCAGTCCCGCACCGATAGCTTCGGGGCGCGTCATGGTCAGCTTGCGTTTCGTTGAATTGAAGTCGATATCTTTGCGGACCACGATGTGCGACACACCGAGTGCCTGCAGGAGCGCATCGGTTCCTTGCCCGCCGTCGTTGACCACGGTCTGTTCGGCAGTTCGCATGAGTGCCTCGAACGCATCCGAGTCGCCGACATAGAGCTGTGGGTCCGACTGGATCACCGGCCGTTTCAACAGACGGCGCACCAGATTGTCGGCACCGTAGTACCCCCATGTCGTCGGGACCTGGTAGTAGTCGTTGATCGGGAGCACAAGAGTTTTCCCATCGAGGGGGCTCTCGTTGATGCGGGTTGCAACACGATGCCACGCACCCGGTAGTCGAACCCGGTCGCTGGTGAAGCGGGTCGTCTTCACGATCGTCCCGGTCCACATCGGCCAAACTCCGACGAGAGGCATGATCATGACGAAGACCGCCAGCACACGACCGGATCGGCGAACCGAATGTCCACGACCCACGACACGAACTCGCGTTCCCTGAACACGAACTCGCTCCTCCCAACGCTGGGCGAGAGCATCGGCGGTCATCGCACATCCGATGATGTACACCACGAGGAGTACGACACCGATCTTGGCGGCGGGCTCGCGAAAGAGCCAGAATCCGGGGACGTGCGCGTACAGCCAACGATTCACATCGGAGAACGGCTGGTGAACGCCCTTCCCGACGAACACTGCGATCATGATCAAGAAACTGATCACGGCGGCACCGCGGCGACGGGCGCTTTTCACGATGACCGGTGCAAGCAACGCCCCGAGCGGCATCACCCAACGCATGACTACCCAGGGGAACTTCTCGATCGCGACTGCGCCACCGTAATACTCGGTCCGAGGCCAGGACCAGTGTCCGAACATCGTAAGTACATTTACTATTGAGCTGTTGCGGTGAGTCCACGCCCACGCATCAACGTTCGTCACGGCTCCAACCGCTGTCGGGTCAGCGTTTCGGATGGCAATGAAGGCAGGCACGGCCCACCATGCGGCCAGCGCGAGCGACAGAGGCATCGATCGAAGGATCAGGGCGAGGACCCTGCCAGCCCCCCTGATGCCCGTTCCGGTGAGGAGTGGCACGACAACCGGAGCAACAACGACGAAGGCAAGAAGCAACGCAAGGAGCGGTGGGTTGAGAGACAGGTACGAACAGGGAATGAACAGCGCCGAGAACTTGATGACGCTGGTCTTCGTGCCCGAGGATGCATCGACGCAAAGGGCGGTCATCGACGCAGCGATGGCGATCGCCAGAAAGGGAAGCGGGTTCGGCTGAGCTATGAGGACATAGGGATTGAAGACGGTCATCAGACCGAGAAGGATGCACAGCTTCGTTCGTGAGGTGAATCGAGCGGCGAGTGATGCACCCGCTGCCGCTGTTCCACCCCAGATGGTCGAGAACAACAAACGCTGACCGAGGGTTTCCGTGCCGCCGAGGATCCTCGCCAGATGAACGAACAACACCTCGACGGTTCGGGCAATCTCATACGTCGGACCGCCGGCCCCTGACGACTGGTGTGTCCACTGCCAACCGAGTTCCTTCTGGAGCCCTTCGATCAGAAGCGGGGCGACATCACCCGACGACACGTACGCTCCGGTGCGAAAGAGCACGAAGAACACGACCGCAGCCGTGATGAGCCCGGCAACCCACGCCGGGTGGGATCGGAGAAGGTTACGTACGGCTCGCCGCATGCGGGGTCCGAGATCGGTCGTCGAAGTTCGAACCATCGATCGGAGCGTTCGCGCCGAGAGCCGGTCTGGGTCACCTACCCGAAACGACGTCGGGCCCGAGACGTCGTGCACACTCATGATGTCGCGGACTCACCGCTCAGCCGATCCGCACGTCGCTGCAGGGCGATGTCGTAGGCATTAGCTGTCGCCTTTGCGGCGTTCGCCCAGCTCCAGTCGGTCTCGATCGTCTTTCGAGCTCCCTGCGACAACTGCTCCCACGACGATTGGTCCTTCAAGACGTTTCCGAGGGCCCTGGCCAACGACTGCGGCGATGAGTCGGCGGCGAGTATTCCGTTGCGTCCGTTGGCGATGAGCGGCGTGATGCACGAAAGCGAATTCGCAACAACGGGGACACCGACGGCCATAGCTTCCGCTGCGACCAGAGGGGGAGTGATCGTGGCCGGGATTCGAAACGGGAGTGCAGCGACGTGACACTGTGCAAGTTCGGCCGACAGATCGGACTTCACGCCAACGGAGAAATCAACGAAGGGCATCCGACCGTACGTCGCCGCCCAGCGTTGCGCGGCGGGTCCGGGGAGCAACATCAGCCGAAGGCGAATGGTGGGCAGCTCCTGGCGCAGCAAGGCGACCGCCTCGACCAATTCCTCCACGCCTCGTCCTGGTTCGGCGCGGCCCGCGAATCCGACCACCGGAGACGACGACCACTGTGCACATATCTTCGACAGCGTCGCACCCCCCTGCGCCATGACGACAGGTCCGAATCGATCGAGAGCCGCGGCGACGCGCGGGTCAGGCGTACAGACGACTTCGATTCCACCGCGCTTGAGAAGTGAACGTGCAATAGGAAGGCCGGTGATCGCAGAAGCAATGATTCGGCCCGGCCGAATCGACGAGCGCCGCGCATCGAAGAATTGATGAAGGCCAAGCTCACTTCGGGGGACGGGGAGCAGCTGGTACACCGTCGATACCACGGCGAAGCGTCGAAATGCCGGTGACAGCGCCAGAGACGTTGCGAGAATTCCACCGTGGAGGTGAACGATGTCGGGCTCCACCGTGCTCAGAATCCGGCGCAGACTTTCGTCAGTAACAACGCGAACTGGTTTCCAATTCGGGAGCGTGTGGTGGTCGGCAAACTCAAGTCCGACGGGGTTATCGGCGCTGAGATGCGACTCGACTCCGGGCATCATTCCGGCCAACGACGTCACCGCACGCGACACACCCTCCTCGGGCCGAAACGGCACGGTGGCAAGATGCATAACCCGAAGTCGGGGACGTGGCGTAACGCGGGCAGGCCGAACAGAGCCGGCCAGATCAGGACGAAGAGTTTGGGTCACGTTGCCTTCAGAGACCCGTTCCGCGAACGGTGCCCTTGAGACGTTTGGCGTGCAGGGCACCCAACGCAATACCCAGCGCGTCGACTGCCTTCAATGTAAAGAGGCCGATCGTCACGTGCGGTTTTTCTACGAGAAGCCGAGGCTTGGCCAGAATCCGAAGCGGGCTCAGTCTTGTCCGACGATTCGAAGGCGGAACCGTTGAGGAATCGGTGTCGGGCTGTTCAAGGTATGCGCCGACCCATTGCCCGTAATAGCGCTTCTTCGCGAACGTGGCGCGCAAGGTAGGTCGACCTTCGTCGTGGAGTACGCGGGCCTGGCATCGCGAGATGGTCCAACCCGCCGCAACGACGCGGTCAGTCAGGTCCCAGTCCTCCGCCGCAGTCAAGGCCTCATTCCACGCGCCGATCTCTCGCAACGACGAAACGCGAAATCCGCGTGCCGCTTCGGTTCGGGGATCTCCGAGGGCGATACGTTTCTCGAGGGAACGGCACGCCGCCCAAAATCCCTCGCCGAACGATTCCTCGGGAAGAACGACTGCGCCACACTGATCATTTTCGAACTCCAGAAACGTTTGCACGCATACATATGGTTCGAGCACCATGTCCGAATCGATGAAGATCACGATCTCGTTGCTCGCGAGCCTCATGCCCACGTTGCGTTGGGCGCACCGCTCTGGACCCCTCGTTTCGAAGCGATCGGCAAGACGACGGGCGATTTCGGGAGTCTGATCAGTGGAGCAGTTGTCGACCACGATGACCTCGACGGGAAATGCCTGCCCCGACAGATCGAGTTGCGATCGTAGGCTCACAATGCAACGTTCGAGAGTCCGAGCGGAATTCTTCGTGGGAATCACCACACTCAGTGAGTCGAAGCGCGAGGCCTCGGACGCTGTGGGGACAATTTTGGTGCTGTCAGCGGTCAGCTGCGGTCCTGCATTCATGGAGCCCTCGGCGTTTGTGTTCGGCCTTACCGTTCAAGTTCTGCCTTTCATCGGCGACGGGGCGTCCACACTTGAGCGTCGATGCAGTTTCCTCAAATCGATCAACCATGCCCGACGAGAGCGCCCCGATAGTGTTGAGCGGTGCCTCCGACTGACACACTGAGACTTCGCAGTCGGTTCCTCGCACTCGTGTGGTCAGCATTGCTCGCGACCGTCGTTGTCGGGCCCATGATGCGCCCTGGATGGGTACTCCTCCTGGATTGGGTGGTAGGCCCCCGGAGCAACTTCGCTGACCGCATATTCGCAGGCGACTCGTTGCCCGCCGGACCACTCTTCTTCGGCGTTGCCGCGCTGCTTCACCACGCGCTCGGTGCGGCAGCGGGTTGGGTGTTCCCGTGGCTCCTGCTTACGCTGGCCGGCTTCGGGGCCAGCCGACTCGTGGGCGACGACACGGTGAGTTCGCCGTTGTCCTCGACCCTTGCTTCGATGACCGCGGCGACGGCGTTCCTTTGGAATCCGTTCGTCCACGAACGTTTGTATTCCGGGCAGCTTGCCGTGCTCGCCGGATACGCAGTTCTCCCGTATTTGTTGGCGGCGACTCTTCGAACGATTCGACGAAATGATTCTCGGCACTTCTTGAAGACGCTCGGACCAGGGCTTATCTGGGCGATCGCCGCAGCGTTCAGCATCCACTACGCAGTGCTGGGTGGTTTTGTCGTGTTGAGCGTCGTTGTGGTCGAGGGTGTATCGACCAGACGCTGGAGGCTGCGATGGTTCGTCACCGTGTGCGCCCTTGTTGTTCTGGGGACGGCAGCCTGGTTGCTGCCAATCCTCGACACCGCTCCCCAAACGGGCGATCAGCAGACCATCCAAGCGTTTGCGACGCGACCGGATCCGAATTTGGGTCTGGCCGCGGGCGTCGCATTGCAAACGGGATTCTGGAGACCATCGCTCGGCGAACCAAACTCGGCCCTCGGTTGGTGGTGGCCGATCGTCGGCGGTGCCCTCAGCGGCGCCGTGGTGGTCGGCTTGGTTGCGCGTTCTCGTGGAAAAAAGGCGGCTGATGAATCGGAGCAACGGAGACTACAGAAACAATGCGCACGTAGCGTCGCAGCGCTTGGAGTAATCGGTTGGCTACTCGGGCAGGGAGGAAGTGGTCCGACGGGGGCTCTGTTCCGAATACTCACTGATGTGCCGACGTTTCGGGTGATGCGTGAAGCGGGAAAGTTCGTTGCCCTCGTGTCACTGGCCTGGAGTGTCGGACTCGGCTCTTTCGTTCTTCTCCTCACCACGCGTCGAACGATCCCGACGCCGTCGCAGTCCAAAGGTGGGCGGTTTCGCGCCCTACTCGCCGTCGCCGTCGCTATGCCGCTTGCTCCTATCGCACTGACGCCAGGCTTGGCATGGGGCGTGGATGGTCGTCTCGCAGCGGTCCGCTATCCCCGCGATTGGCATGCCATTCGTCGCGAACTTGACCTGCACCGAGGCGGAAGCGTCGTTGCGTTGCCGTTCGTCGGGTATTTCGATCCCGGATTCACCAACGATCGTATTGTGCGCAGTCCCGTCAAGGCGTTCTTCGGAGACCGCGCCCTCTTGAGCGATGATGCCCAGGTCGCAGGACTCGAACCGAGCAAGCGATCGCGCAAGATATCAGCTGCGCTCACTTCAGCCTCCCCGGCTTCGGCCCTAGACAACATCGGTATCGAATGGGTTATCGCCACATCCGAAACCGAGGTCCCCGCGACCTTTCTCCCGATCACGGTAGGCACGTCCTGGGTCTTGTACCGCGTAGGGGGCCTCACCGATGAGCGATGAAAATCATCTTGAATTCACAATCAAGTTTGTACGCGGCACCGCCGATACGTGTTTTGAGGTCCAGTTGCGGCTCCGTCAAAGGACGGTCGGGCTGGGAGAAACACATGAAGAAACTCTTGATCACGATCACACTCTCAGCCGCCTGTATGTTGTCGACGTCGTCCATCGCGGGTGCCCAGGGTTACGGTTCCTCCGACGGGGCGCCGTCAACGACGACAGCCGCCGTCGCGCCGAAGCTCGAGGACGTCAACTCGACGGTTGCTCAGGTGCAGCCGGAGGGTCGAACTGTCCGCCTCTCCATCGGTGGCTTCGGGCCCAACTCCCCCGTCGAAGCGTTCATTCTGTCCGAACCCGTGTACCTGGGTCGGTTCCAATCCGACGGCAACGGTGTGGTCAACATCGAAGCGACCATCCCCGAGAGTGTTCCCGCCGGCGACCACAACATCGTCGCATCGGGCAACGATCCGTCCGGTAAACCTTTCAGCGTCGCGGCAGCCGTTACGTTGGGACCCGCGCCGTCGCTACTGGCGTTGACCGGACAGAACTCGAGCGGTCTCGCAGCACTTGCCGGTCTTCTCATCGTTGTCGGATGTGTCGGCACCGTTGCTGCTCGACGCCGAATGACGGTCGCCGAATCCCCCCGTGCGAGTGTCGGCGGGCACTGAGCAAACGACACGCGCGACGTCCATAAATACGCATGCTTACTACACGCTTGGGCGCGCGCCAGCCACCGTCGACCGACGATGGGACCATCGTTCATGACGTGACGGTGCATGATGACCAGGCGTCTGTGGACATGCCAGCCACGAGTTCCCCACCGAACGCAACGAAGAAGGACCGCGCCGGCGGAGTCGGACTAGCACTCGCGATCGGCGTATCTTCGGCCCTCAGTTTCGCCGTTCACGCACTCGCCAGCCGTCAGCTCTCGCTTTCGGACTACGGTGCGCTCGCCGCCGTCTTGGCGCTGATGACCTCGGCCGCCGTACCGGTCGGAGCCGTGCAAACGGCCCTCACCCGGTCGGCCGCGGAAGTTCTCGCATCGGGCCAAAAGCCCAGCGGTCGCCCGACCCTTAGGTTCGTCTTCTTTGCTGCGCTGTCCGTCGTTTGCATCGTCGCGGCGCTTTCTCCGCTCGGGCGGGAATTCATACGTATACCGACGACTACGCCGATACTCCTCGGGGGTGTTTGGATAGCGGTTGTGTTGCTCGGGTCGGTCGGGAAAGCACTCCTCATTGCCGACTCACAGCATCGACCCGTCGCACATGCGGTTCTCCACGGATCGCTCTTTCGCCTCGCCGCTGCTGCGGTCGTAACGCCAGTCTTCGGCGTAAGCGGCGGAATCGCGGCCGCCGTCATCGGCGATATCCTTTCGACGTTCATCTACGCCAGCGCTGCGGCGCGCCGAGGCTTCTTCGCTTCCGATGGCGTCCCGATCCGCATCGAGTGGCCCGACGCCGGACGTGCACTCAGTTCTCAGCTTTCGCTCTGGCTCTTCGCATCGGTCGCCGTCGTCGTTGGCCGACGAACCCTGAGCGGGTCCGAAAGCGGTTCCTTCGCCGCAATGGCCACGGTTGCCGCGGCATGTCTGGTGTTTCCTCAGACCGTTGCAACCATGGTGTTTCCGCGATTCGTCGCCGACGGCGGACGGGCGATATTGCTACGTGCGACCGGGCTTGCCGCCGTCGTGGGTGCCGCCTGTGCTCTTGCGATTTCGGTGCGGCCCGAATGGCTGTTCTCGGCGTTCTTCGGACCGCAGTACGTGCCGAACCAACTGGTCCTCACGATTCTGTGCGCACACTTCGTCGTGTTGGGATGTCTTGCCGTCATCACCCAATACGTGGTTGCCCGACGACACGGTGGGTCCCTGGTCGTCTGGTGCGGTCTCATCATCACGATCGCGGCAGCATCTCGATTCGGTCATTCGCCGCTCACCGTTGCCAACTCGCTGATACTGCCCACGATGGCGGTAACGCTCTTCGTCTCCTCGAGGGCCATCTTCCCGAAGATTCGCGATTCGGGAACGCACGCCGACACGCCCGTCATCGACCTCCGGCCGAAACCAACTGTCGCCTCGGGTCGCCAACTCAGTGCAGGCGACAGGCTCGCCACGCCCGCCACGCTCGCCGTCAGTATCGTGATTCCGACGTACAACGGTGGCGATGCGCTTTTCACCTGCGTGAAGTCCATCCGCGACACCTTTGACGAAACTGGGTTCTCCTACGAACTGATCGTGATGGTCGATGGGTCGACCGACGGTTCCGAACGCGAGCTTCACACGCTCGGCGAAAACGTGGTGATCGAGCTCGGACTTGTCAACATCGGCAAGGGTGCAGTTCTCCGACGCGGGTTCGCTTCGGCACGCGGAGCCTTCATCGGGTTCATCGACGGCGACGGCGACATTTCACCGAGAGTCCTTATCGATCTCATCGAGAAGCTTCATCAGTCGAACGCCTGGATCGCCGCGGCAAGCAAGAACAAACCCGGAGCGGTCATCGCTGCGTCACCACGACGTCGAATCATGTCAGCCGGCTATCGGGTACTCGTCCATTGGATGTTCGACCTGCATGTCACCGATACACAGTGCGGCTGCAAGATATTCCGCCGCGAGTTTCTCGCCGCAACGATCGATCACGCGAGGGAGAACGGTTTCGCCCTTGATCTGGAGTTGCTGACGATAGGAAGCCGCATGGGTCTCAAGGAAGCCGTCGAAGTCCCGGTGATCCTCGCTCGAGACGAGCTGAGCACCGTGTCGACATCGACGGTGTTTCGGATGCTGTCGGACACGTTTCGAATTCACCGTCGGGTTCCGCAGGCAACCTGCGAACCGCTTCCGGTCACCTCCACCCCACCGGTAGGCGTGGATTTCGCGTCAGCGCTGTCGCCCTAGCCCGCCAACTTACCGTCCCAAACCACAACACCATAGGCCCGGAGAACTCATCCACCATGCGCATCCTCATTTGTAACTGGAAAGACTTACGCCACCCGCTCGCCGGCGGCGCGGAGGTGTACACCCACGAGTGTGCAAAGCGGTGGGCACAGGTGGGTCATGAGGTCACCCTGATCTGCGCTTCGGTCGCCAACGAACCCGAAATCGACACCCGGGCGGAGTACCGGATCATTCGACGCGGATCGCGAATCGGCGTCTATGCCGCCGTCGCACGATATCTGCGTGCCCATCACCACGAATACGACGTCATTGTCGACGAGATCAACACTCGGCCCTTCTTTGCTCACCGCCACGCCGGTTCGACCCCTGTCGTTGCACTTGCGCACCAGGTCGCACGAGAAGTCTGGTTCCACGAGATGCCCCTTCCGATAGCCTTGGCCGGTCGATACGTGTTCGAGCCGATGTGGCTCCGTCGGTATGCGCACGTACCAGTTCTGACGGTTTCGAAGTCGTCAGCGGAATCATTGGCGATGTATGGCATTCGCAATGTTTCGGTGGTGCTGGAGGGCGTCGAGTTGCCCGCAACCGTGCAGCTGCCGATTTTGAAGGCTCCGAAGCCGACTGTGGTCTTCGTCGGTCGACTCGTCTCCACCAAACGACCAGATCATGCGATCGCCGCCTTTGCAAAGGCGGCCAAGACGCTTGGTGACGGTGCGGAACTCCATGTTGTTGGTACGGGCCCACTGGAGAAGAGCCTCCGAGAATCCGCACCAGATGGAGTCATCATTCATGGCTCCGTTGGGCAACAGGAGAAGTACGAACTCCTCGGGCGAGCACATGCTCTCCTGTGCACATCGAGCCGCGAAGGATGGGGCCTGGTGGTTAGCGAGGCGGCTGCCGTAAGTACACCTACGATTGGATACGACGTCGACGGACTTCGGGATTCGGTCATGGCGGCACGCGGCGTCATCGTCAAGTCCGACATCGACTCACTCGCCGATGCCATCGTCGAATGGGTTCCGAAGTTTCGAGCAAACCAGCGCCCCCCTCTGCCACATGGCGGGGCGGCAAGCTGGGACGACGTGGCAACCAGCGTGCTGGATCACCTCAAGGCAGTCGTGAGCGGCACGACGCAACCGGGCAGCGTCGCCGACACCATCATCGAATTGCCCCTCACCCCGATCATCACGTCGAACAAGACCCCAAACGCGACGCCGGTCGTCGATGAAACCTTGGCAACCACTGGAGCCTCCTCATGAATTCGATCACAGCGGTCACCACGAAGAAGTCCTCATCGAAAACGGTTGCTGATTGGCCGTCGCATTTCGGACAGATGGGCAGTTCGTATGAGAAGCGGGCGTTCACCGGGTCAGCCCTGTCGGCCCAGGCCGCGAATGAACTGGATGCGGTGCTGAGCTCACTCGGTCGAGGAGATGGGCGCAAGGTGCTCGATATTGGGGCAGGCACGGGTCGCTTCACCGTTGCGCTGATTGCCGCCGGTTGGAACGTGACCTCGTTCGACGGATCAACCGAAATGTTGGAATGCATCGCCGAGCGAGCCCCACAAGCGACGCTGGTGCTCGGCCGCTTGGGCGAGCCGTTGCCTTTCGAGGCGGGATCGTTCGCCGCCGTCGTCGCCATGCGCGTGGTGAAGTACGTACCGCAGACGGCCGATGCCCTCACCGAGATGGTGCGCGTCGTAGAACCGCAGGGTTGCGTCGTGTTCGACGTTGCCAACCAACACTCCTTCGCCCGCTTCGGCTACGCCGACTCCCCCATGGGATTCGTGACACCGAAGTCGCTTCGCCAAACAGCCGATCAGGTCGGCCTGGTCATCGACGACACCCAGGACGGCTTCCGACTTCCGCACGCGATCGTGGGCCGATCGCAGTCAGCGGCTGCTGGTCAGTGCGTCAACGTTGTAGAACGGGGCCTCGCACGCGTCATGGGACGTGAGCGTGGCGCTCGCAGCATCATTGTCCGGGCCCATCGCCGCTCGTGAAGCTTCACGAGTGAGTCTTCGCCTGGAGCGGGTCACTGGCTTCGAGACGTAGTCTCTGCTGGGTTCGAGCGACGCGCCAACCGCCACCAATTTCGGCCGCTGGGGCAAGCCCACACGCGACGGCGTAGACCCGTTCGACCACCGCGAGGCTCGGTACGTACCCGAGCCCGGGTCCCTTGTCTCGTAGCCAGTGTCGAAGGGCCCGCTTGGCCAATGGTGCGGGCGCGGCGGCCACCTCCTTCGCGTTCGTCGCATCGATCTCAGACGCAAGTTCGTTCAGAAGGTCAACGTCATCGGACGCCACCTCACCGAGTCGCACCAACAGTGGAACGACGTCGCGACTCGCGATGCTGCCCAGCATCGGAATAACCTCAGTACGCATACGAACTCGCTGCAACGACCGATCCGAGTTCATCGGATCGTCGAACGGTTCGATGCCGACCTCGCGACAAAAGCTCAGGGTCTCGAAGCGCCGCAATCCTCGAATCGGATGGAGACGCTCGCCGTCGCCTCGCAACACCGCCAAACCATCCAGACCGGAACCCCTCACCACGTTGAGAAGCACCGTCTCCGCCACGTCGTCGGCAGTATGTCCGGTTGCCACGACGCGGGGAAGCACCGCGAATCGAGCACTTCGTGCCCTGGCTTCGATGTTCGGGCCCGGCGCCACATCCACGCGATGCCCGTAGAAGCGCACCCGTCCTGCAAACGCGTGTCCCAGCCAGTTCGCGAACTCTTGCACGAAGGCCGCGTCGACGTGGGAGTCGGATCGAAGTCCGTGATCGACGTGGTGAATGTCGATCACGTGACCGGCGACGAGCGCCAGCATCGCGAGAGCACACGAATCGGCTCCCCCCGATACTGCACACGCCAGGGCGTTCGTGCCATCCTCAAAAGATGTGATTCCCGGAAACGAGGCTCGTGCCAGCAGCGGCGAAGCGGCGGTCGCCATTCGCTGAGCGTCGAGTTCGGACGGAAGGTACACGGGGCCAGCGTATGGCCACGGGAGCCCGCGCCGAACATGTCGACGCCGTCGCGTTCAACCGCGATCAACCTGGGTTGACCTGGGTTGACCTAGGGCCGAACGGTCGGGCCCGATCAGGCCCGGGAGAGAGCCGGAGGTGGGAGCGGCGACACCCGAGAAATCCAGCGATCCGGGTTCCGGATTTCGTGGAGCTTGGGAAGCGCATCCGCCGACGCCCACGCTCGATCGAGGAACGTTGGACCCTTTGATTGCTCGACCGCCTCGATGAAGCGTTCCCCCTCCTCGTACTGCCGCATCTTCGCTTCGACGCCGAGGGCGACGCGAACGGCCCGAGCCACACCTTTGACCTCGCCCCGTCGAGCGTTGAGGACCTTTGCAAAGCGATCGGCGCTGGGAATGGACGCGTTCCCCGCCCGGCCCATCGTGGTATCACCGTGACCCTCGAGAAGGCTCATGAGCCCGGCAATCTTGTCCATGGCGAGGCGCTGGTCGTTACCAGCGAGCAGGCCGACGATACCGGCGTCGAGGAGCGGGTTCTGACCAGCCCGAACCTCGGAGATCGCCCGTTTGATGGCCTCCAGGAACCGTGAAGGATTTGGGTCCAGCGACCCCATTGTCGCCTTCACCAACGACACGTAGTACTCCCTCATCCACGGAACTCCAGTGAACTGGGCTCGGTGCGTCACTTCGTGAAGCGCAAGCCACAGGCGAAACTCGCGAGGGGCGAAGCCGTAACGCTTCTCGATGGCCAGCACGTTCGACCCGACGTAATACACGACATCACCATCATCAGGGTTGTCGTCGGCGACCATGACGTCGTACTGCCCAAGCACCCGAGAGCTCATCCATCCCAACAGCGTCCCGATCTCGACTCCTGCGAATGCTCGTGCCGGGATCGAAAGTGGGCCCCTTATCTCCTCACCCATCTTTTCGAGGAGGGGGCGAAGGAGCCGCTGAAAGGAAGCGAGGTTGACGCCCACCCATTCGCCGCGCGTGACCACGCAGGCGCGAGCGGGGCCGGCCAGCGAACGCAATCCTGTTTCGGCGGCGACGAGATCTTCTGCTTGTGCGGTGAGTTCGTCGAAGTCTGGCGACAACGAATCTTGGTGGTAGGACCGTGCGAACTCGTTTGTTCCCGCAACCCGGGTGGCGACGCGCTGCGCGAGCGCCCAGTCAATTGGATCAGCCGACATCGGCCTGCACCTCCGATCGCCTTCGCGGCGTCACGAGCGGTTCGCGTGTCGTGATGACCTACTTCTGACGACGCGGGGCCTTGTTCGAAAGCACCTTGACGTAGTAGCCGATCGCCGTTGCCAAGAAGGCACCGATGACACCCAGCAAAAGAACGAAACCGAGCCAGTAGAACCAGGGGGCAGCAGCGAGCAGCATGGGGCAATGTTACTCGCCGTTGCCCGATACTGCGATTAGGCGATCTTCTTGCCTCGGGTCCTCGGTACGGCCATGGGCTCGTGTGAGGCGCAGTACTTCCCATTGTTGTAGATGGAAAGACGTGTGCCACACGATGGCTCGCGGCAGGTTCGGCCAGGACTGAATTTGCGGGAAGGTCGGTCGCTTCCCGAGAGGGGCTTGGCCCCAACGGCATGCTCTGTCATGACGGTTTCAACATCCTGAGCGATCGCACAAATTCCCCGCCAGAGAAAAAACTTCCCTAAATATGACTAACTCACTTCAAAGGGCCCTCAGGGGGCTGCACCTGGGGAAACTGCACCGAAGACTCAAAGAGGGACAGTCGAATTCGCTCGACGAGCTGAGGTGGAACCTGGGATTGCGCCCGGTTCGCAACCACGATTCGAAGCTCGGCTTCGAAGTCGAATGCGCTGTAACACGACGGACATCCATCGAGATGAACCTGAATCTTGGCTCGCCGCTGCTCGGTGAGTTCCCCGTCAAGGAAGTGATAGAGCCGAGAGATCATGGCGTTGCAGTCACCGTTCAAAGTCGGGTCAACTGCCCCAAAGGGGTCAAAGGGTTCCGGGGCCGGGCGAGGAAATCCAAAAGGGTTGGTCATGTCGGTGGCACATATCTCCCGGGGGCCTTCGGACCCACCATGTTAGAAACAACCCCGCGATCGGACGCGGAACGCAGCTGCACGCAATCACCATGCAGGTGCATGGCGTTTACACCGTGGCTGAATCGACAGTCGGCTGCAGCCCCGGTTCGGGGTCGGGCTGAAGTCGATGAGCGACGGCGTAGTCATATAACGACTTCTGCAGTGCTTTTCTTCCCCGATGCAGACGACTCATGACGGTTCCGATGGGAATGTCGAGAATTTCGGCGATTTCCTTGTAGTGGAACCCTTCGACGTCGGCCATGAGCACGGGAAGTCGAAACGATTCCGGCAGGGCGTCGATCGCTGCTTTCACGTCGGTGTCGGTGAAGCTATCCATCACGACGTCTTCTGTGCTGCGGCTCATCGCCGCCGCCTCGAGACCGCCCATGCGTCGGTACAGGAACAGGTCTTCGACTTCGTCGAACTCTTGTTGGTCGGGACGACGCTGCTTCGACCGGTACTGGTTGATGTAGGTGTTGGTCAAGATCCGGAACAGCCAGGCCTTGAGGTTCGTGCCCGCTTCGAACCCGCCGAAACCTCGGTACGCCTTGAGGAAAGTCTCCTGCACCAGGTCTTCCGCGTCGGCGGGATTGTGGGTCATTCGAAGCGCGCCGGAGTAGATCGACGGGAGGTGCTCCATAGCGAGGGATTCAAACGCTGCCTGATCGGCCACGGATGAGACCCTACGCCTGCTGGTGACGCTGTGCGAACGCAAACCCCCAGGTCCCCTTCAGGGTAGGCGTGTGTTGTTGGGCACACGCGGCCGTACCGACTTCGCCCGGGCGGTCGCCGATGTTGGAGATGTTGCAACTTCGATCCGCACGAAACTTGGTGGGCTCAACGCCTCGGGCACCAAGGTGGGCTGCGTCGGGTATTGCTGGGGTGGCGTCGTCGTGACGGGTGTCGGTTTTGCAACTCCACCGACCGTCGATGCCTCGGTGAGCTACTACGGCACGGGCACCGTGAACTTCGCGGATCGACAGCCGACGGCG
>JANOWU010000030.1:0-15415 GCA_031418035.1 Acidimicrobiia bacterium
AGCAACGAACCCCTCGCCAAGACCTACTCCAAGGCGTATCCACTGTTGTTCGAAGGCGGAAGCATCGAGGGGACCTACCCGGGCATCAGCGAACAGCTTCGCTATCCGGGGGACCTCTTCAACCTCCGGGCAAGCCTGTGGGGTCGGTTCCACGTCGAGTCACCGGAGAAGTTCTACAACGAGAGCGACCGTTGGTCGATCGGCGTGTCCGACGCCCGCGTCCTGGGCGAGCCGGCAAAAGAACAGGTCGTGGCGGAGACGTTGGCCCCTCCCGAGTATGTCGTGACCGATCCGAAGGGCGTCGGCAAGCAAGAGTTCTTCATTCAGCAGTCGTTGGTGGCGAGGGGTCGATCGCGAGAGGCGGCGTCGGATCAACGTCTCCGGGCCCTGGTGCTGGCTCGGTCGTCGGCAAAGAGCTACGGACGCTTACTGTCCCTTCGGGTGCCCGCGGACCTGGCCTATGACAGTCCGGCGTCGGCTGGGAAGCGATTCAGTTCCGACGCGGCAATTGGCGAGATCGAAACGAACCTCGGCCGCGGCGGCTCGGAGGTGGTGAACGGACAGGTACAAATCGTTCGTGTCGGATCGTCACTGTTGTATGTGCGTTCCCTCTATGTCCGTGCCGAAGGCATCGAGCGATCGCGACCCCGGCTTACCTTCATCGAAGTTCGCTACGGGAGTCGGATCGGGTTCGCCCGCACGCTGGCCGAGGCGCTTCGCCAGGTTGGAGCCACATCGTCATCGTCGGAGGGAACCGGCGATGGTGCCAGGCCGGTGCCGACGCCCGTTCCGGGGGGTCGCCCCGACCTGCCGCTCAATGCCTCGATCGACGACCTATTGGCTCGAGCAGAGACCCTGGTCGGTGACGCCGACGTTGCCCTCAAGACTGGTGATCTGGGAACGTACAAGTCACTGAACGACGAGATCGCCGATCTGATCAAACGTGCCCGATCCCGTGGCGGCGACGTAACCTCCGACGCTCCTGCAGGTTCGGATTCGACGATTCCTGGAGCGTCGCAAACGCCCACGACCTCGCTCCCGACACTGACCGCAGTCGCAGACCGTGCGACGTCGGCCGACGGAAACAGTCGAGCACAGAGCTGATCTGCACAGACCTGACCTGCCCTGATCTGACCTGACCTGACCTTGCGAGCCTCGCTCGCGATACGGCGAAATCAACACGCTGCGACATGGTGTATTCTGGTATTCAACAACGCGGGGTGGAGCAGCTCGGTAGCTCGTCGGGCTCATAACCCGAAGGTCGCTGGTTCAAATCCGGCCCCCGCCACTACGGAAGCCCTGGTCGATCGATTGATCCGCCAGGGCTTCTTCGTTTCTGTCGATCGTTCGTTTCTGTCGATCGGCGTGCAAACCCGATGGCCACGTCGGCGATACCCCACCACCACTCGACGGCGAGTTGCAGGGTGAACGGCGAGTTAGCTCCACCAACAAGTTGCCGTCGACCCTAATGGGGGTCCACCACTGTTCTCGTGTTGTAGGGGAGGTTGGGGGTGGAGCTGCTGGATGGAGAGCACTGTTCGACCCTGAAGCTGTTTGATTTCTTTGTTGCAGATCGTGCCCTGTCTGGTGGTGAACAGCCTTGTAGCGCTCATGGGATGTCGTGCCGTCCGAGCACTGGTCCATTAGGTCGCCGCCGGGGATGTTCTTGCTCTGTAAACCACAACCGAAGGGAGATCAATATGACAGTGTTCCTGGGCGATGATTGGGCCGAAGCTCATCATGACGTCCACTTGATGAACGAAGCGGGTGAGCGACTCGCCGTGAAACGACTTCCGGAAGGACTCGAAGGATTTCGACGTCTTCATGAACTTGTTGCCGAGCATGTTGGCGACCCGAACGAGGTAGTTGTCGGTATCGAAACCGATCGGGGTTTATGGGTCCAAGCGTTGATTGCTGCTGGCTATCAGGTCTATGCGATCAACCCGTTATCGGCTGCGCGATACCGCGATCGACACAACGTGTCCGGCGCAAAATCTGATCCGGGTGACGCCAAGGTCCTTGCTGATCTTGTCCGCACCGACCGTCACAATCACCGCCCGGTTGCTGGAGACAGCACCGGCGCAGAGGCGTTGAAAGTTCTCGTTCGAGCCCATCAGGGCCTGATTTGGACCCGGACCGAACACACCAACCGGCTTCGTAACGCCCTACGCGAGTACTTCCCCGGGGCCCTTGAAGCCTTCGATGACCTCGACGATCGAGACACACTCGCTGTGCTCACAAAAGCCCCGACACCGGCTGAAGCGAAACAGCTCAGCCCAGCCCAGATCCGGGCCCTGCTCGTCAAGGCCGGACGAAAACGCAACCTTGACCGTCGCGCTACAGAAATCCATGAAGCACTCCAACGCGACCAACTCGCCACCTCAGAACCCGTTGCTACAGCATTCGCAGCAACAACACGAGCAGCGGTTCGCATCATTGCCGAACTAAACCGCCAAATCGTCGGACTTGAAACCGAGTTGGTCGACCGTTTTAATAAACACCCGGACGCCGCGATCTACCGCTCCGTGCCAGGACTAGGTGTCGTACTCGGCGCCCGGGTGCTCGCAGAGTTCGGGGACGACCCGAACCGCTACGACAACGTCAAGTCTCGCCGAAACTACGCCGGCACATCACCACTCACCATCGCATCCGGACGAAAACGCGCCGTCACCGCCCGACACGTCCGCAACAAACGCCTCTACGACGCCATCGACCAATGGGCATTCTGCTCGCTCACACACAGCCCCGGATGTCGAACCTTCTACGACGAACACCGCAAAGCCGGCGACCTCCACCACCAAGCACTACGAGCACTCGCCAACCGACTCGTCGGCATCCTCCACGGCTGCATCAAACACCAAACCGAATACAACGAACAAACAGCCTGGGCCCACCGCGAAAAACAAACAGCTTGACAACTACCGCCCCTGGGATGTCTGCAACTCGCCGTCGAGTGAAAGAAGGGGGCGAGAGACTGCGTGAACTCGCGCAATCCGACGTGGCGTGCACTGCTGAGTGCGTTATGGTGCACGGCTCATGAGCATTTCGGCACACGATTGGATCGCCGGCTCGACCGTAGATCCAACGATCTTCGAACGGTGGCCCGGCTATCGACTGGTTCTTGTCGCTGCGGACCACGTCGACGTCGCCGTACTTGCGGGCGTCGCAGAACAGTTGCTTTCGCAAGCCCACGATGTCGTCCGAGCGAGTGGCACGAGCGGCACAACCGAGCCCGACGCGCACACCGCCCGCTGGCACGACGCCTACCGTGGCTTCGGGATCAAACCTCGGGTCGCCAGGCCGAGTGTCGATGCGCTTGTCCGGCGAGCAGCGTCGGACAGCGGGTTGCCGAGAATCAATGTGCTCGTCGACCTCTACAACGCGGTCTCGGTGCTGCAGCGAGTGCCGATCGGTGGCGAGGATCTCGACCGCTACGACGGACCCGCACGGCTGATCCTCGCCACCGGCGACGAAGCGTTCCACACCACGGCCGACGGCGCGCCCATCGTTGATTGCGCCGAACCTGGTGAGCCGGTATGGATCGACGGCGGAGGCATCACGTGTCGTCGTTGGAACTGGCGCCAGACGACACGAACGGCGATTCAGGCCGACACCGTGCGGGTCGGGTTCATCATCGACTCACTCGATGCTCCTGAGCATCACGGTGCGGCCCGGGCGTATGAGCAACTCGGCGCCCTGCTACCCGATGCTCAGGTGCGCGTGGTCGACATCAACACCCGCTGATCGAACTTTGCGACGCAAGCGCTGAAGTTGTCAGTCGATGCGGCACGCGAGGTCGTTGGAGAACGAACGGTCGATCCGTTTGCTCGTCCAATAACCGTGCGGACCATCGCTGCTCATAACATATGCGTTCATACGGTTGGGGTCACCGGCGACAGCAATGAGAAACTTGTCGGGTGACGTAACGATCGGAACCATGCGGTTCGGGTCGTCGGACTCGGCGAACACGGGTGGTACGTGGCCGTTGGCGGCCAGTTCGAACATGGTCCGGCGGCCCGTGGTGATGTTCGACCATTCGCCGATGAGCTTTTCGAACTTCCAGGCCGGAATACGCGCGTGCTCGAACAGGGCGTTGCAGACGTCGCTCTTCGACCATCCGACCCGCCCGAACACCTGGGCAATGAGTGGCGACAGGATCAGAAGCGGTCGATAGTGGCCCCGTCCGAGACCGTACACATGCGTCAGGTCCCAGCCGCTCACTCGGGCGAGTCCATCGGCAAGGTAGGGGATTATCTCCTCCGGCGTCGAACCGAACACACTGCCGATGATAAGTCCACTGTTCATTCGCGCAATCGTCACTGCGTCGTCGCCAGGAGCGATTCCGAACTCGTCGCATAGGCGTGGCCAACCAATTGCTGCGAGCGCCTCCTCGTCTTCGGCGAGGACGACCTTTGCGCTGTTCCCAAACGTCGCCTTGTCGTGCTCTTCGACGGTGAAGCCATGCACGTTGCGGAGAAAGAGCCGGAGCCAGCGTCCGACTGTCGTGTTGGCCGGCGATCCATCGCGGAGCGCACCGGGGCCGTGGTTGAAGCCGAGATCTTTGATCACTGATCCGTTCAGGACGATGATCGCATCGGCGCCGGTGGTGTTGCCTGAATGCTCGACGCCGTAGTGAGGATCGGCCAGGACCTCGGCGATGGCAAGGAGTACCGGTAGGTCGTCGGCTCGGCATCCGGCCATGACGCCGTTGACCGCAACCGACCACACCGTGATATCACGACCCGATGGACGGGCGGCACCGATGATTCGCCAGGGGTCGTGTCCGGACGGGAGTATGAACTCCTCGACGCGTGCGCGTGTCGGTGGGACGATCGGAAGACCGTCGGACCAGCCGCGTTCACGAAACACTCGATTGATCTCGTCGATGGAACCGCGTGCGGCGATGTCGAGGGCGCTCGGTTCGGCAATAGCGTTGGTGTCGTCGGCGACCTCGGTGGTAAGGCCTTCGATGATCTGGTCAAGCGTCGATGTAATAAGTGTACTGATCATATCTTCGTACGACTGGGAATCGACGTGACCCCGCAGCACCGCCAGGGAAAGCCCGTCGAATCCGAGCCCGCGCGCCGTCGCCGAAGCCTGCCGCTCAAAGCCCTCACAGACCAGTGAGACGCTCGGAACTCCTGCGGTTTCGGCGGCAACTGATGCCCGCATCACGGCGGGCGTGCAGCTGCCTCAACAACCGTTGCCCGATATGACGGCGTCGATGCGAAACCGCGTGAGGGCGTCGGGAAGCGCGTCGACGAGCGTGTGCTCATCAGGCCCATGGAGGTTGCCGAATGCGTCGTAGCTCACGACTTCCAGGCCTTCGAAGCGACGCCGAAGTTCGCGTTCGATAACCGGAAAGATCTCCTCGCCTCGGAACAGGTAATCCCAAAGGAACCCTAACCGCTTTCCGTTCAACGAATCGAGGCGGGCGGCGCTCTTGCGACGCTGCACGCCCAGCGCGGCCTTCGGCCAAACAACGTCGTATGTCGGTTCCATGAGGCCAGCTTAGGTTCCTAAGGTTCCACGATCGCAAAGCCGGTCGTGAACGTGTCGAGCTGAGCGAAGATCGACATCAGCGACGCATTGTTTCCGGTGATCCCGATCGATCCATCAGCGATTGCCTCAAGAAGGGTGACGCGTCCCCCGAAGACGTTGCGCAGCGTCGCCGCGGTCGTGACCACCTCGACGTCGGCGCGACGATCGCGCGCGTAGCGAGTTGCGTGGAGCGCACGGTTCGAGAGTTCGAGGACCCAGCGCTCGTCGATATCGGTGAAGTGCCAATTCGTTTGCACGGCAACGCCAGCTACCTCCTCTGCCTTCAGACGAATCGCGAGAACGTCGAACATCAGCTCCACGGTCAGGGCTGCAGCGAGACCCTGACCGCGGATCTCCGATGACGGTGGACGCTCGACTCGCAGCTCCTGGGCTCCTGTGAGGTACGCGTTGCGGAACGTGGCCGACTCGCTCTGATATCCGAGCTGTTCGAGCGCGTCGGCCTGCAGGGCCCGAGCGGCAAGGTTCTTCGGATCGGCAAACACGAGGTGGTTCACCACTTCGGCAACCCATCGATAGTCACCGGCGTCGAAGGAAACCTGTGCCTTTGCCAGCAGTGCGTCGGCTCCGCCCATGAACTCGACGTAGCGCGGCCCGGCCTCGGTGGGCTGATGAGGATGGAGATGTGCCGGGTTGGCGTCGTACCAACTGAGATAGCGCTGGTACACCGCCTTGACGTTGTGCACGAGGCTGCCGTAGTAGCCGCGGGTATGTCCGTGGGCCAGGAACTCCGGTGGCAGCGTCAACTCCTCGGCAATCTCTTTCGGCGTGAAGCCTTTGTTGGCGAGACGCATGGTCTGATCGTGTAACCATCGATACAGGTCGCGTTGGAGCAAGAGATATGCGCGCACATCTTCGGTACCCCATCGTGGCCAATGGTGGGAGTTGAAGAGAACGTCGGTGTTGTCGGCGAACATCACGACAGCCTCAGCGATGTACTTCGACCAGGCCAATGCGTTGCGAACCTGCGTACCGCGGATCGGCACGAGGTTGTGCATGTTGTGTGAACAGTTCTCGGCCATGCACAGCCAACGAAGGTCGGGGAAGTGGAAGTTCATCTCCGCCGGTGCTTCGGTTTCCGGTGTGAGCTGGAACACGATGCGAACGCCGTCGACAACGAGTTCTTGGCCGGTGTGGGTGATGTCTTCGGTGGGGGCGATCAAGCCGATCTGGCCACCAACGGGAATCGCCTTTCCGAGACCGCAATCGACGTGGCCACGGGGACCGACCGGGAGTGTTCCGCCGAATTGATATGCGGTCCTACGAAGCATGGCCGGGCCACCGATTGCGTTTTCCGAAACGGTGGCGAGCAAGAACCCCTCGGGGGCGATGATGCGGCACTCACCGGCGGCGACAGCCTCGTGGCTGGTCACGCCAAGGACTCCGCCGAAGTGGTCCGTGTGCGAATGCGTGTAGATCACGGCCGTGACGGGGCGCGCACCCAGTTGGGCATTCGCCAGCTCGAGACACGCTCGCGCCGTGGATTCCGCCGTCAGTGGGTCGATCACGATCCAGCCGGTGTCGCCGGCGATGAACGTGACGTTCGAGATGTCGTAGCCCCGCGCCTGCCATACCTTTGGTGCGACTTCGAACAGTCCGTGGATGTTGTTGAGTTGCGCCTGACGCCAGAGGCTCGGGTGGACGGTGTCGGGAGGCGCGGCGTCGGGTGCAATGAATGAGTAGCGGTTGGTGTCCCAGGCGGGACCGCGGGGGCCGTCGATCACTCCCGTGGGATGGGTTGCGAGCAGGCCGCGAGCGGCGCGTTCGAAGTCGGTCCGGTCGAGCTGGTCGAGTCCCGCCAGCCCTTCGGTAAGTGCACGTATGGTATGTGCTGTAGCAGGCTTGGGGCTGAGATTGGCTTGTTCAGACATTGTGCTCAACCTAGCGCTTCGGAGCCCGGTGTCTTCAGCGCATTCGAGCTGATGAGCGTCGCTATTTCACCTTCGGTGAATCCGATTTCGGTCAGTATCTCGTGATTGTGCTGCCCTATCAGCGGAGCGTCTCGGCGAACCGACGCCGGCGTCTTCGAAAAGCGAGCGGCGCTTGGAATCTGGCGGTAGCTCCCGGTGATCTGATGCTCGACGATGGGCAGCTCGTCCACCAGTTCCTGGAGCGTCACCACCCGCGACGATGGTATCGAGTGGCGTTCGCAGAACTCCTCCCAGTAGGCGGTGTCCCTCGTTTGGAGGATCTTGGCGACTTCTTGGTAGAGCCAATCCCCGTTCATGATGCGGCTCTTCTCGGTCCGCATCCTCTCGTCGTCGAGCAGGTGGGCCGCACCGCCTTCGGTGAAAACGTGGCGATAGTGCTCATAGGAATAGGGAAGGATCGCAAAGTGACCGTCGGCCGTCGGTTGAGGACGACGATTCGGCGCAAGCACCCTCGAGTATCCCGCCGGGCCGAGCGCCGGCTCCGGGATTGCTGCGGCGCCATGCTCGGACAAGACCCACGCAGAGATCGCCTCGGTCATCGCAACCTCGATGAACTGACCCTCCCCGGTGCGTTCGCGATGGAACAGGGCGGCCATGATCGAATACGCAATCGTAAGTCCACTGACTTTATCGGCGATGAGAGTCGGGGAGATGCGAGCCTCGCCGGTGGAGATCATGTGGGCATCGGCGATCCCGGTGGCCGACTGCACGATATCGTCGTACGCGGGCCGGTTCGCTTTGTCGGAGTCGGAGGGCCAGCCGTGGGCTTGGCAGAACACGACGTCGGGGCGGACTTTGCAGACGTCGGCATAGGTGAACCCGAGTCTGGCGAGGGGAGCGGGACGCAGGTTCGTCACCACCACATCGCATGTCGCGGCGATCCGAAGGGCCGCGTCGAGTCCGCCCGGCGTCTTCATGTCGAGGCAGATGTTCCGCTTGTTGCGCAGGAGGTTCAGCGACACTCCGGAGAGCTGCCGATGGGGACCGTGCCCCATGGAGCGGTTCGTGTCGCCCTTTGCGTCCTCGATGCAGATGACGTCGGCCCCGAGGTCGCCGAGTATCTGTGTGGCGAGCGGGCCCATGAGCACCGACGTGAGGTCGAGTACCCGCACTCCGTGCAGCGGGCCGTGCGGCCCGGGGCGTTCCACTTGCGGTGTCGTCGTGCTCATGCTTCACAGCTTGCCCGAAGAACGTCGGTCGCCAGCGCAGCCCGATGCCGGGTGCACTCCAACTCCAACTCCAACTGGCAGGGTGCTTGGGGCCAACTCGACGGTGGTGTGGGGCCAACTCAGGCTTCTAGGCCCTGAAATGTGGCCGAAATGGTCGAGTTGGAGTGAAGGCCACCCCGAGTTGGAGTGGCAAAGGACGCCAAGTTGGAGTTGGAGTTGGAGTTGGAGTGCGAGGCAAGTTGGAGTGGGAGGGCGAGCGATCTCTAGATTTGGGGGATGGGATCGGTGCGGAGTGGTGCGAAGCGAGCGGTGATGCAGGTGGTCGTGATCGCGGCGCTGCCCTGGGCTCTTTTCTTGGGCACGGTGCTGTCGTCCCTTGCGCCGTTGCCTGTGGCAGCCGTGCTCGGGCTCGTTGCCGGTACTGCGCTGGTGCTGTTCTTCCCCGAACGTGTCGTGGCAGAACGCGTGTACAACTCGCTGGTGCAGTCCGTGGCGGGCTCCACGAGTGATCGTCTGCGTAACATCGCCGACGGGTTGGCCATCGCGATCGGGGTGCCGGCGAACCAGGTCGCGGTGATCGACAAGTCCGTGCCGAACGTGTTGGCTCTGCCGACAAAGTCACACGGTCTGGTGGTGGTCGCCACCGACGGGGCCGTTCGACTCCTGTCGCGCCCGGAACTCGAGGCGCTCGTGGCATCGCAGGTCGTGCTCGCCGGTGACCCGTGGGTTCGTCGGGCGACGCGAGCCCAACTCGCCCAGGGACCCTGGGGCCTTTTGCTGGCCCTCACGATCGGATTGGGCTTCATGAATTTCGTGTTCTTCATCCTCGCGTTCGCGAGCGTGTTCGTCTATGTGTTCACAGGTCTCTACCGGCGAGCCGATGCGGTGCGCGATCTCGTCGCGGATAGCGTCGCCATCAACACGACGAAGAACCCGGTCGCTTTAGTAAGCGCGCTTCGGGATCTTCGTCCCGCCGCGCTCGTCGCTCCAACGCAGAGGCTTGGATCGATCGGTATGACGACCGACCCGTTCGCGGTGCTGTCGGTGCGTCGAAAGAGCTCGACTACGGTGACGGTCAACGGCAAGAGCCGATCGTGGTCCACCGAAGACGAACTCGCAACCGAGCTCGGGATACGGGCTGATCGAATGGAACGGGTGAGCAACGGCGAGTTCACAGCGCTCGACGGCCTCGGTCCGTTTCGGGAGGCGTGGGCGGCGCTCGGCAAGCACGACAATCCCTATCAACTCACCGACGCCGAACGTGACCGGGCCCGAGAAAAATCGGCGTCTTCAGAAGAAGGTTCTTGAGAGCATGCCCGCAAGACCGGGGAAATCAATCGTGACCCCGCTTCGTCATGTGAGCCTCGCCGAGCGTCGTGCGCGTCTCGGACGTCGTCATCGCCTGGCACCGAACACGGCAGCCGACGACGTCCGATCGATCGTCCACTCCCTTGTCGCACTGCACGCGACCGATCCAGCGACGGTGTATCTATCCGCAGCGGCTCGCTTGCGTGAGCCGAACCGTGAACACGTCGAGCATGCGCTGCTCGTCGAACGGTCGGTGATTCGCCACCATGCGATGCGGCGCACAGTGTGGGTCATGGAGCCGTCCATCGCGAGCGCGGCGCACGCGGCCTGCACGGTTGCGCTTGCTGCCAAGGAATGGAAGAGGATGGGAAAGATGCTCGCCGACAATGGTGTCGTCGATCCCGAGGCCTGGTTGGCGACGGCGAAGGTTCGCGCCCGGGAGGTCATCGCCGGTTTCGACGTGTTCACCGCCCGCCAATTGGGCGCCGCCGCACCCGACCTTGCGTTGCCGCTTCGTCTGTCCGTCGGAAAGACCTACGAGGGAACTCAGGGCGCGCACACTCGTCTGGTGCAGAACCTCGGCTTCGAAGGCGAACTCGTACGCACACGACCCGTCGGCACCTGGGTAAGCGGTGAGTATGTGTGGTCAGCGACGAATGCATGGCTGCCGGGTGGTTTCGTCGATCACCAGATAAGTGCACGCGTGGGGAGTGCCACCCTGGCTGACCGCTACGTTCGTGCCTTCGGTCCGGTCACGTCGCAAGATGTGCAGTGGTGGGCCGGTTGGACGGGTGGGCAGACGGCACAGGCGCTGGCCGACATCGGCGCGGTAGCCGTCTCGATCGATGGTGAATCGTCCGCCGTGTCGGCGTGGCTTCACCCCGAAGACACGGACATCGAGCCCGACGTTGACCCGTGGGCGACGCTGCTCCCGAGTCTCGATCCCACCGTGATGGGTTGGAAGGATCGCACATGGTATGTGGGCATACATGGAGCGTTCGGGAAGACACTGTTCGACCGCAACGGCAACGCCGGGAACAGTGTGTGGGCCAACGGCATGGTGATTGGTACGTATGCACATCAAAAGGACCGCTCGGTGATCGTGCACTTTTTCGACGCCCCCACGAAGAAGATCCGGGGCATGGTCGAGTCGTCGGTGGAGCGGTACTTGGGCACGGTCGGCGACACGGTGGTCCGCCCTCGCTACCCGTCGCCCCTCCAGGCAAACCTTACGGCGAACTGACCTCGGCGAGAGCGGGGCCACGGATGGAGTCCTGGAGCACGGGTGGAAGGCTGGAGCACTGGTTGTGCTCCAAGACTCCACCCGTGTCCGGATTAGGCACCCGTGCCCGGATCAGACACCCGTGCCGCAGGGAGCCACTCGTGGACCCCCGCTGCGGCAGCGGTGCCGGTAGAGAAGCAGGCCTGGAGCAGATAGCCGCCCGTAGGGGCGTCCCAGTCGAGCATTTCGCCGGCGACGAACACGCCCGGGAGTTTGCGGAGCATGAGGTTCTCGTCCACCTCGTGCAGGGCGACGCCACCGGAGGACGATATCGCCCGATCCAACGTCGCCAAGCCGGTCGTTGCGATCGGTAGGCCTTTGATGGCGGCGGCCAATTCGGCCGCGGACTTGGCGTTGGGCGCGAACTCGCGGACCAGCACCGCCGCTGTTGCGTCGAGGCCCACCTTGCGAAGGCGATTCGTGAGCGAGCTTTTCGGGTCGAGCGCGGCAAGCTTGGAATAGATCGCATCGCTGGCGACATCGGGGCGCAGATCCACCCGCAGATCCATTCGCTGATTGGCCGAGGCGCGCGCCCGCAACTGTGGCCCCAGGGCGTAGATGGGTCCGCCCTCCAAACCGTGGCGGGTAATCACCAATTCACCGCGGACCGGTGCGGCGAACCCCGTCGATACAGCGACGTTCTTGAGTGGCGCACCGGCCAGTTTCTCGATGACGTATGCAGACCAAGTCACGTTGACGCCGCAGTTCGCCGGTGCGAAGTCGCGAACCTCGACACCGTGTTGGCGTAGACCCGCTACCCAGTCACCGTTGGCCCCGAGTCGCGGCCAGCTGGCGCCACCGAGTGCAAGGACGATGGCATCATATGTATACGTTGTTTCGCCGGAGTCGGACGACCCAACGAGCGAGCCAGCGTTCACGCGCACCAGTGTGCTGCGCACGAAAGTTACGCCGAGCGATTCGAGTCGTCGCAGCCATGCGCGCAAGAGCTCGGTGGCATGAAAGGCTTCGGGGAACACGCGCTGCGTCGAACCCACAAAGGTCGGTTGGCCGAGCGAGTGGCTCCATTCGCGAACGGCCTCCGGAGGGAACTCGTGGATGGCCGACTCGAGGAACGACGCCGCATTGCCGTAGCGGGCAAGGAACTCCGGGAGGGGCTCGGCGTGGGTGAGGTTGAGACCGCCGCGACCCGCCAGCAAGAACTTGCGTCCGACGACGCGCATCCGATCATGAACCGTCACCCGATGTCCGGCGCGGGCGAGGTGTTCCGCGGCCATCAACCCGGCTGGGCCGCCACCAACGATGCCGACGACCGCTGACCCGCTGTGATCTGCGCTCAAAACGATATGGGCAGACGCTCAGGACCCCAGATGCCCGCACCGTTGGGCTTCCATTCGATCGGTCCGTTGAGCGCAAGGTTCGGCCAGCGTCGAGCGATCAGCGGGAGCGCCTCCTGCAGTTCGGCCTTCGCGAGCGAATACCCCATGCAGAAGTGGATCCCCGAACCGAAGGTCAGGTGTTGGCCGACGCTCGTGCGAGTGATGTCGAAGCGCTCCGGTTCGGCGAAGATGCTCTCGTCGAAGTTGGCGGCCACAAGTGAGGTCATGACGACCGTCCACTCGGGGAACGTGACGCCGTTGAACTCGATTTCTTCGCTGGCGTAACGACCTGTTGCCCGGACCGCGCCGAGATACCTCATCGTCTCTTCGACGGCGCCGATGGCTAGTTCCGGCTTCTCGGCGAGCATTTTCCACTGGTCGGGATATCCCGTGAAGAGCGCAACCGCACATGCCAACTGGTTTCTGGTGGTGTCGGTTCCACCGAGGATGATCGCCTCGACCATGACCTCGAGTTCGTCGGTGTTCAGACGATCCCCCGACTCCTCGGCAGCGATGAGATCGGAGAGCAGGTCTTCACGTGGAGCGAGCCGACGCTCGGCGATAAGTGCGCGTACATATGCGTCGAGTTCGATGCGGGCCTTTTCGATCCCGGGACCATCCTGCGCCCAGTTGCCGTTGAACACCTTCAACAAGTCCGTCGCCCATCGGCTGAAATCGCGCCAGTCCTCCTTGGGTGCGCCGAGCAACTCGCAGATGATGGGAATCGGATACGGCTCACAGATCGCCGACACGAACTCACACGAACCGTCAGCGTCGACGGAATCGACCAAACCCTCGAGCACCGATCGCATGAACGGACGCAACCGATCAGCGGAGCGCGGAGAAAACGCGGGGGCCACCAAACGTCGGAGGCGCGCGTGGTCTTCACCTTCGGCCCCGAGAACGCTCTGGGGACGGTCTTCACGTTCCGGCACACCGTTGAGCTTGTTGAGCAAACGGACGGCAGAGTGCCATCGCTTGTCGCGTAAAAGGGCCGTCACATCGCCATGGCGGGTGACCGCGTAGCCAATGGGGGTCTTCGCCAACCAACTCTTCTTGCGAACGTCGTCGAGGACGGCACGCAGTTCTTCGCGATCAGTGATTTGTGTGGTGTCGATGAACGGAAGGTCGAGTTCGTGAACAAGCATTGATCGCAAGTATTGCCGACGTTGGGCACACAGAACGAGTCGTCGTATGAAAGACGACGCCACGTCCGTGCGAAAGGACTATCCGACCGGGGTGTGCAGGACGTGGGGCTGCGTCACGGTGGTGAGTTTGCCGTTGTGAACGTCGTAGATCGCTCCCCACACGATCGCGTCGTCGGGCAGCATCTCGCACGCGTCGATTCGAGCGACGTCTTCGCGGACACTCGCCTCGATGTCGGTGAAGGGCAGGAAATCGATGCTCGGGCGATGGCCGGTCTCGGACTCGACTCGGTCGCAGATTTCCTGATTGGTCGGACCGTGGAGACCGCAACCGGTGTGGTGGATCACCACGTACTCTCGTGTGCCGAGCCAATGCGCTGACACGACCATGGAGCGGATTGCATCGTCAGACGCTCGCCCACCGGCGTTACGCAGAATATGGGAATCGCCGATCGCCAGCCCGAGGAGGCGAAACAGGTCGAGGCGGGCGTCCATACACGTGAGGATCACGAGGCGTCGGGTGGGAGCCGCAGTGAGTCCATCGGGGATGAAGGCCTGGTGGTATGCCTCGGCCGCTGCTTCGATTCGTGTCTGCTCCATGCGAAGAAAAATACCAGAAAAATACTTCCGGTATCGAATGCGATTGGGAGACCCCGAGTTACGGGCGCTCGGTCAGCAGCGCGAGCAGATCGCCGATGCGGCGATGATTCTCGATCGGGTGACGCAACGGAAGGTCACGATGGAGGCGGTAGTGATTGTTACGGCCCTGTCGTTCACGGGTGATGTAGCCGTCGTGCTCGAGATCGGCGACGATGTTCGACGCTGCCCGCTCCGTAATTCCGACTCGTTGAGCAATGTCGCGTATCCGCGCGTCGGGGGCTTCGGCAACGCAAACCAGTACGTGTGCATGATTTGAGAGAAACGTCCACCCACGCCCGACGCGAGACACGAGGTTCTCGCCGATGTCCCGGTTGGTTTCCATGTTCGAACTCCACAATTTGCAGCCCAGAGGACTGCGCCGACAGCGAGACGTTACTTTGCCGTCGGAAGAATTGCCCGCCGGAACGTTTCGTTCATATGGGAACGCGAAACGGCCCGCCGAATTCGGCGGGCCGCTTCAAAGAGGTGGTGGACTCGTCAGTCGTTGCTGGCAAGCGCCTGCAGCGCAGAGGTCAACGCCGTGGCATTCTTGCCGGCACGGGCGAAGAACGCAGCGTCGGCCTTCTCGACCTTCGGCTGAGCCTTGCGCACCGTGGAACGGCCATTGGAGCTGAGTGTTACACGCTGTGCCCGCTTATCATCGGGGCTTGCGGTGCGAACCACCAGATCGCGGCTTTCCAAAATTCGTACGACCTGGGAGGTCGTCATCGGATCCACGCCCGAGCGAGCGCTGATCTCGGCCTGCGAGAGACCTTTTTTCGCGTCGTCGCCGGCAAGGGTGGCAAGCAGCGCGAATTGCACGTGCGTGAGACCGAACGCTTCGAGGGCACTGCGCTGCGCGCGCTGCCAGGCGTTGGTGGCTCGCCACATGAGGAAGCCGGGGATGGATGGTGTTGCAGCAGGACCTTGACCGCTCATGGGTGTCTGACTCCGGAGATTTGTGTTGAAGGAATTGCTCGGCGGGGAAGACCTGAGCGCATTAGCTGGCGCTAAGCACACGTAACACTAGGCGAAGATTTCACCG
>JANOWU010000031.1:0-20147 GCA_031418035.1 Acidimicrobiia bacterium
CAGCCGTGGCTTCAAAATTGCGATCAAGGGGACGAACATTTCGGTCGTGAAGGAGGAGCTGCACGAGGCCTCGACTCCGAACCTCACGAATCAGTTCACCAACATCGAAGCTGCACTTCCCGATGTCATCCTGCTTCAGACGACCGGAACCTTTTGCACCCAGGCAATGGCTGAAATCGAGAAGCGGAACTTCAACGGCAAAGTCATGATGTCGGGTACGTGTGGATCACTCTCCCAGTTCTTCAAGCCACTCATCGATCAGCGACTCACCGGCAAAGACACCTACATCCTGAACTATCTGAAGGACATCAACGACTCCGAGTGGCAAGATGACTCCTTCGTCAAGTTGGTAAAGGCAACCCTGAAGGCGCAGGGTCTCGACAACACGCAATCGACGTACGCCACCGGTTGGGTCTTTGCCTGGTACTACGTCGAAATTCTCAAGATTGCTGCGACGTACGAGGGTGGCATGAACCGGGCCAACATCATGTTGGCTGCCCGGGCTATGGACAAGGCGATGCCACTGACTCTCCCGGGCGTGACGAACAAAGTAGACGGCATGAAGGACGCCTACTACAACGAGGCCGCCCGCGTCGCTCGCTATAAGGTCTCCGACCCGAAAGTCATCGGGACATGGTTCCCCCAGGGTGCCGTCATCAACAAGGAAGGCGCCCTCGGTACGTACAAGAAGTTCAAGGACGCAACCGGAGCCTGAGTCGTTCCGATTCATGCAATGACGAGAACGGAGGGCTTCGGCCCTCCGTTTTTGCTTTCCTTTCCTGCGTCGAATCGCATTCGCAGGTCATTCGTTGACATACTTTCCCGATGACCCTTTTCCTTCAGCGCCTCTTTGACGCTCTCGGGAACGGCGCAGTGTATGCGGCGCTTGCGGTTGCGCTCTCGCTGGTGTACCGCTCGAGTGGGCATCTCAACTTCTCGCTGGGCGAGGCGTCCATGTTCTCGGTGTATGCGGCCCTAATCCTGCGGATGGAGCCGACCCCGCGGCTTCGCCCGACGCTATGGGCGGCGGAGCATCTCGGCACCCCATGGCCTCTCCCCGTCGCCGGTGTCGCGGCAATTGCGGTCGGGTTTTCGATTTGTTGGCTCACGCACCGACTCTTCCTTCGGCGGACGTCCGGAGGCTCCGTGGCGAGCGTTGTCGGGGCGACCATTGGCGTGAGCTTGCTTTTGCTCGGATTGGCGCGCCAGACAATGGGAAATGCGTTTTGGGCTTTTCCTACGCCCTTCCCCCAAGGACCGAAAGCGTACGTATCAATCGGTGGTGCGCGCCTCTGGTACGAGAACGTCGGGATCATTGTCACCCTCGTGGTGGTGCTTGCCGTACTCGGACTCGTGCTCGCCCGAACCCGGATCGGACTTGCCTTTCGCGCCGTCACGTCGAACCCGGAGAGCTCACGACTGGTGGGTGTCGCTGTCGAACGGACATTGGCCTTCGGTTGGGGACTTGCCGGCGCAATTGGCGCAATCGCTGGGTTGCTGGTTGCCAACAGCACGCTGGTCGAGCCGGGAATGATGTCACGCCTGTTTCTGTTTTCGCTGGCGTCGGCAACGATTGGGGGGCTCGATAGCCCCGCCGGTGCAGCGGTCGGCGGAATTGCACTGGCACTCGTACAGACCATGGCAGCGGGATATATCCCCGCCATCGGTGGCGACATCAGCGTGCTCGTTGCCATCGCCCTACTCCTCATCGTTTTGGTTCTGCGGCCGACCGGCCTATTCGGTCGTCAACGCGTCGTGCGCGTATGAGCGCGAGCTCCAGCACAAATGCGAACTATTCGATGAGCAGCGCCTCGGAAATCGTCGGTGCGGTTGGGCGCTCCCGTCGGCGCGAAATCCTCTTGCTGATGGCAATCGTGGCGCTCACGGTTCCACCTCTATTCCTACCAGCGCTGGCACTGGCCTACGTTACGAACGCGGTGATCATGTCTGTCGCCGTCCTTGGGGTAAATCTGATGGCCGGCTATGTCGGAAGAGTCGCGCTCGGCCACGGTGCGTTCGTGGGGACGGGTGCGTATGTCACCGTGATCTTGTCGGCAGATCATGATTGGCCGATCCTCGCGACTGTTCTCGCGTCGGCGCTGTTTGGATTTGCGCTCGGCACGGTGATCGCGATCCCAGCCCTGCGTATACGTGGGCTTCACCTCGCTTTGGTATCGCTGGCTTTTGGCGCGTCATTTGGTCCGGTCGTGAAGCGCCTCGAAACCCTGACCAATGGGGCGAACGGCAAAGGTTCGAATGCATCTTGGGTTGCGCCAACGTGGCTGGGCGAGGGTCGCGACGCGGACATGAGATGGTGGTTTCTCGCCGTCGTGGCGACCGCCGCAATCGTGTTTGTGCTGATACGGAACCTCACCGAGGGACGAGTCGGCCGCGCACTCGTCGCGCTGCGCGACAATGAGCTAGCGGCAAAGACCACAGGCATCGCGGTTCGGCGGTACACCGTTGCGATGTTCGGAGTGTCGGCCGCCGTGGCTGCGATTGCCGGCTCTCTGCTGATGATCCGACAGCCGTTCGCGTCGTATCTCTCCTTCGAAACAACGCTGTCGTTGCAGCTTTTCGCGGTGGCTACGTTTGGCGGTATCGCGTCGATACGGGGAGCACTGATCGGCGGGCTTTCTCTCATCGCCGTTCCCTTCATCCTTCGGAGGGCTGGCATCGAGATCGATTCGAGCATCGTCTTCGGAGCGCTTCTGATTTTCGCAGTGTCGCTCTTCCCCAACGGTATCGCGGGAACGCGCCGCGGGGGACGGAGGCAGGTTATGGATTCAACGGGATGATGGTTCCCATGTTCATGATTCCGTTAGGATCATAGGCGCGCTTAAGAGTTTCGAGCATTCCGTACGATGAGCCGTACTCCTCCCGGACCCAGCGCGAGCGTGCCTTGCCGATGCCATGGTGGTGCACGATCGAGCCACCGAAGCGGAGTGTTTCTTCACAGATGATCTTGATGATCGGCAAGTAGTACTTGTCGTTCTCCTCCTCGGGTTCGCAATCGATGAGATCGTAGAAGTAGTTGAAGTACATGTTCGTACCGTTGATGTAGCTGTGCGACGAGTGTCCACCGAGCAGCGTGATGCCGCGAATCTCTTTGCGAATCCGGGCGAGTGCGCTCACGTAGATATCGTTGATCGAGCTCCAGTCCGAGGAGATTTCGGTCGTGCGGTTTACGTTTCGTGTTGTGCGAATTCGCTCGTCTTCGCGCGTCACCTTGTCTGGTCCCCACACGAGATCATCGAACCATTCCGCGATCAGTTTGCTGTCGACGGGTCGGCACTCGGAATAGCGCCCCACGATCTCGGCGATGCCTTCTGCCGTCGCCTTTGCGATTCCGGGGTTGCCTTCGGCCATGAACAACAGGATGCAGTCGTCGGGCGCGGCGAAGTTCGAGAAGTGAAGTTGACCGTCTTCGGGGTCGTAGAGCCGGGCGACCGATGGTTTGAACCCCGCCACCATGACTTCGCGCAACGCTTCGAAACCGACCTTCATGTCTTTCAGCGTCCACCCGAGGAAGGTGTTGTTCTCCGGCATGTAGGGGAACAGCTTCACCGTGACCTCGGTGATGAAACACAGTGCGCCTTCGTTGCCGATCACGATGTGGCGAATGTCGGGCCCCGCGGCTCGTCGGGGGACATTCTTGATCCTCGAGACGTGTCCGCCCGGAAACACAACTTCGCATCCGACAACCATGTCCTCGATGCCTCCGTACAGCGTCGAGAACTGCCCAATGCTTCGTGTTGCGACCAGCCCGCCGAGATGGGCAATCGGTTTGGACTGTGGCGAGTGGCCGGTCGTGAGACCAATGGCCCGTGCCTGGTCCTCGAGCTCCTGCAGAGGAACGCCGCACTGGACGGTGGCCTGCATGTTGTACGCGTCGATCTTGATGATCTTGTTCATTCCCGAGCCATCGAGCACGATCGAGTTCTCGACTGGTGTTTCGAGTCCACCCTCGGTTGCGGTGCCACCGGTGCGCGCAACGACGTTGACCCGGTGCTCGTCGGCGAACGCAAGAACAGCCGATGCCTGCTCGGTGCTCTTGACCACGGCCACGGCTGCCGGCATGGGCATCGTGTACACCTCGAAGATGTTCTGGAGCTTGCGAAAGTTGTCGATGCTTCGCTGGCGCAACGTGTGTTCGTCGGTGATCACCTGGTCGGGACCAAGGATCTTTTGGAGGTGTTCGACGATGGCTTCACGAGAAAGGGGCATGAGGTTCCTTTGGAAGGGTCAGTGGAAGATCGGAAAGGCGCGTTCGAAGAGCGGATCGGTGGAATCCCGAATGTCTCTGTAAACGGTTTGATTCACTTGTGAATAGAGGGCGTGATGATGCGCGTCGGGCGTGAAGGACTCTCGGGCACCGGTCATGTTCGCTGCGGCGGTGTCGATGTCGGGGTACGTACCGGTTGCGACGGCCGCGCAGATCGCCGACCCGAGGCTGGCCCCTCCAGAACCGAGATTTCGTTCGGCACGCACTCCGAACACGTCGGCGAAGATCTGCATGAAGAGCGGGCTGGTCGAACCACCACCGGAGACGACGATCTGATCGAGGGTGATCGCAAGCTCTGTGCACATAGCATCGACGTGTTGTTTCATGGTCAGAGCTATGGCCTCGAGAATCGAGCGGTAGAGGTGCCCTCTCGTGTGGCGAGCGTCGAACCCGAGCATTGCGCCTTTTCGATACGGCTTGTCGGTGGGCGCTAACCAGTCGAGCACCGTCAGGAGGCCGTCGCTCCCGGCGGGCGCGTGCGCAGCTTCGCGTTCGAGGTATTCCTCACGGGAGAGGCCCACTGACGTCGCACGTTCTGCGACCTCGGGGCCGAGGAGGTCGAGAAACCACGTGAGTGTCCACATGCCGCGTCGAACTCCACTGCTCTCGTACAGATATCGATGCGGCACGCACGCGAAATTGGTCCAGAAGTTCGTCGGTGCCCGGTGGTTCGTCGTTCCCTGAACCATCGCGCAGATGTAGGTGCCGAGCGAAATGAGGGCGGTTGTGGGCCCGACAGGGCCGGCACCGAGCATCTCGACTGCTTTGTCGTTGGCGGTGGCCACAACGGGAATGCCAACCGGGATACCAGTCTGTTCTGCTGCCAGCGCGGTTACGGGCCCGACGATGTCGCCGGGCATCTGCAGCTCCAGGAGCATCTCCCTGGGAACACCGAATTCGGAGTGGATCGATTCGTCGGTGCTCCAGTTCCAGGTGTTGCTGTCGATCGGCCACTGCATGTCGATGTTGTTCGCTGCAGTGTCTTTGAACACGCCGCAGAAACGATGGGCGACGTACCCCGACGATGTGGTGGCGTAGGCCACCGAAGGATCGTCGGGTAGATATGGTTTGTACGCGCGATCATCCATCCAGCTGATGACCGGTTCGACCAACGACCCGTCGGCTCTCAAGAACGCCTTGTTGCAACGGATCGGGCAAATGCCGACGCCTTTGATCGCCGACCGTTCGCCCGTGAATGCAGCCATGGCGGCGCGACTCGCCGTTGCGATTGCGTCCCACAGGTCATCGTCGGGATGAACAACAACTCCGTGACGAGGACGACTCATTGGTCGCAGCAGTTGGCGACCAGTCGCCACTGCGTTGCCCGCCCGGTCATAGACGATGACTTTTGCGCTCTGAGTGCCGCAGTCAACGCCGATGAAAAAGGGTCCGTCCATGATTTGGGTCGGGCGGCGGTTCGCGTCAGCGAACGAGGTAGCCGCCGTCGACGGCAAGGATATGTCCGTTGACATAATCCGATGCTCGGCTGGACAGGAACACCACGGTACCCATGAGGTCGTGCGTTTCTCCCCAGCGACCTGCAGGAATGTGATCGAGCACCCGTTGATTGGTCACCGGATTGCTACGTGTGTTTTCGGTGATGGCGGTGGCGTAGTAGCCGGGGGCGATCCCGTTCACCTGAATGTTGTGCTCGGCGAGTTCATCGCAGTAGGCCTTGGTCAGACCGGCGATGCCGTGTTTGGTTGCGGAGTAGGCCGACGACATCCGACCTCCGAGAAAGCTGAACATCGAACAGATGTTGATGATTTTGCCGCTGCGTTGCGGGACCATGTGCTTGGCAACCTCAAGGCTCATCTCGAACGCTGCGGTGAGGTTCACCTGGACCGTTGCGTCCCAAGGGGTTCGGTCGAATTCGAGGACTTCGGCCATCGGACAGATACCGGCGCTGTTGATCAAGATGTCGACAGAACCGAAGCGATCGACACAGGTTTGCACGACAGTCTTCGGCATTCCCTTCTCGGTGATGTCGGCCTTCATGTACTGGTACTTGACCCCCTCGGCCTCAACCAATGGAGCAGTAGTTCCGTCGTCATCGAGGATGCTCGGCACGAATACATTTGCGCCGCCCTTCGCCAGAGCCAACGTGAAGGCCTGGCCGAGCCCGGTGTTCCCACCGGTAACGATGGCGTTCTTTCCGGCGAGGCTGAAGTAATCCATCGCGAAGTCCGCAATATGCATGAAGGCGAGTCTATCGGCCGAAGAGTGTTCACGGAACGATCGTGACGGGAACTCCGAAGTGGTGCCGCGCGTGAGCGCAGGCAAAGATGGTCGCATGAACGTGACCGACGCCGTGACGCAGCGCATCTCGACCCGAGCCTTTCTTCCGACGCCCGTTGGCGAGGATGAACTCCGAGCGATTCTCGATATTGCTCGTTGGTCGCCGTCGGGAGGAAACGTGCAGCCCTGGCACGTGTACGCATTGAGCGGCGAATCGATGTCGGAGTTCCGCGATGCTCTCGCGCAAGACACGGCAGCGAATCCGATCGGTGACCGGCCGGACTTCCATATGTATCCGCCGGACCTGAAGGAGCCGTACCGGAGCCGTCGTTTCAAGTGCGGCGAGGATTTGTATGCGACCATAGGGATTCCCCGTGAGGACAAGGCGGCGAGGCTGAACCAGATGTCGAAGAACCTCGAGTTCTTCGGTGCTCCTTCCGCGCTGTTCTTTGCGATTGACAAGATCATGGGGCCCGGGCAATGGGCGCATCTCGGCATGTTCATGCAGACGGTGGCCTTAGTCGCTCAGGAACGTGGTCTGGCGTCGTGCATGCAGGAGTTCTGGATGACGAGACACCAACTCGTCCGATCTTTTTTCGGGGTACCCGACGAGCTTCAGTTCTACTGCGGGATCGCCATCGGGCATCCGGACCGTGAACACCCGATCAATAGTCTGCGCACCGAACGGGCAGCGGTGGGGGAGTTCACGACCTTCCGTTCCTAACGAGACGTCGCCGTTGTTGGTCACTTCCTCGCTCGGAGAGCGAGGTTGTGACCCACTACGCGGAGGAATTTGGTCGAACGAGAATCTTCACGTGATCCTGTGGGCTCGCCAGGTCGTCGAACGCCTTGGCCACACCATCGAGTCCGACCTCGCCGGTGATGAACGATGCGGCGTCGATCGTTTCTTCCGCGATGGCATTGAGCGCCAGTGTGAACTCGGCCGGCGTCCAACCCAGGACGAAGTTGAGCTGAAGTTCCTTGTTGATGGCAATAGCCGGTCGGAAGGTATCAGGTTGCATGCAGAGGCCGACGACGAGTACTTCCGACCGTGCGGGTGCGGCGATGATCGCTTGCTCGATCATGCCCGGCACGCCGACGGCGTCGAAGACGGTTGTCGCTCCGGAGCCACCTCCGGAGCGCCACGCCTGAATCGGCTCGGTCGAAGATGGGTCGACAACGATATGTGCACCTAGTGATTGGGCACGCGAGCGTCGGGTCGGAGAAAAGTCGGAAGCAACGATGAGCGGCACTCCTCGAAGCTTGAGCGCCGCAATCACGGCAAGCCCGACGGGCCCACATCCCAGCACCACGGCGGATCGGTGTTCGACGGCGCGTGAACGATCGACTGCGTGAATGCCGACCGCCAGAGGTTCGGTCAGGGCTGCGACTCGGGGGTCGACGCCGGAAGGGATGGGAACGATACCGCTGGCGTGGACGAGCACGCGTTGCGCAAAAGCGCCCGGAAAGCTATTGGAGTACCCAACCGCTTCGAGCGACCCACCCGGAAAGGCCACCGGATGGGCGACGACATCGGTACCAGCGGTGAGGTGGTCAACGCCTTGACCGACATCGAGTATTCGACCCGAGAACTCATGGCCCATGACGATGTCGGCGTCGGGGTCGAACATGAAGAGCTTGAAGTTGGTTGCGGTTGCGGCGGCGACCATGTCATGGCCGAACTTCCGGGTATGGAGGTCAGAGCCGCAGATTCCACACGCGATGGTTTCAAGAAGTACATGTCCGGGAAGAACGGGAACATCGCCGACGTCGTCGACGACGATGCTTCCGTGGCGAAGGACCGCAGCTCGCATCTGACTAGGCGTGCATCTGACTAGAGAAGTGTTCCGTCGTCGGCTTCGTAGACGTGAATCACTCGGCTCACCACCGAGACCTTGCGATCTGGCTTGGGTGCATTGGGAATCGCGGCAATGTGCGCGTCGAGCGCTGCTCGATCAACCCAGCGTTCCGTCAGCACGACGAGGGTGTCGTCGATCGGGTCGGGGGTCATGGTGTAGGTGATGCAACCGTTCTCCGCCCGAGAGTGCTTCATGCCCGCAACACGAGATGCGATGAAGGCGTCGCGATCCTCCGGCGCGAAGTGCAGACTTCCGATGACGATGACCATGGTGTCAACCTACCAGCACGCTACCGGGGCCGCTCGGCGCCAGCCGGAACAATCCGAGGCCGATCGGCGATACGTATCATTCGCACCGATGCTGCCACGATCCAAAGGTCTCCGATGCTGACGCCGAGGCGCTGAAAGAGACCGTCCGCTGGTCCGAGGATCGTTGCCGCGAGGCACAGCGCTGTTGCGGTACCTGCGAGCGCCGATACCTTGGCTGCCCGGTGGTCGCCCTGAGCTTTCAGCGGCCGGGACGCCAACAGGCTGGTAGCAGCCAAGGTGACGTACCCGATCGTTGCCGAGAGGCCGTGAAGTGCATCCACGGTCCCAGAGTGATCGAGGGGGAATGCAGCGACGCCGAGCGTCGCAATCGCCGTCGATGCTGCGGCGATCCATGCACCACCGGGGAGTGCTGCCCGCAATGACATCGAAAATATAAGTACACATATTGTAAAGGAAACGAAACCAGCCGTCATGAGCGCGCGAGTGTCTGCGCCCACGGCGGCAAGGCGACTGATTGCGTCGTTGACCATGGAATACCCGCTTGTCTTCAGGGATCCGATCAACCAAGCACCGGCGAACGCCAACGGTCCCACCACACCGGCCGTGGCCCCGAGTCGACTGCGCATCATGAACTCACGTTACCCACCTCAGGCTCGCAGCGTCGTGACGCCCCGCGCAACTGTAGGTACGGAGGCAAACCGTGCTGCACCTTCGGGAGGGCTAACGATCTGCGAGCCAGACCCTGGCTTCGCCGGGCATGATGACGACGCCCTCGCGGGTCTGTTCCCAGACATCGAGGGTGACGACGTTGCCCTCGATGGCTTTCACTATGCCCCGAAACTCGTAATCCTGTTCCGGAAGTGCCGATGCTCGGTTCTGCCAGGAGAGGTTCAGAATGCGGCCAGCAGGACCAGCCCAGTCAGTGACGTACTGGCTGAGCCAAGCGCCCTGGAGAGGTCCGTGGACAATCACGTCGGGATGACCTTCGAAGCGTGCGTAGTCGATGTCGTAGTGAATTCTGTGCGGATTCCACGTCGCCGCCGAATAGAGAAATAGTTGGACTCGGCTGGCGTTGCGGATCACCACAGGAAGCTCTTCGCCCACGGCGACATCGCCGACGTAGAGCTGACCGACGTTGCTCATCGGGCGATCCCTATCTGACGGGTTCGGGCTACCACGTCACCAAATTGATTCGTGTACGTAGTTTCTCGAGTGATGCGCACGAATGGTCCTTTCGCACCATGCTTCTGATCGAGCCCGATGACTCGTGAAACTGCACTGATTTCGTCGTCGACGTAGACGGGCGCAATGAAGTCCCATTCCTCGCCACCGAACATCGTTCGCTGCACCCGAAGCCGCAGCGCAGAGTTGCCTTTGAACAATCCATCGTCTCGGATGTCGTCGATCGGGTGCGTCGGTACCAGCGCGTACTGAACGTACGTCGGCGGGACCACAATCCTTCGGTACCCGGCTGCTTTCGCTGCGGACTCGTCGAAGTAGATCGGGTTCAGATCGCCAACTGCGTGGGCGTATCGCTGCGCACCAAGGGCCGCGATCTCGACGGGACCTCGTTCTGATTCGATCTGTCCGACGAGTGCGAGCGTTTCGGGCGGGATGAGGGACTCGTCCTCGGACATGAGTTGACGATATCGCGTTGGGTTCTCGTCGTGCGATCCGTCTCGGTGGTCTGACCGTCTCGCATTTCGATGGTTGCTGGCCAGTAGTTGACGCTCGTCTACGTACGAAGTGCCAACATACGACTATGACGTCGTGCTGTTCCCCATCTCGCGAGTTCGAAGACCAACGTCCGACGATGACTGCACCAGGACCGGGACACACGATTCGTGCTCGAAGTTCCAGTACGGAGCACGGACTTGAGTTTGCCGAACTCGGCGAAGCGAGGTTCATGATGGGCGAAGGCGGCGTACAGGCGTACCCGTCCGACGGCGAGACTCCCGTCGAAGTGACGATCGCTGCCTTTGAGATGGGGACGACGAGCGTTACGAATGCGCAGTTTGCGTCGTTCGTCGAGGCGACCGGCTATGTCACGGAGGCTGAGCGGTTCGAGTGGTCGTTCGTGTTCGGTGGCCTGCTCCCGGACGACTTCGTCGAAACACGCGGCGTCGTCGGCGCCGAGTGGTGGCGACAGGTGTTCGGTGCTACATGGTCGCAACCAGAAGGTCCGCAGAGTTCCATTGACGACCGCCCCGAACATCCCGTTGTCCACGTGACGTACAACGACGCCGTGGCCTACGCGGCGTGGTCTGGCACGCGTCTTCCTTCCGAGACTGAATGGGAATACGCCGCGCGAGGCGGCACAGAGACCACGTGGGTCTGGGGTGATGAGCTCGAGCCGGGAGGTCGTCACCACATGAACGTGTTCCAGGGGACGTTCCCGCAACAGAACACGGCCGCCGACGGATGGGTTTCGACGTGTCCGGTCCGCACGTTCGAATCAAATCCGTTCGGCATGTGGAACATGGTCGGGAACGTGTGGGAGTGGACGGCCGACGCATTCATTGCCTCGACGCGACACGTGCCCGCTCAAGCTCAGGCGCCGGTGCTCATGAAAGGCGGTTCGTTTCTCTGTCATGCGTCGTATTGTCGCCGTTACCGCAGCGCCGCCCGAATGGGCTCGGCAGCGGACAGCTCATCGAGCAACGTCGGGTTTCGCGTGGCCCGCAGCGCTAGGACCTGAGCCTTACCGAGACTTATGTGGGCATATGTCCTTGCGAACTCGGTATGGACACCAAGACGTCGGCCATCGACCATCGCTGCACTGAAGGGCGACTGTGTCACGTTCGGGAAGGCGATGCTGAAGGCCGATCCGGCGCAGTTCAAGATCACCGGCTTTGGCGCAGAGAAAGATGGGCCATAGCGCCTCGGGCAACCGGTCGTCCTACGGCCCGAGCGGGCGTCCAACCGACGGGCGATCGAAGGAACCGTCGCGATACTTCGACACGTCGATTTCCATCGGACTCATCACGCCCGTCGAGTCGCCGTGGTGAACACACACCCGGTGGATGATCCTCCACTCCTCACCACGCTTCTCGTAGCGATCGAGGTATCGGCCGTACCAGGTGTCGATCGCTCCGGTATCGGCTCGGCAAAGATGGGTGACGTTGTAGATCTCACCGCTCGCGTGAATCCCATCGGCGTCGAGTTCGATTTGGTGGTTGTAGATCGAGTGCATGGTCCACGTCCACCGCTGGTGCGCAGGCATGCAGTAATCGACGAACTCATGCGCGTTGCCGGAGAACGAACCATGCTCGTCGACGGCTTCGGGCCAATAGGCCGACTTCATCCAATCGGGGTCGAGTCGATCGACGCCATGGCAGTACCGCATCGCCGTGTCGCGGATCTGTTCGCGATCCGATAGCTGTTGGATCGTGAAGGTCATTGCGTTACGGGGCGCGTCTTCATGACGTGGTCGAGCCAGTCGTGAAAGTGCTGCAACCGTACCTCGTCGTCGCAGAGCCGTGCGGTGTCGAAACCGCGAGAATGCATGCCCTTTTGGACATCGCGAATGAAGTGGATGTCTTGATCGATCGTGATGGTCATCGTCTTGCGGCCGGCGATCACATCCTCTTGCGTGAACTCGTCGTGCTCGGGACGGGCGACGGGCACGATCGATTTCGGATCGAACGGCTCGAACGACACGCCGGCCTTACGGGCCACCTCCTCACACGGCTGACGCTTGAACGTCAGCTTGTCCCAATAGCACTTGTCGGGATCACTGGGATGAGGTCGTGCACGCATCACGATCGCCGCGTCGGGCTGCACCGTGATCATCGTGTTCGGAAAGAAGTTGTACTGCTCGATGTCGGTGAGTCGATCATCGGTGAAGAGGTCGTAGTCGAATCCCCGTTGTTTCGCGAGTTCTCGACGGAGCTTCTGCATGTCCGTGCGAACGTCGAGGACGCGACCGACGTAGTCGCTCGGGTCGCCACCGAACATACGGAGCTGATGCTCCATGTAGAAGTTCGGCTCATCGGGAATGGGTAGCCGTGTGTTCACAGTGTGGCCGTGGATCGTGACGCCAGTGTGACCGTATGCGAACAGATCGATGAGAGCAGTTGGACAGTCGAAGAGCATCTTGTGCTGGGGATGAATGTGTTCGACGTGATACAACTCGCCGAAGTTGTCGAAAACCGCTTTCCAGTTGCAATCAAGGTGAACCGTCTGGTCCTCGGTCAGGGTCATCGACTCGAGGCGATACGGTGCAACGCGCTCTGCGGCGACGTTCAGGTATTCGCGTAACGTCACCGCCGCCGGATCCATGCAGACCCACACCATCCCGGCGAAGCTGTCGACGCGGACCGGCTTCAGCGATCGTTCCGCCCTGTCGACACCACCGGCGAAGCGTTCGTTGTCCGGGACAACGACCAGCCGTCCGTCGGGTCGATACGACCACCCGTGATACGGACATACGAAACTCTTTACGCAGCCGCGAGGTTCGCAGGCAAGGCGCATGCCGCGATGCTGACACACGTTGTAGAACGACGCGAGCTCACCATCGTCGGTACGCGAAACGAGGATCGACTCGTTTCCGATGTTGAACACGACGTAGTCGCCGGAGTTCGCGACGTCGCGTTCAAGGCATGCGAACAGCCACACCGTCGGCCAGAGAAGCTCGTATTCGCGTTCCATCCAGTCCGGCGAAACGTAACGCTCGGCCGTAATCACGCCTGGCTCGACCGGTGCGTTTTGACGTACAACCGTTGGCCGGGCTCGTACCTTTTCCACGCTGTCTCCTTATGTGGCGAAGCCGCAATCATCGTCGGTGTCGCGATGCCGCAATCATTGTCGATGGGGCGTCTGCGTGCCAAGGGCTCGGGCGGATCCGCCAAAGTCGCACTTACCAAATTGCCACCGAGGTCTTACCGGGATCGTTCGTGCTTTTTACCTTCGGACTGCACAGTGAGTTCACATGCAAATCCGGTCGGGTTTGCCGTTTCGAAAGAAGGAACTTTCCCATGAGCAACAAGATCAAAACTCGAATCGTCGCCGCCAGCCTGGCCGCTACGGGTCTCGTTGGGGGCGTGGCGATCGTCGCCGCGACTCCCGCATCTGCCCAAACCGCGACGACCGTGCCCGTCACGACGGCGAAGACTTCGCGCGTCGACATGCGGGCAGCGGGCCTGAGTGACCTTGCGACCCGACTCGGTGTGAGCGTCGAAAAGATTCAGACCGCAATGAAGGAACAGGCGAAGGCCGATATCGACAAGGCTGTAGCTGCCGGGACCATCACTGCCGCACAGGGCACAACGATGAAGACCGCGATCGACCAGGGAATTGGTGGACGATTCGGACTTCACCAGCACCGCAACGCTTCGACCACGCCACCGACCGCAGCCGAACGTCAAGCGCAGATGGCCGCTCGTGAGGCAGATCTGGCCAGCCGTATCGGGGTTACTGCGGAGCAACTCAAGGCCGCCCGAAACGCGCAGGCCAAGGCTCGTATCGACGCTCAGGTGACGGCGGGTCGAATCACGGCCGAGCAGGCAGCCACCTTGAAGACCGCAGTCGATCAGGGACTCGTCGGGCGACATGGCATGGGTGGCCGCGGCGGCCACGGGGGCCACGGGGGCCAGGGGGGCCAGGGGGGTCATGGAGGCCGAGGTCGCTAAGGCCGGTCCACTCAACGGCGAGTTGCAGGGTCGACGGCAAGTTAGCTCCACCAACAACTTGCCGCTCACCCTGCAACTCGCCGTCGAGTGCAAAGGCACGCACGGCTTGAGCAGCTACGCAGGGCTTGAGCAGCACGCAGGGCTTGCACAGCTACTGCGTGAACAGTTATTAGGTCTTGAACAGCTTGGCCATGTCGGTGTATCCCCGTGACACCGCATGGCCGAGCGGCGTCACACCCGACGCGTCGGCGATCTCCGTATCTGCACCCGCGTCGAGAAGGATCTTCACGATCGCTCGGTGACGAGGTCCGCCGTCACCGAGAATGACCGCTTCGAGCAGGGCGGTCCAGTGCAGGTTGTTGATGTGGTCGAGCGGTGCGCCGGCGTCGACGAGTACACGTACGGCCTCGACGTTGCCGAGGTGCGCGGCGGCAATGAGTGCGGTGCCGTCGTATCGGCTCGTGATGTTGGTCGCCTTCGCTCCGTGTCGGAGCGCGACACGAATGGTCTCTGCATCATTCGCGACCGCGGCGATCGTGATGATGTCGTAACGATCGCTTTCGAGTGCGTTCGGGTTCGTCCCGTTGCGTAGGAGAGTGGCAAGTGTGGTGCGTCGACGGAAGAACGCAGCGACGTGGGCTGGTGTTCGCCCGTAGCCGTCGACGGCGTTGGGGTTGGCCCCCTGGGCGAGAAGTTGCTTCGCGCTGCGATTGTTCCCAGATGCTGCTGCGGCGAACAAGCCACGGTACTTCTTCACCTCCTGAGCTCCCGGCGCAACTTGGGCCTGGGCGCGAACTCCGTCGGTGAGCGTCGCGCCGACAATGGCGAGTACCACGAGTTTTCTGATCATGCGCATGGCGTCCTAGTTCTCGAATTCCTTGTCGAAGATTTTCCGGGCGAGGTCGGCGCGTCCGGTGTAGACAGCGTCGACTCCTGATTTCGCAAGCTTCTTGAGAGTCTTGGCGTCGTCAATCGTCCATGTGAACACGGCGAGGCCGTGGTCATGATTCCAGGTGACGAAGTCCTTCGTCGGGCGGGCCGCCCGGTACGGTGGCTGCCCGATCGGGACGGGAGAACACCAAGTGCTGTTCGGGTCCGATCGCGCAGCTCGCATGTCGAGAACCATCGCGTCGGTCACGGTGGTGACGACCTCGGGGCAGATCGGTTTGAAGTTGTCTATCGCAGCATCACCCGCAGATGATATGTATACGTTCTTTGTCCGGTTGATGCGACGAAGGAGTTCGCACATGTTTTTCTCGCCGCCGGTCACTTTGAATTCGAGCGAGGTAAGTCGATCCGGAAAGGACGTCAATACCTGTTCAATCGTAGGTATGCGTATATTCTTGCCCTTCATCGGAAAATTGCCTTTCGGCCCCCGCCAACTATCCCCAAGGTCGTGGCGCATCAACTGCGAATACGTCATCTTGGATATTGCTCCCGTCGTACCCGTGACTGCCTGGAGGCTGTCGTCGTGAGCCGCAACGAGTACGCCGTCGGCGGTAACTCGTACATCAGCGTCGACAACATCTGCTCCCGCCCTCACGGCGGCGCTCAGCATCTCCACCGTGTTGCCGGGACCAAAATGGGTGCTGCTCGCGTGTGCGATCACGAGCGGCTTTCGTTGGCGGAACGGACTTGGTGCGCACGTAATTATGGCCTCGGCCGGTCCAGCGAGCGTCATGAAAGAGGCACTGACCAGGAGTGCTCCCAGTACCCGACGCGAGCGTGCTCTAGGCATACACCAGAGTACGCCCATGTCGGCCCTCTATGGCCGCTGTTCCGTTGCCTCGCGTTACCGGTTGCCGCCGCCGTTGACCAGCAAGGTCTGACCGGTGATCCACGACGCCGCCGGTGAGGCGAGAAACACGACAGCATTTGCGACGTCTTCGGGCGTGCCGAGCCGGCCGAGCGGAACGCCAAATCGGCTGGCCAGCTTGGGGAGGTCATCTTCGGTAGCACCGAAGAATTCCATGAACACCTCGGTGGGGACGGGGCCGGGGGCGACGCCGTTCACCCGAATCCCGCGGGGCGCGAGTTCCAGGGAAAGGGTTCGGGTGAGGCTGTCGACTCCTGCCTTTGCAACGGCGTAGGGACCGTTGTTCGGTGAGCCCTTGAGGGCCGCACCCGAAGAGATGTTGATGATCGATCCACCGTCTTCGATCACCCGAATTGCGGCGCGCGCACCGGTGAACACCGCACGGAGGTTGACGTCGAGCTGATAGTCCCACTGGGCGTCGGGCATGTCAGCGAGGTGGCGTGGTGTGCGGTCGTCGGCACCACCCGCGTTGCTGACCCAGATCGTGATGCGGCCCATTTCTGCCTTTGCTCGCTCCGCAAGGCTGTCCACGAAGGCACCGTCGGTGATGTCGCCGGGAATGGCGAGGGCGCGCTTGCCCATCGCCCGCACGACGTCGGCCACCTTGTTGATCTCGTGCTCGCGGCGCGCCGTGAGCACGACGTCGCACCCCGCTTGGGCGAGGGCAACGACGATTCCCTCGCCGATGCCGCGGCCGCCACCCGTTACGACGGCGACGCCTCCCGTCAATCCGAAACGGTCGAGCACTGTGTCAGTCATGGTTGTGTCCTGTCGTGTTGCGGTCCGTGCAGGGTCAGCCCGGCGAGGTGAGCAGTTGGAACGTAGTGGCACCCGGTCGGCACATCCAATCGGGGTTGCGGGCGACTGGGCGACTGCGTGGCATAGTGAGCCATGGCGTATCTCCTCGCGCAAATCTCCGACGTTCACATCGGGGGTCGCACCGCTGGCAACGGGGAACGCTTCTCTGCGGCGATCGCCGAAATCAACGCGATGACACGCCCACCGGATCTTCTCCTTCTCACCGGCGACCTGACGGAAAACGGTACCGCCGCGGAATGGGCAGAGTTCCGTGAGCGCCTGTCGGTGCTCACCGTGCCATGGGAGGCACTACCCGGAAACCACGACCGCAACGTCGAGGAGCTTCGCGGCCATCGAGCGATATCGGCCGGCCCCCTGCAACTTGTTCTGCTCGACACGAGCAACGACGTCTTCACGGCCGATGATGCGTCGTGGCTCGACGCACAGCTGGCGTTGCACCCGGACACGCCGACCGTTCTTGGTATCCATCAACCACCGTTCGAAACCGGCATTTGGTGGATGGACTGTGTCGGACTGAAGGGCAGCGAGCTCTGTGAAGCGGTCGTGCGTCGCCACCCGCAAGTCATCAAGGTGCTTTCCGGTCATATCCATAGATCGATACAGAGCAACTGGGGCAGCTGCTCGCTCTGGGTGTGTCCCTCGACGGCGGTCTCGATCGCCCCCGATCTCGACCCGCATCACGTCCCAGCGGAGACCGCCGAAGCGCCGATGTTCGGTCTCCACGCGTACACCGAGGCGGGGTTCGTCTCTCATCTCGTTCCGGTCGGGGCGTCGGCCCAACGCCTGTCGATCGAAGAGCGGGCGCCCAAATTCGTGCAGCGGTTGCGGGATGCACAGGCGACGCGCAAAAGTACGTTTACGTAGCAATCGCACGTTTACATAGCAACTACACGTTTACGTAGCAATTGACGTAGCAACTACACGTTGACGTCGCAATTACAATTCACGGCGCAATTACACGTTCACGGCGCAACGAGCTGGTTCTCGTTCCTCGGCCAGGTCCATGCGATCCGGACAAGCCCGAGGAGGAGCAGTATCTCGACGATGCTTCCGAGAATGAAGTACTTCCATGGCTCGCCGACGATCGCTCCAATGATGGTCAACACGTAGACCAGGCTGACGATGATGTTGAGACGTCGGTTCAGCTGTGCGGGCATGAGGAGCGTGGCAACGACCATGAGGCTCGGGATCAAGATGTATATCGTCGTGAGGACCAAGAATGTCTGGGTTATGGCGAAGCCCACGACGGGAACTTTGCGGTCGAGCGCGCCCTGGATCACATCGGCGCGAGGGCTGGTTCACGTTCGGAATACGTACGTAGGCGTACTACAGCGGAATGGACGCCCCCAACGTCATTTCCGCTAGGGTCGGCGGGGTGACTCACGCAAGGAAGTTCCGATTCGGCATCATGGGTGGACGAGCGAAGTCGGGGGCGGGCTGGACCGAACTTGCGCGCAAGGCTGAAGACCTCGGGTACGCGACGCTGTGCGTCGCCGATCACTTCACCGACGGCCTGTCGCCGACCCCAGCGCTGGCCGCCGCGGCCGCGGTCACCACGAACCTGCGCATCGGCTCGCTGGTGTACGGCGTCGATTTCCGACATCCCGCAGCCTTGGCCAAGGAAGCCGCCACGATGGATCTCCTCTCCGACGGTCGGTTCGAATTGGGCATCGGTGCCGGCTGGATGGACCAGGACTGCGACTGGACCGGCATCACCCGTGATTCGCCAGGCGTGCGTATCGAACGCATGGCTGAGGCGATCGAGATCATCCGGGGCCTGTGGTCCGGTTCGCCCGTCGAGCACTCCGGGGCGTCGTGGACGATCAACAAGATGGTGGGAACACCGAGGCCGGTGCAGGCTGGTGGTCCACCGATTCTGTCCGGGGGTGGGGGCAAGCGCATTCTTGAAACGGCCGCGCGTCTGAGCGACATCGTGTCGGTCAACCCGAATGTCGGGGCAGGCAAGTTCGACGCCGCCGCGTGGGCGAGCATCGCCGCGGCGGAGACCGACTCGAAGATGGCCATCGTGAGGGACGCCGCAGGTGAACGATATGCGGACATAGAGATTGCGTTCCTCAACTTCTTCACGAGCGTCACCGACGATGCAATGGCTGCGGCGACGACCATTGGTGGGTACATGGGTGGCATCGCGCCCGAGGCCGTGATGGCGTCGCCGAACACACTCGTTGGCTCGGTTGATTCGCTGGTCGACGAGATCCAGGGGCGTCGCGACCGCTGGGATGGCTCCTACATGATCGTGATGGCCGACGCCATTGATGCGTTCGCCCCCGTCGTGGCGCGGCTGGCCGGTTCGTAGCGCAAGTGGCTGGTTCGAGGCGCAAGTGGCTGGTTCGTAGCGCGGAGGCCGGCGGTTCCCTTCGAGCTTGTGGTGCGTTCGGACACCTTGTGGTGCGTTCGGCCAGCCCAAACGCACCACAAGCATCCCAAACGCACCACAAGCCTGGACGGGGAGGAGTGTGTACGTGCGCTTACCTTTCGACGGTGGCCGCGGAGGTGGCCTCGGAGGTTTCGTTCGTGGCGTCGAGGGTGGCCGCGGAGGTGGCCTCGGAGGTTGCGTTCGGGGTGTCGGCGGTGGCGGCGAGCTTCGAGGCGGCCATCTCGCGTCGCCAGCGTCGCCAGTTCTGTCGCACGTAGCCGCTGACCCACGCTGCGTGGGCCAGATCGGGAAGACCCCTTCGAACGGGAACGCCGACGGGCGGATCGACATCGAGCAGGTAGCCACGGAGGCGTAACTCGTTCAAGACATCGGCGGCAATGAGCTGATGCCCGTATCGATTCGGGTGGAGCCGGTCCAGCGCGCGAACGGCCGAATTGAATGTCTCCGGCCGAGCGGCGAGATCGACCAACACCAGATCGAAGGTCGACACGGTGTCGTAGACAACCTCGTTCATCACAGCAATGTTGCGCATCAACTTCTGGCGTAGTGGGGTCCGCACCGGCAACGGCGCAAAGACGTCGTGGATCGATGCAGTGAGAACAATCGATGCGTGCGAAGACAGCATTTGGAACAGGCCACTGAAGCGATCACCGAACTTGGCAAGGTCAATGTTGGGATCCCAGAGATCGTTGATGCCGACGAAGCACGACATCACGTCGGCGGGCTCGGCCAGCGCGCGAGGAAGCTGAAGTTCGATCACGTCGTCAAGTCGCGCCCCGGCGACTGCGTAATTGCGGACGTCGACTCTGCGACTCGACGCACGAATCGATTCC
>JANOWU010000032.1:0-9916 GCA_031418035.1 Acidimicrobiia bacterium
GGTGATGCGCCCACGACGCCCGTCGCAGGGATAGGCCACACCCGTTGGGCCACGCACGGCAAGCCCGTCGACCACAATGCACACCCCCACCTCGACCACACGGGCGATCTCTCGCTGGTGCACAACGGGATCATCGAAAACTACGTCGAGCTGAAGAACCGCATGATCGCTGACGGTCAGGTCTTCACGAGCGAGACCGACACCGAAGTGCTTGCTCATCTTGTGGGTGAGGAGATGCTGAGCCATAACGGCGACCTGGTGTCCGCGGTGCGCTCCGCGCTGAAGAAGGTCGAAGGGAGCTTCGCTATCGCCGTGCTCCACAAGAACGAGCCGGATTTGATCGTGGGCGCGCGACGCGGATCTCCATTGATCTGTGGACGTACGGAAAGCGCCGGAATGCTGGCCTCCGACATTCCCGCGATCCTGTCGGAGACCCGCGAGATCTACGTCATCGACGATGACCACGTCGTGGAAGTTCGTCCCGGGTCGATCACTGTCACGACGCTCGACGGGGTTGAGGTAACTCCGGAGGCTCGTCATATCAGTTGGGACCTCGAGGCAGCAGAAAAGGGCGGCTTCGACGACTTCATGCTGAAGGAAATCCACGAGCAGCCCACGGCCATCGCCGAGACCCTTCGCGGACGCATGCTCCCCGACGGTCGTCTTCAGCTCGACGACATGCGACTGACGGTCGAGGAGCTTCGACAGATCGATCGCGTGTCGATTGTCGGCTGCGGTACGAGCTTCTATGCCGGGCTTGTGGCGAAGTACGCCATCGAACACTGGACTCGGATGCCGTGTGAGGTGGACGTCGCCTCGGAGTTCCGTTATCGCGACCCGGTACTCGGACCCAACACATTGGTGATCGGAATCTCGCAATCCGGTGAATCCCTCGACACGATGGAAGCTATTCGTTACGCACGTTCTGCGACGAACAAGGCGAAGGTTCTGACCGTTTCGAACGTCGTCGATTCGTCGATGGCCCGTGAGGCTGACGCCGTGCTGTACACCCACGCCGGCCCGGAGATCGGCGTCGCCGCAACCAAGACCCATCTGGCACAGATCGTTGCGATGCAGGTCCTCGCGCTCTTCCTCGCTCAGACACGAAGCACTCAACATCCCGGCGAAATAAGCGCACTTATGGAAATTCTGGAGTCGCTGCCCGACAAGGTCGAGGCTGCGCTGAAGCACACGGAGTCCATAACGAAGCTCGCCCTGGAATTCGCGGACAGCCGAGACTTCTTCTTCCTCGGACGCGGCGTCGGCTATCCGACCGCTCTCGAGGGAGCACTGAAGCTCAAGGAGATCTCCTACGTTCGGGCAGAGGCCTACCCCGCCGGTGAGATGAAGCACGGCCCGATCGCCCTGATCGAACCGGGAAGCATCGTGATCGGTATTGCCAATCGAGGGCGCCTGCAGGCCAAGCTCCTCTCCAACATGCAGGAAATGCGGGCGCGCGGCGCCACCATCGTTCTCGTCGCCAACGAGGGAGACGACGCCGCTGCCGAGCAGGCCGACCACGTGTTGTGGGTCCCCGAACTGCCGTCGAACGCCGAGTTGTTCACGCCAGCCGTGAACATCATTCCGCTGCAGATCTTTGCCTACGCGCTCGCCCGAGCGAAGGGCTTCGACGTCGACAAGCCTCGCAACCTCGCAAAGACCGTTACCGTCGAGTAGCGGGCACCACGGCGCTTGGCGAACGCGATTGTGCAGTCGAGGCACACCAGCCGTGGAATGCTTACAGGGTGATCGTTGGAGTTGGTGTCGACGCCGTTGATGTACCTCGCATGCGCGAGGTACTGGCTCGTACGCCTTCGTTTCGCGTTCGTACGTTCACAGACGAAGAACGGGCCTACTGCGAGAAAATGAACGACCCCACCGAGCGCTTCGCCGTTCGGTTCGCAGCCAAAGAGGCCGTCATGAAGGCCATGGGGCTTGGGCTCGGCGCCTTCGGTTTCTACGACTGCGAAACAGTTGTTTCTGAGTCCGGCGCTCCCTCGCTGATCCTTCGAGGGCCGGCGCTTGCGTTGGCACAGGCTCGCGGGATCACCGACTGGCACATCACGCTCACCCACACCGCCATGACCGCGATTGCGATGGTCGTCGCCGAGAATCGGACCCTATGACGAACATCGCTGTCTCTCGCATCCTGTCCGTGGACCAACTCAGAGCCCTCGATGCTGCAGCCGACGTCGACATCGACGTGCTGATCCAACGAGCCGGTTCGGCGGTCGCGCGAGCGGCGAAAGCGATGCTGCGGGGTACGTACGGGCGCCGCGTGGTCGTCCTCGCGGGACCGGGCAAAAACGGGGCCGATGGACGCGTCGCGGCCGCCCAGCTTCGAGCCAGCGGCGTGTTCGTCACCGTGGTCGACATCCACAGGAACGTGCCCGTTCCCTCCACGGTCGAATCCTGCGATCTCGTCATCGATGCGGTCTTCGGCACTGGTTTTCGTGGAGCGTTTCGTGCACCCGACGTCGGCTCAACGCCCGTGCTCGCGGTCGACATCCCGTCCGGGGTTGATGCGTCGACAGGATGGGTCTCGCCGGAGTCCCGAGTTCTTGCTGCGCAGCGAACCGTGACCTTCGCCGCGTGGAAGGCGGGTTTGCTGTTCGGCGAAGGAGCCCAGCTCGCCGGACGCGTCGACGTCGTCGACATCGGACTCGCACTCCCCGCACCCGATTTCACGACCGAACCGGGCGCGTACGTGTTGCGCGAGGACCACGTTCGTGATCGCCTGCGAGGGGTGTTGGAACGGCGGTCGCGAGTTCACAAGTGGAGCGCAGCGGTGGGCGTCATTGCGGGCTCGGACCATATGTCCGGGGCGCCTCAGCTGGTTGCTCTGGGTGCGCTGCGGTCCGGGTCAGGGATGGTGCGGGTGGCCGCTCCCGGCGGCAATGGGACCCTCCCGGTCGAAGCGGTCGGTTTCTCGGTTCCGGCCGTCCATTGGACTGCCGCGGCCCTCGACGGAACGTCGAAGTGCCATGCCACCGTCATCGGCCCCGGACTCGGTCGCACCAGGCCGGTGCTGTCGAGCATTCGTTCGTTCGCGCTGCGCTGTCCGCAACCGCTCGTGCTCGATGCCGATGCGTTCGCGGCATTCGGCGAAGACCTCGACGACGATCGGTCCGCACTCGAAGTCCAACGCGAATCGACCAGTGCCGGACTTCGCGCTGTCCAGGATGCGGTCGCCCGACGACAGGGCACACCCACGATTCCCACCAACATCAGCAAGCACGCCACCGCAGGAGCAGCTCTGCTCGCAAGCCGACGCCCGGGCTCAACCGTTCTCACGCCCCATGACGGTGAATACGAACTTCTGGTCGGACGCCGTCCTGGCACTGATCGAATCGCGGCGGCGCGCCAACTCGCCGCGTCGAGTGGCTCGGTGGTTCTGCTGAAGGGAACAACGACCGTTATCGCCGATCCTGTGGGTCGCGTGGAGATCGTGCGCGTGGGCGATGACCGGTTGGCCACCGCAGGCACCGGAGACGTCCTCTCCGGCCTTATCGCTTCGCTGCTTGCTCAGGGTTTGGGGTCATTCGATGCGGCGGCCTGCGCAGCATTCGTGCATGGCGCCGCTGCACTGCGCGGCCATCGGATCGGGTTCGTTGCGACGGACCTCCCGCTGCTGGTGGCGCAGCTTCTCTCGGAGTGGGCGGCAGACGGCCGTGAGAAATGATACGTGCACGTAGCTATTCCGCCGACACTCTCCCGTTGCTGCGTCCGACCGTGGCGCTCATCGATGCCAACGCAATCACTCAGAACGTCGAACGCCTCCGAGCTCACGTGGCGCCGTCGTTGTGCTGCGCGGTCGTGAAGGCGGATGGGTATGGCCATGGTGCCATCAGCGCCGCGCGCGCCGCCCTGCGCGGTGGAGCAACGTGGTTGGCCGTCGCGCTCGTCGAGGAGGGGATCGAACTGCGCCAAGCGGGCATTACCGCACCGATCCTGCTGCTCTCGGAGTTTCCAGCGGGCTCAGCCCCGCTCGTCATCACGCACCGTCTCACGGCGACCGTCTATTCGGCCGAGCGAATCGACGAGATTGCGTCGGCCGCTTCCGCCGTTGGTCAGCAGTGCCCGGTGCACCTGAAGGTGGACACTGGGATGCGCCGAGTGGGCTGCGAACCCGACGCCGCCCTCGCCCTCGCTCAATCCATCGTCGGTGCTCCATCACTGGAACTTGGTGGCACCTTCACCCACTTCGCAGTGTCGGATGAGGCGAACAACGGGTTCACGGCGCAGCAAACGTCGCGATTTCTCGACGTCATCGCACAGTTCCGGGTGGCGGGAATCAACCCCGGAATCGTCCACGCTTCCAACTCCGGCGGCGGAATCGTCCACAATTCGGCGCCCCTGAGCCCCTCGCTCGATATGGTCCGATTCGGTGTCGCAATATACGGAAACAGTCCCGACGTATCAGTTGATCCGCACACATATGGTATCGATCTGCTCCCGGTGTTGACGCTGCGCTCCGAAGTCAGCCACGTGAAAACGGTGACGGCCGGTGAGGCGGTCTCGTACGGCCTGACGTGGACCGCACCGAGCGATCGCGTCGTCGCAACCGTGCCGATCGGCTACGCCGATGGTGTGCCTCGGGCCCTGGGGAGCGCGCACGCCGAGGTGCTTATCGGCGGACGTCGATGCCCGATCGTCGGGCGCGTCACGATGGATCAGATCTTGGTTGACGTGGGGCCGGCCGGTACGTCAGTGGCTCGCGGCGATGAGGTGGTCCTTCTCGGACGCCAGGGTGGCGAATCGGTGACACCGTGGGAGTGGGCGACGAAGTGTTCCACGGTTGCCTACGAAATCACCTGTGGGATCTCCAACCGGGTGCCGCGCGTCGTTCTCGGCGCGGCGTCGTAGGGCGGGAGACCTCGATATGCTGCCAAAACACTGGCTCCTACGAAGTCGTAAAACGCAGGCGGTTCCCGAAACGGGTGAGTTCGCATGCCCGGCCTGCTCGGTTGATCGCGAGTACGAACTGCTGATCACCAATGAGACCTACGGGCTGCTCGATCGCTTCCTCCCCGGTTCACGTGGTGACATCGCTCTGATCCTGGTGCAGTGCAAGACATGTGATCGGCGATTCCCCGATGAGGTCCGAGACCGCACCTTGTATCGAGACCGCGACACGGAGCGCGAAACCGTCAAACGCCTTCGTGAGAATCTCCGGCCGCAGTCGGTACCTCCGGAACAGCAAGCGGATTCTCCCGACCACTGAACCGTGGTCCGTCACGCCAAGGACTCGCCCACCCCCGTCGTCGACGGAGCCACCATCCGAGCGTGAGCGCCAGCGCCACCACACCGCCACCGGCGATGATGTCGATCACGTAATGCTCGCCTGAGTACACAAGCGCGAACCCCATACCCAGCGGGTACAGCACCAGAATCGGCCAGACGACGGCCCGCAAGCGTCGATGCACGAAACGCCAGGCAAACACCGATACCAACACGGCGTTCGCCGTGTGCAGCGACGGTATTGCCGCATAGGGGTTGAAGGTCTGCGCCCCTTTACGTATCGCCCTCGAGGCGAACGAAAGCCCGACCTCGCTCCAACCATCGTTGGCAAGTCCTCGCGGGAAACGGTCGATCAGTCCCTCGCACGCCGCATACCAGGGCGGCGCTGTCGGGGCGACAGCGAACACCAGACAGGCAAGCGCACTTACGAATACGAAGGTTGCGGCATACCACCGCCACAGCCGCTGACCCTTTCGCCAGAAATAGCCCGCGGCAAGGTAGGGGACGACAAAATGGCTCGTGTAGACAGCAGAAACGACGACGTCGTACCACCGAACTGCGCTCGACGGCCGAAAGAACCGACCGTCGTTGCATCCCTTCATGTTGGCGCGGAGCGTGGCCAGATCGGCGACCAGCCACTCCTGAAGACGCTCGGTCCAGAGCCTTCCACCGCCCAGAACGCGATCGACTTCCAGTTGAGGCGTGACCGACAGGTCGAACCCGATGTTTCGTTCGTAGAGCCAGTACCCGGCGCCCCGAGCGAAATCGTAGAGGTACAGAGCGAGGAGGAACGGGGCCCAACTGAGGAGCAGCACACCGATTTCACGACGAGTGCGGCCCAGGGTTGAGATGGACGCCAACCCAACCAGCCAAACGATGATGATCTCGCGATCGACGGGTATTCCTGTCTCGCGAAGGACGAGTGCCGTTGCGACGAAATAGACCAGGTTTGCGATCAATCGGACGACCCGCCACCGGTCACGCCACGGGTGGACACGGAGGTGGCGTGGGATGTGAGATTCTCTCAGGGTCATGTCCGTCCGCCTCCGAGCCACGAACATTGATGCTACGAGAGTGTTGGCATCGGTGTTTCCCAAGTACCTACGAAGCGGCGACGTGTTGTTGCTCGATGGGGAATTAGGCGCGGGGAAGACTGCATTTACACAGTTTCTGGCCCAGGCGATGGGTGTCACCGAGCCGGTGACGAGCCCCACCTTTGCCATCATGAACCACTATGAGTGCGGGCCGGATTCGCCGGTGAACGTCCTCGCACACCTCGACGCGTATCGGCTCGGCGACGCGGAGGCCATAGACCAATTGGGACTTTTCGAACTTCTCGACGACGGCGCAGTCGCCGTGATCGAGTGGGGTTCGATCGTGGCTTCATCCTTTCGACACGTGCTCAACGTCGAATTCGTGGTAACCAGCGAACACAGCCGCGAGATCACGCTGTCGACGTCGAGTCCGCAGTGGAGCGTTCGACTCAAACAGATCGTGTCGAAGGCGGGTCTGCCGTCATGCTGAGTCTCTCGATCGAGACAGCATCGGCCTCGGTGGGAGTCGCGCTCGGCGATGACCATGGCCTCATCGATGTCATCGAGGTGTTGGAGGGACGTCGCCATGCCGAGACGGTGATTCCCGCGGCCGATGAACTGCTCGGGCGCTACGGGCATTCCCCGAGCGACGTCACCCATATCGGAGTCGACGTGGGCCCCGGGTTGTTCACGGGCTTGCGCGTCGGACTTGCAACGGCGAAGGCCCTCGCCCTTTCGGGCACGCGGGCCGTGTTGGGATGCTCGAGTTTGGAGCTGCTGGTTTGGGAGTCGGCGTTTCGTGGTGAGGTTGGCGAAGGCGCTGAGCTGGTCGCGGTCCTCGACGCTCGACGCGAGGAGGTTTATGCAGCACGTTTCGCGATACGCGATGGCGAGCCGCGAGCCGTGGTCGACCCGTTCGCGAGTTCCTATGCCGACGTAGTGACACGATGTCACCTTGAGGCGAACGATCTTGTGGTGGGTGATGCACACCTCCTTGAAGGTGTCTCACCGCAAATCGTCGCCGGTTCGGTGACGCGTCCGATGGCGTCGACACTGGCGCGTGTCGTGGCCGAGGCGTCTATTCGGACGTCGGACGCGTTCGCTTCCACGATCGATTCCATCGACGCCCTCGAGGTACTCTATCTGCGAGCAGCCGATGCGGAGGTAAAGGCCCCGAACACCCGCAACACCATCGCAAGATCGTGATCCTGGTGACGCCCTCGCCGACGATCATCCGTCCGATGGACGTTCACGATCTCGACCAAGTGTTGTCAATCGAGCAGGCGTCGTCGTCGCATCCGTGGACGTTGAGCATGTTTCGCGACGAACTCCTGCAACGCGAGAGCCGGGCCTACATCGTGGCCGAACAGGAGGAACGAATCGTCGGGTTCGGTGGCCTTATGGTGGCGCTGGACGAGGGCCACATCACCAATATTGCCGTGCTCCCGACCGCACGCCGAGCGGGCCTCGCCACACGCCTCCTTCTTCACCTCACACGCACGGCCATTGCCCGGTCCGTCAAAGCCATGACGCTTGAAGTCCGAGTAGCAAACCGGCCGGCTCAGGCATTGTATGTGCGCTTTGGGTATGTCCCTGCGGGTGTTCGTCCGAAGTATTACGCCGACAACAACGAAGACGCACTGATCTACTGGGCACACGACATCGACACCGCTGGCTACGGGTTGCGACTCGCTGCCATAGCCGAGCGTCTCGAGCTTCGTCCTGCGGGGGAACCGGCGTGAGAGTGCTTGGCATCGAGTCATCGTGTGACGAAACCGCCGCCGCCGTTGTCGTCGATGGTGTTCACGTGGAGTCTTCGATCGTGTCGAGCCAGATCGAGCTGCACATCCCGTACGGCGGGGTCGTGCCGGAGATTGCCGGTCGGGCGCACATTCAGCGCATCAATCCCGTGGTTCGCGAGTGTTTGGCGGCCGCCGGCCTCGCCACCGACGGGTCAGGGATCGACGCCGTTGCCTGCACGGTGGGGCCGGGCCTCATTGGTGCGTTGCTTGTCGGCGTGAGTCACGCGAAGGCGCTTGCGTGGTCATGGGGCGTGCCGTTCCTTCCGGTCAACCACCTCGAGGCCCATCTCTACTCACCATTCCTCGAGGGTGTGACGCTCGAGTTCCCACTCGTCACGCTGCTGGTGTCAGGCGGGCATACGGTCCTGCTGCTGCTGACGTCGGCCACCGACTACCTAGTACTGGGCGGCACCATCGACGATGCCGCGGGCGAGGCGTACGACAAGGTGGCTCGGTTTCTCGATCTTGGCTATCCGGGCGGACCAGCTATCGACCGGCTCGCACCGTCGGGCGATTCGTCGGTCGTGGCGTTTCCGCGCGGTATGCGAGGCGAGGGTTTCGACTTCTCGTTCAGCGGTTTGAAGACCTCCGTCGTAAACTACGTGCGCACGCATCCCGACGTCTCTACCGCCGACGTCGCCGCGTGTTTTCAAGAAGCGGTCGTCGACATCTTGGTTGAGAAAACGATTCGGGCGGCACAGGTGCACGGCGCAACAGGAGTGTGCGTTGGTGGTGGCGTCGCTGCGAACTCTGCGCTGCGGTCGAGGCTCGATGCTGCGGCCCGAGCTCGCGGCCTCACCTGCTTCCTGCCGTCACGAAGTATGTGCACAGACAATGCGGCGATGGTCGCCGCTGCCGCGTGGTGGCGACGCGATGTCGTGGCGCCCGCTTCCCTCGACATCGGCGCCAACCCCGCCCTTCGTCTCCACACCTACGGCATCCAAAAGGGCCGCATCAAGCGCTGACCCGGGCGCCACTTTGGTGGCGCTCGAAGCAGAGTGGCGGTGGGGGCGCTAGTTGACGGCGGTGCCGAAAAGCTTGCCGATTCCGAAGGTGACTGCGGAGACCACGACGACGATCGCGAACTGCCGAGCGGCGCCCTTGGCCACCGTGGTGCCGGCCGAACGCGCAACGGTGCCACCGACGACGAGTCCGGCGAGGCCGGTCAGCGTCGAAGACCACACGATGGCCGACGCCCCCGACGTAAAGAACCACGGCAGCAGCGGCACGATCGCGCCGATCGCAAACAGCAAGAGCGACGTGGCGGCGGCGGTCGCCGGAGAACCGAGTTCGTCGGGATCCACACCGAACACCGTCCGAGCCGTGAAGTCCATGAAGGACTGCTCGTCGAGGGGAAGCTCCGTACTGAGACGCTGCGCGTCTCGGCGGGGGAATCCAGCGTCGTCCAATCGATCGACCAGTTCGTCGAGAACGATTTTTGGATTTCGTTGCAACAGGCTTCGCATCTCCCGGAGGACCCCGCCGTACAGCTCCACCTGACTTCGCACCGACACCCACTCCCCGGCCGCCATCGAGAATGCCCCGGCGATCAGACTGGCGAACCCGGCCAACCTGATGCTGCCCTGGGATGCAGACGCCCCCGCCACCCCGAGAATGAGGCACAAATTCGAGATGAGTCCGTCGTTGACGGCCAGCACGGCAGCGCGGGCACCCCCACGCGACACCTGTTCGACTTTGCGCTTGAGCACCTTCGCGTCGTCAGGTCTGTTGTCGGGGCGCGGATCCACGGGCAGCGTGAACGGGCCACGCCTCCCAGGGCTAGAGGGCATCGCCGAACGCCTCACAGTCGTCGTTGTCGCAGACAAAGCCAGAGTCGAC
>JANOWU010000033.1:0-8767 GCA_031418035.1 Acidimicrobiia bacterium
GATCAGCACGGCGAGGGCGAGTCCGAGTCCGAACATCTTGATGAAGCTGATTCCCGAAGTCGCAAAGGCCACGAAGACCAGTGCAATCAGGAGGGCAGCAGCCGTCACGATCCGCCCGGTCTTCTCCAACCCCATGGCGACGGATCGGGTGTTGTCGCCCGTGCGGTCATGTTCTTCTTTGATCCGCGAGAGAAGAAAAACTTCGTAGTCCATGGAGAGCCCGAAGGCGATGCAGAACATGAGGATCGGCATCGACGCGTCGAGGGTTCCCGTCGCCGTGAAGTCGAGCTGCTTGGCAAGGTGCCCCTCCTGGAAGATCCAAACCATGGCGCCAAACGTGGCGCTGAGGCTGAGGATGTTCAGCAGGAGTGCCTTGAGCGGCACCAGGAGGCCGCCGAACATCAAGAACAGCAGGACGAAGGTGACGATCGCGATGATGGCGCCGGCCCAGGGAAGTCGGGCGAACAGTGATGCCTTGGAGTCGACGAGTTCGGCCGACGGACCGCCGACCTTCGTGTCGAACGGAGCATCGACGGCCCGAATCACCTTCACCATCTTGGCGCCTGCTCCCGATACCGGCTCCACGCTCGGCACGATCGACAGCCATGTGCCGTTCTGGGCGACGAACCGGACACTTGCCGGGTTCGGCGGTGCGACCAGACGTCCGGCGATCCAGCTACCGGATGCTCCGTCGACGCGAGCAACTCCACCCACCTGCGACAGTGAGGCGGCGTAGGCATCAACGTCAGCGCGCTTGGCAATGGGGTCGATCGATGGAATGACGACTTCTGCGGCCCCGTTCTCCCGTGATTCGAAGTTGATGGCGATGTCATCCAGTGCCGACCGTGCTGATGCCGACGTTGGGAGTACCCTGTGGTCGGACAGCGACAGGTTGAGATGCAGGAATGGCGCGCCGAGCAGCAACAGTGCCGCCGACGCTGCAACGGCAACGCGTCCGGGTCGTCGCATCACTGCCAGAGCAAGCCCATGCCAGAACCCGCTTTCGGCCTCTGCGTCGTTGGTGCGACGGAACTTTCGAAACGACAGCGAGTCGACCCGGTGGCCGAGAATTGCGAGGAGCGCAGGCAGCACGACCACCGAGCTGATGGCGGCCAGCGCAGCGACGGCGACTCCGGCGTACGCGAAGCTACGAAGGAACGCCTGGTTGAAGACCAAGAGCGCGGAAAGCGAAATGGCAACGGTGGCCGACGAGAACACAACGGTCCGGCCAGCGGTTCGCATGGTGCGGACCACTGCGTCGCCGACCGGCCACCCAGCATGGAGTTCCTCGCGATATCTCGAGATGATGAAGAGCGCGTAGTCGATCGCCAGACCGAGGCCGAGGGCGGTCGTGAGGTTCAACGCGAAGATGGAGACGTCGGTGACGGAGTTGATCACCTGGAGGACTGCGAACGTCCCGAGAACAGTAAGTCCACCTACGAAAAGCGGGAGACCGGCGGCGACCACGCCACCGAAGATCAACACGAGAAGAAGCAGCGTGATCGGGAGCGCGATCGTCTCGGCCCGTTTCAGGTCATCTTCGATCGTTGTTCCAACTTGGCGAAACACTTCTGCCTCGCCCGTCACCTTCACGCTCAGCGCGTCGCTCGTGCCCGCACGAGAGAACCTCGGCGAGAGCTCCTCGATCCGGTCGCGCACGGCGTCTTCGCTGCCGGTGATCCGCGCCAGCACGAGAGCTTGGGAACCGTTTTTGGACTTCAACGGTGGAGCCTGTAACGACCAGTAGCTCACGGTGCCAGCGACTCCCTTCTCGTTGGCAAGTTCCTTGGTGAGTGCGAGACCGGCCGCGCTACTCGTCGGCGAGTCGATCTCACCGTCGCGAGCGGTCACGAGCAAGACGAGGTTCGGTGTACCGGCCCCGAACTGCTTCTCGATGAGGTCTTTGGCGACACTCGATTCAGCGTGTGGATCGTCGAAGCCACCGTTCGAAAGGTTCTCGGCGACGGAGCCGCCGAAGGTTCCGGCCAGTGCCGCGAGGACGACGGCAACGACAAGTACGAGTCGCCGATGGGCGACGATGAGGCGGGCGAATGTGGCGGGCACGGAAGGCTCGTTCTGCTCAGCGTGCCGAGGGCGCGAAGGTACGGGTCGTTGCGCGGGCGGTCGTCGCGTTGTCTTTGGCGAAGCGGGCGGCGTTGCGCTCGGCCCGTCTCGTCCGGCGCGCATGGCGAATATGCGTGGCGAGGGCGGCATCGTGGTCGAGAGTGCGGCCGAACGCAGCGTGGTCGCCAGCGGTCAGGAATGGGCCGATGGCGTACGGGCCAAGGATGCCGTAGGAAGCGTTGAAGTCGAGTCGGTTCATGTGTGGTCCCTTCGTTTGGCTTTCCGTAACGGAAAGGTAACGGTGTTAGTAGAACGACACTACCGTACCTTTGTCAACGTAACAAATGTCACTCTTGCCGAACGCGAGGGGCGTTCTTGGTCACTTCGCGCTCCGGGAGCGACAACGTCACCAACTATCGGGTGACCAGGTCTCCGCAAATCTTCAACACCACTGTTGACAGTTCCTCAGGGCTCCACCGGCCATTCGTGAAACCCGCGTCCGCTCTTGCGTCCCAGACGCCCCGCGGCGACGTGGTCGATCAGAATCTGCGGAGGACGGTAACGCTCGCCGTAAACGGTTTCGAGTTGTCTGGCAATGTCGAGTCGGACGTCGAGTCCGACCATGTCGCTGAGCCGCAGCGGGCCGACAGGATGGCGGTACGCGAGTTCGGCCGCCCGATCGATATCCGCGGCCGATGCGACGCCGTCTTCGAGCATGCGCATCGCTTCGAGCGACGCAATGAGATCGAGACGACTCGTGGCAAAACCGGGAATGTCGGCTACCACGATGCTCTGCTTGCCGATCAGGGCCACGGTGCGTTCGGCTTCGACAATCGTTGCGTCCGACGTGGCCGTGCCACGAATGATCTCGACGAGCGGAAGCGACCACACGGGGTTGAAGAAGTGCATGCCGGTAAAGCGCTCTGGGGTGCTTACCGCGTCGGCGTGGCGATCGATCGAGATCGACGACGTGTTGGTGGCCAGCAGCAGCGGGGCCTTTGCGGAGAGGGCCCTAAGGACTTCCAACTTCAACTCGATTCGCTCGGGCACTGTTTCGACGATCAGCTCGAGTCCGCTGTCCAGTGAGTCGATCGACGCCACTCGGTGAATTCGCGACAGCAGCGCATCGGCACCGTCGCGGTCGAGTTTGCCTCGTCGTATCGCTCCGTCGGCGGCCGCTCGAAGCTCCGAGGCCATGGCCTCGGCGCGGGGATCGTTTGGCTCCACGACCGTCGTCGCGAAGCCCGCCTGCGCGAACACGTAGGCGATACCGGTCCCCATCGTCCCCCCGCCGACCACGGCCATTCGAGTGCTCGGGGGCGGTGTCGGTGATGGCACGGAACTGTTCTTTGATTCGACCATGTATCAACACTAGTGTTGATCACATCGAGCCGCACTTCTGAAGGAGTACCCCGTGCCACCAGTACCTGGAACCGCCGAAGTCAGCGAAGAAATGTGGCGCGCCGCCGTCGAGACCGCGAACGTACCGACGCTCATCGCCGTACTCGTTCACCTCACCGGTGAACTGCGCTGGCTTGACGAACGATACGCGCCGAGCAGAGCCCGCGGGCTGAGCGACAACGACAGCGGGGACCTACCCGAGGACATCCAAGCGGAGATCCGGGCGGCGGCCACGGCGGCGATCGGGGCATGGTCGAAGGGCGAGCCGGTGAAGTTGAACGACGCAGACCCTGCACTGCTCGTGCGGATCCTGAGCTTCGTTCTCGGTGAACCGATTCCCAACGACTACGGCGAGATGATCGCATTCGAGCTTCGCGGCGGCGTCGACCCCTCGGATGACACGAAGCCGGATGACACGGGGCCGGATGACGCGAAGCCGGATGACACGAAGCCGGATGACGACCCCTCGGATGACACGGGGCCGGATGACACGGGGCCGGAGCCCACCGCTTCGACGATCACCGCCATCATCATCGGCGCAGGCATGTCGGGTCTGTGTGCGTCGATAGAGCTCGCCAACGCAGGGATCGAAAACGTCATCGTGGAGCGCCACGAAACGGTCGGTGGCACCTGGCACGAGAACCGCTATCCGGGATGCGGCGTCGACGTTCCGAGCCACCTGTACTCGTACTCCTTCGCGCCCAACGACTGGTCGATGTACTTCGGTTTGCGCGACGAGATCCGCGACTACTTCGAGCGCATCGCCGACGACTTCGGTGTGCGACCACGAATTCGATTCCGCACGTCGGTGGAAAAGGCGACGTGGGACGAAACTGCCCACGAGTGGTCCGTCGAAACGATCGATGCCGATGGCGTGCGCGCCACCCTTCGCGCCAACGTCGTGATCAGCGCCGTCGGTGCGTTCAACAAACCGCGCATCCCCGCCGTGCCCGGTCTCGCCGATTTCGTCGGCCCGTCGGTGCACACGGCGCAATGGCCGACCGACGGCGTGGACCTCGACGGTCGCCGCGTGGCGGTGATCGGAAACGGCGCGAGCGCAATGCAAGTCGTCCCGGCGATTGCCGAACGAGTCGGCGAGTTGAGCGTGTTCCAGCGGTCACCGCACTGGGCGGCACCCTTCGAGAAGTTTCAGCGAACGATCCCCGATGAGATCAAGTTCCTTCTCCGCGAGATGCCGCTGTACCGGCTCTGGTACCGGATCCGGCTGAGCTGGGCGTTCAACGATCGCAACTACGACGCACTGCAGAAGGATTCGCAGTGGCCCCATCCCGATCGCTCGCTGAACCTCATCAATGAGGGGCATCGCCGTGCGCTCACCCGATACATCGAGGACGAGGTGGGCGACCGCACCGACCTTCTGCCCCACGTCGTTCCCGACTACCCGCCGTTTGGCAAACGCATGTTGCTCGACAACGGTTGGTACCGCACGCTTCGTCGACCCAACGTGCATCTGATCCACGATCCGGTGGCGTCGGTAGGCACCGACTTCGTCGTTACGGCCACGGGTCAGAAGGTTCCGGCCGACGTTCTCATCTGGGCGACTGGTTTCGACGTCGTGCACTTTCTCGCGCCGATGGAGATTCGCGGCATCGGCGGGCACTCGCTGCACGACGTCTGGCACGGCGACGATGCACGCGCCTATCTCGGCACCGCGGTTCCCGGCTTTCCGAACTTCTTCTGCCTGTACGGCCCCAACACGCAGTTCGGTCACGGCGGCTCGTTGGTCTTCGTGGTCGAACGGCAGATGCACTACGTGCGTTCGATCCTGGAAGCAATGATCACGGCTGATGTAACCGCTGCCGAGGTACGCGCCGACGTGCACGATGCCTACAACGAGCGCATCGACCGCGCCCACGAGGGTATGGTCTGGACGCATCAAGGTATGGACACCTACTACCGGAACTCGAAAGGCAGGGTTGTCGTGAACAATCCGTTTCGCATTGTCGACGTGTGGCACAACACCGAGGCGGCGAAGCCTGATGACTTCGTGTTCTCGACGACTCGCGCCGCGGTCGAAGCGTCCTCGAACGGAACACGCTGATGACACCGCAGACGGAACCGGTCGTGCTCGTGGAACGGCGAGGGGCAGTGTCGATCATCACGATCAACCGCCCGGCTGTTCGCAACGCCGTGAATCAGGCGGTGTCGCAGGGCATCGCTGCGGCCCTCGATGAGCTCGATGAAGACGATTCGCTCGGGGTCGGCATCCTCACGGGCGCAGGCGGCAGCTTCTGTTCGGGAATGGATCTGAAGGCGTTCGTCAACGGCGAGCGCCCCGAGATTCCCGGGCGCGGGCTCGCCGGCTTGACTGAACACGCGCCGCGCAAGCCGCTGATCGCCGCCGTGGAGGGATTTGCGCTGGCCGGTGGCTGTGAGATCGTGCTGGCCTGCGACCTCGTCGTGGCCTCATCGAGTGCACGTTTCGGTATTCCCGAGGTCACGCGTGGTTTGGTGGCGGGTGCCGGTGGCCTCGTGCGTCTCCCGAGGAAGATTCCCCGTCAGATCGCGCTCCAATACGCACTCACGGGCGAGCACTTCACGGCCGACGACGCCCACCGCTGGGGTCTCGTCAACCGGTTGTGCGGTGAGGGCGAGGCACTTGCGAATGCGTTGGAGTTGGCCAACGCCATCCTCGCCAACGCGCCGCTTGCGGTCCAGATGACGAAAAGAATCGTCGCCGAGTCAGCGTCATGGGGCGAAGAGGAGTCGTGGGACCGCCAACGAGCGCTCGTCGACGAGGTGCTCGCCACCGACGACGCTCGAGAAGGCGCGCTCGCGTTCAGCGAGAAGCGTCCCCCTCGGTGGACCGGGAAGTAACGCGTTCGCGTTCCCTGTTCACGCAGTAACGTCATCCCGTAAGTGCACGTATCAATGCCGCGCTCACAAACCGTTGTGGCGCGTCGACTCACCGCACCGCCCGGGTCGAATGAGGGCTACGGGAACGGCCCGCTGCTGCCATCGCGGAGGTAGAGGAGCACGGCGTGGACCCGTCGATTGTCTTCGGTGTTCGATTCCAGTCCGAGCTTGCGAAAAATCGATGCAACGTGGGCCTCGACCGTTTTCGTAGACAGAAGCAGCCGATCCGCGATGGCACGATCCTTCAGTCCGGCCGCCACCAGTTCCAACACCGCCAGTTCGCGGGTGCTGAGTAGTGAGAGTCCGTCGCGAAGGGGTTGGTCGGCAACAAGGTCACCAACCAATCCAGGATCGATAACCGTTCCGCCGGCGGCAATTCGCTGCAACGCATCGATGAGATCGACCTCATCGGTAACGCGCTCCTTCAACAAATACCCGGTACCTCGTTCGTGGGACTCCAGCAGACGAAGTGCGAGGGCAACGTCGACGTACTGGCTCAGCAGCAACACGGCCACGCTAGGAATTTCGCGACGGATTCGCTGCGCCGCTCGTACACCCTCGTCGGTGTGGGTCGGCGGCATTCGAATGTCGACGATGGCAACCTCTGGTCGCAATCGCACGACCGCCTCATGTAACTCGGAAGCGTTGCCGATCTCTGCGACCACGTCGACCCCGTTCTTCTGGAGCAGGGCAGCGATGCCCCTTCGGACAAGAGGTGCGTCGTCGGCAATCACAACCCGCATGGGACCTCGAGCAACAATCGCACGCCGGTGAGGCTCGGCCGAAACGTCACGGTCGAGCCAGACGCAAGCGACAATTCTTCGAGGAGCGCAATGGCCACCGGCGACGGCAAACGTTGGAGGGAGACCGAAAGCGTGGCGTGGTGGCCGTGTGCGCGTACTCGCACGATCAGGTCCGTACGTGGCGGCGCGTCGAGCATGACTTCCTCAGCAACCCGTTCGACCACCGTGCTGGCGGTCTCGTCGTCGAGATCATCGGCATCGAGATCGACGCGGACCCGCGCTCGTCGTGCAATGCGTTGCAGAGTAGTCGTGAGGCTTGTACTCGCGCTGGCCCAGTCGCCGTCGGGCACGCGCAACCTCCGCACAATTTCACGCAGGAGTTCCGTTGCGTTCGCAACGTGTTCCGCAGCGTAGGTTCGGCGACTGCGATCATGGCCCGTCAAGCAGCCACGCGCCGTCAGGAGTTCCTCGCGCGGGCGATCGGTAAGTCGTCGCCGCAGGGCGTCTTCGAAGCTCTGCGACCGTCGGGCGATCCGGCTGTGCTCGGAGCGCAACCGTTCAATGGCGGGTGAGGCCAGCGCACGCTCCCTCCCTTCGACGAGCGCGCCGAGATGGGAACGGCACACCGAAGCAACGCGATCGGTATCGGCATCTGTCGCCAGCAGCGCCAGCAATTGATCACCGGCACGGAGCCTCACGAGTCGAACCCTTGGACCGATCGAGGTGTGGACGAGCGAACGTTCGTACGACGAAACCGCCCCGACATCGATCACGTGGCCCGTTTCGCTACGCCACGACGCGTCGAAGTTGTTCGTGCCTGGGAGGCTGGGTGCGCACCAGAACCAGAGATCTGCGGTGGCGTCGCCGAGCATGGCTCGGACCTTTCGTGTGACCGCTCCGACGTCGCCGTCGGTTCCGTCGGTTCCGTCGACTTCATCGGCTCGGTGGGACGGCGGCGTGCGTAATCGGCTCGCTGCTGACGGTTGCGGTAGATGAAGGCGAAGGAGTGTTCCGGCGTCATCGGAAAACAATTCAAGCGTCCCGCCAAGCGCTTCGGCTCGTTGTCGCAGGCCGTCAATTCCCCGTCCGGGCACGATGGTTGCGCCGCCTCGACCGTCATCAATCACATCAACTCGCAAGCCATCGAGCGTTTGGACCACGGTGACCTTGCACCGAGACGAGTTGCTGTGCTGCTGCGCGTTGGCAAGGGCCTCGCTCACCACGAATGCGATCACCTCGACACTTGCCCCATCGACGATCACCGATGCCGGAACTTGCATGTCGGCCGCCGCTCCGGAGATTGCGGCAAGCTGGCGAAGAGAGTCGACGAGGTTGTCGACATCAAGCGCGCTCGGCAGTTGGCCCGACGCGAGACGGCCCAAGTCGTCCAGACCTGCGTCGAGTCGGGCGACGACGCCGGCGATGGCCACACTCCACGCGCTGTCGTCGACGCTCGACGCGTCAACCACCCGAAGAATTTCCATGCGTAACGCCAGAAGCTGCTGCTGTGCACCATCATGCAGCGCCCGCTCAAGTTCGCGGCGCCGACGTTCAAGGGCAACGGTCATTTCCCGACGGGTGAGGTCGAGCGCGAGTCGGTGTTCGGTCACGATGACATCGGCGCTGCGATCCGGACGCCTGGTTACTTCCGGAAGGAGAATCTCCTCCATCGCCGCTCACCC
>JANOWU010000034.1:0-2958 GCA_031418035.1 Acidimicrobiia bacterium
GTCATTACTATTTCCTCTTTTTGGTCGTGGCGGCCCTGCGGACGATGGCTTTGGTCGAGATAACGGTGACGGTCACGGCGGCGGCTTCAGAAGTCGTGGTCCCGTCGCTGACGGTGAAGGTGAAGGCGTCGGTGCCGACAAATCCGCTGTCGGGTTTGTAGGAGAGATTCGGTGCACGACCCGTGAGTCGTCCGTTCTCTGGAAAATCGACCACGGAATAGACGAGCGGCGCTCCTTCCGGGTCAGAGCCCTTCAGTGCAACGGCGGTTGCCGTGTTTTTCTTCACCACGATCGTTCGACCGGCGGCAATCGGTGGTCGATTCGATCCTGTGGGAGCGGCCGGCGTGGCCGGGGGCGGAGGTGAGGGGGTGGCGGCGGGTGGCGGTGTTTGCGCGGGCGGTGTCGCCGGCGGGGGTGGTGCTGGTGTCACCGACACCTGGGTTGGTGGTGTCGGAGTGGGTGGTGTGACGGGCGCGGGACTCGGCGGGACAGGCGGCGGCTTGGTTGTGGTCGTGGTTGTGGTCGTGGTTGTGGTTGTGGTCGTGGTCGTGGTCGTAGTTGGGGTCGTGGTCGTCGTGGGCTGGAACGCGTCGACGAATGCCATCGTCGTGTCGGTGACCACATTTCCGTTGCGAAGCGCCGTGATGGTCAGGGTCGCCTCGCCGCTCCCCTCGACGAGGAATGGAATTGCGAGGATGCTCCCGAGATTTTGCCCCGTGAACACCCGGTTGAACCTGCCGTCTACGCTCAGATAGCCAGCGAACGCCAGCTTAACGGACACGTATTGCGAGACAGTGACCTCCGAAGGCGCCGGCTGGAACAAGGCCACGGTCGCTACGACGGTTTGGTAAGGCAACGACCTGGTGTAGCCAACGACGAAGAGGTTGTGATTCGCCGACGCAGGAGGCGACGCCACGGGCACGACGCTGGTACCGACCGCAACCGTCAGAGCGACAGCGAAGGCCCGCAACCATTTCGGGAGACATCCCCGTTTGCTCCCGTCTGACGATCGCTCCCGTCGAGAGATCGGCTGGTCGGGTGCGGGCCTACGCTGTTCCTTCGGGTGAGTTCGCATGGGGACAGTGTGGCGATTGCGGATTCTGCGTCCTATCGGGAAATTCCTAGTTCTTGTCCGGGCATAGGCACGACTCGGTCGGCCGCTGAGCCCATTTCAGCGAATAGGAGATCCCCTATTGCCCTCGACACCGTCGAACCGTAGCGTCCGACCAATGAGCGACCGACGATTCCCCCGACGATCACGGATCTTGGTCACGACCGCACGCAAAATCCCCAACCCGGCTGATTTCTTCGCGGCCCTGGGACTACTCATCGTCCTGGCCCCCATGATGTTCACGGCATTCCACAACAACTCCGCAGCGGTGGCCGCAACTGCGGTACCTTCGATCGGCGGATGCGCTGTCTTCCCGGCCGACAACGCGTGGAACCAAACGATCGAGGCGTTGGCGATCCACCCAGAGTCCCGTACCTGGATGGCGTCAGTCGATGCCGGCTCAATGCGATTGCATGCCGACTTCGGCTCCGACCCGCAGGTCGGCATTCCGTTCGTCGTAGTGCCAACGCGACAAGTCGGCGTGCGGGTTCGTTTCGATGAAGCCGCCGACGAGAGCGACGCCGGGCGCTATCCGATCCCTGCCCGTGCGCCCATCGAGTCCGGCAGTGATCGGCACGTGCTCGTCGTCCAGAGCGGCACCTGCAAGCTCTTCGAATTGTTCGGTGCCCGCCGGGCGAGCGCAGGATGGGTCGCCGGGAGCGGCGCGATCTTCGACCTCCGCTCGAACAAGATGCGTCCGAAGGGTTGGACCTCCGCCGATGCGGCAGGACTGCCGATCCTGCCCGGACTCGTTCGCTACGACGAAGTTCGGGTCGGGGCAATTCGCCATCCCATCCGAGTCACGTTCCCGGCCACGCAGAACGGCTTCGTGGCTCCCGCGCGCCACCAAGCCGGAGTCGATGACCCTTCACTCCCACCCATGGGCGCCCGGATCCGACTTCGCGCCAACGTCGAATTGTCGAGTTACACCGGCCAGGCTCGAATCATTCTCGAAGCCATGAAGACATACGGGCTCATCGTTTCCGATAACGGCAGTAGCTGGTTCATCAGCGGGGCGCCCGATTCGCGTTGGAACGATGACGACCTACGTCAATTGAAACGCATGGACACGTCGATGTTCGAGTTCGTCGACTCCGGTCCGATCGAAAGGTGACGGCCGGCCAACGTCCACGATCGAAAACACTTCGGTTGCGATTCAGGCCCGATCTGATGGCGTGTTGCGGCGTGACTCGACCGCACAGCGTCGCTAATACGTTCGCATATCAAACACGGCTGAGCTTTCGGTGCTCGACTGACCCCGAAGTTTGCAAGTCGGCTTGACCGAGCGGTGGGTAGGGCCCCGTGGTTTGAGGCTCGTCGAAGTTGGCGAACGATTCGGGGCCCGTTGCTTGCGGTCGTCTCACGCAAACGACTGTGCATGTCACGATTTTCCAGGTGAATTCGAAGTCGTTGTTGACTCCCAAGTGGTGCGGCCGAGGCAGAAGAAGAACGCACTCACGGTGATCACGCCGGCGAAACCCTCTAGTAGTGCGAGGAGTCGAGCCCGAGGAGTTATGGGAACGAAGTCTCCGTACCCGATCGTGGTTAGGGAAACGCCAGAAACGTAAACCATCCGAGCGAATCCGAAACCCGTCGCCGGCGCCTCACCCCGCAACAGTGCCGCTGATTTTCGAAAAGTTCGATCTTCATCGATTGTCGGTCTGCTGACGCCATTAACAATGGAATCGAGCGAACTGTTCCAAAACAGCGGGTCGAACTGCTCTGAGGAGGCAGGCAAATCTCGGGGCCAACGACGTACTAAATCCGCACTAAAAAGCCAGCGGGGATCCCGTAGGACTGAGGCTGCGAGGTCGTCGGGAATGTGTGGCTTTCCGGTTAGGTCGAGA
>JANOWU010000035.1:0-7556 GCA_031418035.1 Acidimicrobiia bacterium
TGCACTCCCGCCCAGAGTGACAGCGCGGCGCCCATCGAATTGCCACCCCAGATCGCCCGTTCGATGCCGAACACGTCGAGCAGGGCAATCATGTCCGCACACTTCGCGGACCAGGTGTACTCGTCCTTCGACTCGAAACGGCTCGAACGACCGTGCCCGCGAGCGTCGGGAATGATCACACGCAGCGTTTCGAAAAAGGGCTCGAGGTCACGAGTCATCATCGACGAGTCCTCAACGGACCCGCCATGTATCCAGAGTGTCGCGATCCCGTTCGGATTTCCGAGCTCGCGAACGAAGAGTTCCACGCCCTTGCCAACCGCGATCAATTCGCCTTCTGGGGAGCTGGACGCGACCTGCGAGCCCGGAGATCGGCCATCGCGATTCTGGTTTGGCATCGACGTAATCCTACGATCTCCGTTATGCGCGAAGGCTACCGAGTGATGGATTCCGATCTCCACGTGATCGAGGGGGCAGCTGTCTTCGAGGACTACCTCGACGAACGCTGGCGAAGCGTCGGTCCGACCTACAGGGGATGGGGTCCGACCGGATTTCCCTGGTGGACCGTCGCCTGTGCCGAAGGCGACCGATCGATCCCGCCGTGGGCTGGATCATCACAGGTTGCGTCCGCCCAAGCCGCGCTGCATGGACGCAACGACGACATCTACGCGGAAGCAAAGGCCAATGGCTACGATCCCACATCGACGCTTGCCGCGATGGACATCGAAGGCATCGACGTTGCGGTGATGTTCCGCACGTTCGCGTCGATGGTCTTGTCCCTCGACGACCTCGATGCCCAGCACGCCGATGCGATCGCTCGAGCCTTCAACGACTGGCTTCACGACTACTGCGCGGCTGACCCCGCGCGCTTGAAGTCATCGGCGATCGTGAGCTTGCATGATCCCGAGCTCGCTGCTGCCGAGGCGCGTCGGGCGGTCCAACGCGGGGCGCTCGCCGTCGTGTTGCTTCCGATCCCGGTTGCCGGCCGAAATCTGCACTCGTCCGAATGCGATGTGCTGTGGGCCGAGATCGAACGGCTCGGGGTTCCTCTCTGTCTGCACGGTACGAGCGGTGCCGCAGCGAAGGACTACGTCAGCAACCGTTTCACCGGTTTGGCGAATGAGCGGACACTGAATCACGCGTCGGCGTTTGGTGTCGAACTCATGCTTGCGTTCGGTGCTCTCAGCGTTGGGGGCGTGCTGATGCGTTTCCCACGGATGAAGGTCGCGTTGCTCGAGGGCAATCTCGGCTGGCTCCCCTGGTGGCTCGACCGGCTCGACGATCAATGGAAGAAGTACGGCAAGGGTGAGAGCGTCGCTCTCGATGCGCTCCCTAGCGAATACTTTCGTCGGCAGTGCTGGATCGGCGCCGACATCGACGAGTCATTCGTCCCGCTCGTCGCCGAACGTGTCGGGGAGGACAGAATCGTGATTTCCACCGACTATCCGCACCAGGACGGCCCCTTTCCCCATGCGATCGAAGAGTTGCTCGAACGAAAGGATCTGAGTCCGACGTTGCTCCGCAAGCTGTTGTGGGACAACTGCGCGGCCCTCTACGGCCTCGCTGGTTAGCGCGGGATAGTTGGTCACTTCGTCGCTCTGGGAGCGAAGAAGTGACCACGTACGCCCGGGTGCGGCCCGCTCTAGTCCTCCGGCGGGGCAGCTTCGGAGCGCCGCTTGATCTCGGCCACCACGTTGGGATCGGCCAACGTGGTGGTATCGCCAAGGGACCGGCCCTCGGCCACGTCGCGCAACAGGCGTCGCATGATCTTGCCCGAGCGGGTCTTGGGAAGATCGTCGGTGAACACGATCGTCTTCGGGCGAGCGATCGCACCGATCTTCGTCGCCACATGTCCGCGCAGCATCTGACCGTGCGCATCGTTGGCCGCGTTGCCGCCCTTGAGAGTCACGAACGCAATCACGGCTTGACCGGTTGTCGCATCGTTCGCGCCGACGACGGCTGCCTCAGCGACACTCGGGTGGTCAACCAGCGCAGACTCCACCTCGGTCGTGGAGATTCTATGTCCGCTTACGTTCATCACATCGTCGACACGGCCGAGGAGCCACAGGTATCCTTCGTCGTCGAGTTTCGCCCCGTCCCCCGCGAAGTAGCGATCCGGATACGTCGACCAATACGTCTCCCTGTAGCGCTCGGGATCACCGTAGATCCCCCGCAGCATCGACGGCCACGGGGTCGTCAGGGTGAGGTAGCCGCCGCCGATCTCCACCTTCGTGCCTGCCTCGTCGACGACCTCCGCACCGATACCCGGCATCGGAAAGGTCGCACTTCCCGGCTTCGTGGTGGTGAGCCCGGGCAGCGGCGAGATCATGATCCCGCCCGTCTCCGTCTGCCACCAGGTATCGACGATCGGACAGCGTCCTCCACCGATGAACTCGTGGTACCACATCCACGCCTCGGGATTGATCGGCTCACCGACTGAGCCAAGCAAGCGAAGGGACGACAGGTCGTGTTTCTGCGGTTCCTCGACTCCCCATTTCATACATGCACGAATCGCGGTCGGAGCCGTGTAAAAAATCGTGACCTTGTACTTTTCGATGATCGACCACCAGCGATCCTTCGCGGGCGTGTCGGGCGTGCCCTCGTACATCACGCTGGTCGCGCCATTGGCCAGCGGCCCGTACACGACGTAACTGTGCCCGGTGACCCATCCGACGTCGGCCGAACACCAGTACACGTCCGTCTCCGGCTTGAGGTCGAAGACGTATTTGTGCGTGAAACAGACCTGGGTGAGAAAGCCGCCGGTGGTGTGCATGATGCCTTTGGGCTTGGCGGTGGTGCCCGAGGTGTACAGAATGAAGAGAAGATCTTCTGCGCGCATAGATTCTGGGGCGAAGGTGGTGCCGGTCGGGAACTTCGACAGCAGGTCGTGGTACCAGACGTCGCGACCCTCGACCATGGAAACCGTTGTGCCACAGCGGTTCACGACGACGACGGAGTGAACGCTCGGGCATTCCGCAACAGCTGTGTCGACGTTGACCTTCAGCGCACTTGCGGCGCCCTTGCGAAACCCGGCGTCGGCGGTGATGACGGCCGTCGCTTCGGCGTCGTTGATCCGATCACGCAACGAGTCGGAGGAGAAGCCGCCGAACACCACCGAATGTGCAGCGCCAATGCGCGTGCATGCCAACATCGCAACCGCAGCTTCGGGGATCATCGGCATGTAGATCGCCACACGATCTCCTCGCTTCACGCCAAGGTTGCGCAGCGCAGCGGAGAATCGCTGCACTTCGTCGAGCAGTTCGGCATACGTGATGGTGCGGGTGTCGCCGGGCTCACCTTCGAAGTGGAACGCCACCTTGGAGCCGCGGCCGGCGTCGACGTGGCGATCCAGACAATTTGCGCTGACGTTCAACTCGCCGTCGTGAAACCACTTGGCAAACGGGAGATTCCACTCGAGCACGTTCGCGTCGGTGAACGGCGTGGTCCAACTCACGAGCTTACGGGCTTGACGGGCCCAGAAAGCCTTGTAGTCGGCGGCGGCCTCGTCGTGAAGATGGCGATCATTCAGGGCCGACGCTGCCGCAAAGGCAGCGGGCGGTGCAAAGGTTCGGGTTTCAGAAAACAGTGCGTCAAGTGCGGGCTCGGCCATACCCGAACGTTACCCGGCCAAACAGCGCACCGGCCACACCGTTCTACGCTGAGACATGCCGGTTTTTCGCCGATTGCTTGTGAACTCACTCCTCAGCGGATCGTCGAGTGCGTTCCTCTGGTTTGCGATCACCTTCTGGGTATACATCGAGACGAAGTCGGTGGTCGCCACATCGATGATCGGCGGTGTTTTCGCGCTCACGTCCGCGTTGCTGGGCGTCGGATTCGGCACCTATGTCGACCACCATCGCAAGCGCCACGTCATGGTGCTGTCGACGGCACTGTCACTTGGTTCGTTCGGCATCGCGACGGTGCAGTACGGCCTTTTCAAAGATCGCCTCCTCCAACTGTCGAGTCCGCACTTCTGGGTCTTCGTGTTCGCGATCCTGATCGGGGCGGTCGCCGGAAACCTACGCGGAATAGCGCTGTCGACCTGCGTGACTCTTCTCGTGCCCGAGGATCAGCGCGACCGGGCGAACGGGATGGTCGGCACCATCAACGGTCTGTCGTTCACGCTCACCTCAGTGTTCAGCGGACTCGTCATTGGTCGCCTTGGTATGGGATGGGCATTGCTCATCTCCGTGATGGTCACCGCGTTGACCCTCGTGCATCTGCTCACGATTCACTTCGACGAACCCGACCCTGTCGTCGAGTCATCATTCGAGGAGCCGAAGAAGTTCGTCGACGTTGCAGGTGCCCTGTTGGCGATTCGACAAACCCGTGGGCTCATGGCCCTGATCCTGTTCGCCGCGTTCAACAACCTTCTCGGTGGCATCTTCATGTCGTTGATGGACGCCTACGGACTCTCGCTGATGTCGGTCGAATCGTGGGGCCTGATGTTCGCGTTCCTGAGCGTCGGGTTTATCGCAGGTGGACTTATCGTCGCGCGAAACGGGCTGGGAAAGAATCCGTTGCGTCTCATCATCATGGGCAACCTCGTGAATTGGACCATCTGCATGGTCTTCACTTCTCGCAGTTCGATAGCACTGCTCGCCATTGGCATGCTCGCGTGGATGACGCTAATGCCGGTCATCGAGGCCGCAGAGCAGACCGTCTTGCAGCGAGCAGTTGCGTTCGAGAGTCAGGGTCGCGTCTTTGGCTTTGCCCAAACCATCGAGAACCTGGCGTCGCCACTCACCTCGTTCATGATCGGTCCTTTGGCCGAGGTCTTCTTCATCCCATTCATGACCGACGGTGGCGGCGTCGACCTGATCGGAAGTTGGTTTGGAACAGGTCCCGAACGGGGGCTTGCGCTCATCTTCAGCCTCGCCGGCGTGTGTGGGGTCATCGGTACACTTATCGCTCGCGTGTCCAGCTCCTACCGATACCTCTCGAAGTCGATATCGTGACCCCTTGATTCCCTGGGTCGTCCGCCTGGGCTTCGCCTGGGTACTTCGGCTGGGTACTTTGCCTGGGTAGTTTGCCTGGGGACGATGCGAATGAGTCAGACGACCTATCCAGCGTCCCGGGTCGTTCGACGACACAACAACAGTGTGGGGTGATAACGACAAAGGCATATTCGCGTCGTCGCTTGTTCTGACGATTGCGTTAGCTCTCGGCGTTGCGGCTGCATCCTTCGCGAGTCGACTTCAGGACAACACCGAAACACAGTGGCGCGCCGTCGGCAATGTCGGCGAGCTTGGACGGAACCTCGAGACCCTTCAGGGATTACGAACCCGCATAGGAGCAGTGAGTGAGACCGGCCGTTTCGCCGTCTCCTACGCTGCCGATTTCGCCATCACCGAGATCGACGAGGATCTGAACACGCTGCTTGCGTCGCAGGTACGACCCGAAGAGGTCGCTGAGGTCAAGAAGCTGGTCGCAAACTACGTGAAGCGGGCGCGTGCCGACATCAATGGTCGAGACGTTCGTCCCGAAGTCTCGCCCGACGAGGTTCTCGACCCTGAGTACGTGCCGATTCGCGTTGCTGTCGCGGAACTCGGAAACCACGTGACCGAGGCCGCCATATCCTCCGGACAGCAAACCACGCTGCTCTCGTGGACGTTCTTCCCGACCCTCCTCGTCCTGTGCGGTCTGGCCGTTGTTCTCAACGCCCGACAGCGGCGACTGGTCATTCAGCGAACAACGGAAAGGCGTGAGGCGGCAAAGTTCGAAGCAATCGTCGGTGGCTCGCGCGACGTGATCACCGTGATCAATCCACGCGGCGAATTCGAGTACACCAGCCCCGCAGCACGAACGGTCTTCGGCGACGCGCTGAAGTTCGATCTTGCGCTGCTCCTCGATGAAGCCGACTGTGAACACCTGCTCGTCGCTGACCGCCAGGTTCGCGAAACCGGACGGAGCGTGGTCTTCGAAGCCACCGTCAGATGCTCGGACGGTTCGACCCGTTACTTCGAGCTTGCTGGCTCACGCCCCGAACACAGCGGACTGGCTGGCTCGCTGTGGACGTGGCACGACGTTCACGATCGCAAGACCTTGGAGAACGAACTCAAGCACCAAGCCTTTCACGATCCCCTGACGTCGCTGGCCAATCGCGCCCTCTTTCAGAGCCGACTGGATCACGCACTTACTCAGGCCCAGCGAAGTGGTGCAGACACCAGCCTGTTGTTCCTGGACCTCGACGGGTTCAAGAACGTCAACGACAGCCTCGGCCATGATGCCGGTGATGCCGTGTTGGGTTACCTCGCCCGATTTCTTCAGGAGGCAGTCCGACCCGGAGACACGCTGGCACGTTTGGGCGGCGACGAGTTTGCGATTCTGCTCGAAGCAACGAGCCCCTCGTCTGCTCGCGAGTTCGCCGATCTCGTGCTGACCAAAGCTCGAACAAGTTTTGCGCTTCCCGTCGTGGGCGACCGCGACGTCGAGATCGAGATGACGGCCAGCATCGGAGTCGCAACGGCGTCACCGACAACCAACGCGGTCGAACTGCTCCGCAATGCGGATATGGCCATGTACGCCGCAAAGCACTCCGGAAAGAATTGTGTGCGCGCCTATGACACCGACATGCATCTCGTCGCCAGCGACCGCCTGCGCATCCAGTCAGCGATACGCCAGGCCCTGGTCCACAACGAGTTCCGCGTCCACTACCAGCCCCTCGTAGATCTGGTCGCATCACGCGTCGTCGGGTTCGAGGCCCTCGTTCGTTGGGAGCATCCGCAGCGGGGACTGCTCGCACCCAATACGTTCATTCCGATCGCCGAAGAGAACGGTTCGATCCTCGAAATCGGCCGGTGGGTCCTCGAAGCAGTCGCGCGCGATGCCGCGGCCATCGCCAAACTCACGGACGCACCGCTGAAGATCAATGTCAACCTCTCGCCGAAGCAACTCCGCGATGTCATGTTGATTCCGGTGTTGGAAGCGGCTCTGCGAGATCACAATCTCGATCCGAGCATGCTCGTCCTCGAGATCACCGAGACAGCACTCCTCGATGAGGTCGACGAAGCGTTACACGTTCTCGGTCAGATTCGGGCTCTGGGAATCCGCCTCGCCCTCGACGACTTCGGTACGGGCTACTCGACGCTCAGTTCGTTGCGATCACTTCCGATCGACATCGTGAAAATCGATCGCTCGTTCCTGCGAAACGAACTCGGCGACAACCGTTCTTCGTTGGTTGCTGAATCGATCATCGCAATGGGCCGCCAGTTGGGGCTGGAAACAGTCGCGGAAGGCATCGAGACGCAAGAGCAACTCGACCGTATGCGATCGCTGGGCTGTGGCACCGGACAGGGCTTCCTGTTCTCGAAAGCGGTGCCGCTGGGTGAGATCGAAGCGGTGATCGGCGAGATCCAAACCACCCTGCGGTCCGACCAAATGATGATCGCGAAGTAGGTGCACATATGGACTCGACGACGGAAACGAAGCGCTCGACAGTTCGAAGAGTCGCCGGAGCGATCCTGGCGGCGCTTTCGTTGGCTTCCTTGGCTGGATTTCTTGCCCTTCGAAGCTTCTTCTCGTTGGGGCATCAGCCGCCCCCACCCTTCTCCCTGCCC
>JANOWU010000036.1:0-32899 GCA_031418035.1 Acidimicrobiia bacterium
CGGGGGTGATCACGCCGTCGCCGTACAGGAGCCCGCAGCCCAGAAGCCCTAGGAGAACCAGGAACTTGCGGTTACGACCTGGGTTGAAGCCCTTCTCAGGAGCAATGAGCGACATCAGGGCCAAGATGCCACCCTCGCCTCGATTATTCGCCCGCATGACGAACACGAGATATTTGATCGTGATCACGATGAGCATCGACCAAAACACCAGGGAGCAGGCCCCAAATACGGTGGCCCGTTCCACTTCTAGATGGTGTCCGTGGAAGGCCTCACGAAGTGCATAGAGCGGGGAGGTTCCGATGTCTCCGAAGACGACACCGAGTGCACCCAGTGTGAGCGCCCCGATCCCCGCGTGACCGGCGCCGTGCGATTGATGTTCAGCTTGAGCGGTACCCGCGGACATAGCGTCCGAAGTTATCGCCCTTTGGCGTCAATTGCTGGCTAGTGCCCGCCGATTTTGAGTTCGGACTTGTAGATCCGCTTCGGGCCGAGCTCCTCGACGATCCGCTTTGCTATCTGGGTGTACGCCGCGCTTGCCTCGCTCGTGGGGTCCGAGGCCATGATCGGTTCGCCGATATCCATGCCTTCGCGCAGTTCGGGCACCAGGGGGATTTGTCCGACGAGGGGGACCTGGAGCGTTTCGGCCAACTCGGCACCGCCGCCGCTGCCGAAGATCTCGTAACGCTTTCCGTCGTCACCGGTGAACCAGCTCATGTTCTCGATGATGCCGTGCACCCGCATGTTGATCTGTGGCTGGCGGGCCATAGCGGCAGAGCGCTGGGCCACACGTTGAGCCGCAGGCTGCGGCGTCGTTACTACGTACACTTCCGATCGCGGGAGGTACTGCGCCATGGAAAGCGCAACGTCGCCGGTTCCGGGTGGCATGTCGATCAGCAAGAAGTCGGGCTCTCCCCAGTACACGTCGGTGAGGAATTGCTCGAGAGCCTTGTGCAACATGGGGCCTCGCCAGATGATTGCCCGGTCCTCTTCGACCATGAAGCCGATCGACATCGCCGCGACACCGTGACGAATCGGCGGGATCACGAACCCATCGACGATGGTGGGGACCTGTTCGATGCCGAGCATTTTCGGGATCGAGAACCCGTACACATCGGCGTCGAGGACACCGACCTTCAACCCTCGCTGCGCCAGCGCAATTGCCACGTTGACGGTGGTTGACGACTTTCCGACACCGCCCTTGCCCGACGTCATACCAAGCACTCGGGTCTTGGATCCGATCTGCATGAACTTGGGAGCGCGAACGGGGCCATCGGCGTGCCCGTGGCCGCCCTGCCCGGCGTTTTCGTGGTCGACGTCGTCGGCCTGAAGACGGGCCCGCAGAATCGCCCGATCCTCATCGGTCATCCACGCAATGTGGACGTCGGCTCGCGACGCCCCGGCACCGGCGATCGCCCGGCGAACGCGTTCGGCCAGCTCAGTGGCAACTGGGTCGTTCTCGGATTTCGCAGCGATCGTGACCCGAACATCGCCCTTGTTGACGGTGATCTCGCGCACCATATCGAGCGTGGTGATGGGTTTGCGGATCTCGGGTTCGTCGACCGCGGCGAGCGCCTCGAGGATCTGCTGTTCGGTAATGGCCATGTTTTTGGGGGTCCTCCGGAGCAATGTTTCGCTGACCGCCTAACGTAGTGGCGTGGCCACCCCTTCTTTGACGCCGGTTGCGATTCGCAAGCGTGATCCTGGCCACATCACGCGCGGCCGGATTCCGGACCACGAGCAGCCGCTTTCCGCTCCGAATACCCCGCCCACCGGCGAGGACTTCACCGCTGTCGTCTCCGCGGCGTCGGCCATGTTCGGAGACCCCACCCGACGTCGTATTTATCTGCTCGCCCGAGACACCGACGGAGGCGTGACCGCCGCAGAGGCCGCAGGGAAGTGCGACCTTCACCCCAACGTGGCGCGACATCACCTCGACAAATTGGTGGCGGGTGGTTATCTCGAAGTCGGCTCCGACAGCCATGAGGGCAGGGCCGGGCGACCTTCCAAGCGCTACCGCACGACCGGTAAGCCCATCGAGTTGGAGTTCGGCGCCCGTCGACACGATCTCGTCACCACCCTTCTGTCGAAGGCCCTCGACCTGCTGGCACCCGACGTCGCCCAACGACTCGCCGAAGAGGTGGGCGAGCAATACGGCCGCGAGCTGGCGTCGCAAATGAATCCGGGAGACCAACACCGCTCCAAACGGGCGGCACTGCACGCAGTCGCCGATGCACTCACTGCACATGGTTTCGCCGCACATGCCATCTCCACGCCGCGAACGGACGACGACGACGCTTCACCTGGGTCTTCGACGAACGATGACCCGATGTCGCTCGTGCGCGGTCACTGTCCGTTCGGTGAGCTCTCGGCCACGCATCCCGTGATCTGCGCGGTGGACCGTGGAATGGTGCGAGGCATGTTGCACGAGCTGTACGGCGACACGGAGCTGTTGCAGACGTTGAGTCGTCCTCAGGGCGACGACGTGTGCGTGTCCACCCTCTGAGGGCGGAAATACCCGACGAACGACTCAGGGTCATCCCAGGGGTCGGTCATGGGGCACCTGTCGCTGAACGTCGTCAAGTGCTGCGAACATGGGCTTATGCCCCCTTCTACTCTTTCTGCTGTCGCGGCGTCCACAGTCAACGTCTCCAAGATCTACGGAACTGGGGATAGCGAGGTCCGAGCGCTCGACGACGTCAGCGTCCAGTTCGGCCAGGGACAGTTCACGGCCATCATGGGCCCGTCCGGGTCCGGCAAGTCGACGCTGATGCACTGTGCCGCCGGGCTCGACGACGTGACCCGCGGCCAGGTGTTCATCGGCGAGACCGACATCACCCAGCTCGGCGAAAAGGATCTGACCATGTTGCGTCGCGACAAGGTCGGGTTCATCTTCCAGGCGTACAACCTGGTTCCCACCCTCACCGCCGGAGAGAACATCAATCTCCCGATGTTGCTGGCAGGGCGCACGGGTGACAAAGCCTGGATCGACAAGGTGATCGACACCGTCGGGCTCGCGAACCGGTTGAAGCATCGACCCAGTGAGCTTTCGGGCGGCCAGCAGCAACGTGTGGCCGTGGCGCGTGCGCTGGCCAGCCAGCCCGCGATCATTTTCGCAGACGAACCCACGGGAAACCTTGACTCTTCGACGGGTGCGGAGATCCTGAGCTTCATGGGAAAGGCCGTTCGCGAATACGGTCAGACGATCGTGATGGTCACGCACGATCCCGTTGCTGCAAGCTACGCGGATCGAGTGATGTTTCTCGCCGACGGCAAGGTGGTCGACGAAATGCTGAACCCAACGGAAGACCTCGTGCTCTCACGCATGAAGCGTTTCGGACGCTGAGCCGGGATCACCGTCATGTTTCGGTTAACGATCAAAAATCTGTGGGCATACAAATCGCGGCTCTTTGCAAGCGCGCTTTCGATTGTCCTCGGAGTCTCTTTTCTCTGCGGTTCGTTCGTCTTCACCGACACGCTTCGGGGTCTCTTCGAAGACCTCTTCTCGTCGTCCGTAGAGGGGGTCGACGCCCAGGTCCGTCAGGTGCGAGCGTTCGGAAGTGACTTGGACGCTGGTCCCTACGACGACGGCCGAGCAGGCCTGCCGCTTTCGTTGGGCGACACGATCGCGGCGATTCCCGGTGTCGCGGGCGTCGGACCACAGATTCAGGGGTACGCCCAGCCGATCAACAAGAAGGGCAAGCTCGTCAAGACGGGCGGAGCACCTACCTTCGGTTACGTCTGGTTCGACGACCCGGAGTTGAATCCTTTCCGGATCCTCAACGGGCGAACCCCGAAGGCCGGTGAGGTTGTCTTCGACCGCGCACTTATGAAGACCACCAAGTACAAGCTCGGGGACCGCGTCAAGGTCAACGTCCTCTCTGGCATTCGGGAGTTCACACTCGTTGGTGATGCGACGTTCGGAAGCTCCGACAGCGCCCTGGGCGTATCTTCGGTCTTCTTCGACGAAACTACCGGCCCAGAACTGTTGTTCAAGAAGGGACTGGTGCAGAACTTCCTCGTCCGAGCAGACAACGGGGTTAGTCAAGCTCAGCTAAAAAGCGCGCTTACGAAGACCCTCGACGCCACGGAGTTCGAAGGAAAGACGACCCTTGAAGTCCTTACCGGGGACAAGCTTCAAAAGGAGGCGCAGACCGTCGTCGGGCAGGTCTTCGGGTTCATCAACACGTTCTTTTCGGCCTTTGCCCTTGTTGCGCTCTTCGTCAGTATCTTCGTGATCTCGAACTCCTTTTCGATTCTCGTTGCCCAGCGCACCAAAGAAATGGCGAGTCTACGAATTCTTGGCGCTTCCCGAAAACAGATTCTGTCGGCGACGTTTGGTGAGGCCCTCTTGGTCGGAGTCGTCGCGTCGGCGATAGGCGTCTTGGGCGGTCTGGTGATAGCGACCGGAATCAAGACGCTGCTGACCGTCGTCGGCGGCCTGGGAGGACTCCCGAGCTCGGGCCTCAAACTCCGGCCCCGGACGATCGCCGTCGGTATGTTCGTAGGCACGACGGTCACACTGCTCTCTGCGATTTTCCCGGCGATCAAATCCGGGCGTATTAAACCGCTTGCTGCGTTGCGCGAGAGCTCCATCGACAAATCCGGCAGTTCGCGGCCGAGGCTCATTATGGGATCGCTCGTCGTGATCGCGAGCGCTATCGCGCTCGTCATCGGTCTCCGAGGCGAGGGTTCCAGTGGCGCAACCGTTGTTGGCGTCTCGGCCGGACTCGCGCTTCTCGGTCTGGTGTTCGTCGGCCCGTTGCTGGCGAAACCGATCGCCGGGTTCTTCGGACGCAAATGGTTCGGGGTGGTCGTGATCCTGTTCGGTGGTCTGCTCGGCATCGGAGGCACGATCGGTGGCGTCCTTGGCGCCATCAAGGAGATCTCGGAACGCGACTCGAAGCTGATCGTCTCCACGCTCATGTCGGGAGCAATCGCCGGAGTCGTCGTCTTCGGTGTTTGGTGGTTCATCGCGATGATTCGCGACCGTAACGTCACGAAGGCCGAGGACCGTCGGGTGAACCAGGGTTGGCGCAACGTGCTGACCTTCTCGGTGATCATTGCGCTCCTGCTCTTCAGCCCGCTGCTTGCTGCGTCCGCACTTGCGGGTCTTGCGGGCTGGTATCTCGTTGCAACGGGGCGAGTTGCGGGCACGACGTCGGGACAAATTGCTCGGCAGAACTCGGTGCGCAATCCGACGCGGACGTCGGCAACGGCGCTGGCCCTCACCATTGGCACGGCACTGGTAAGCGCGCTTTTGGTTCTGTCGACCTCTCTCACGCAGACCTTCCGCGGTTCGTTCGACACCGTGATTCGAGCCGATTACGTGGTAGCGAGCGCTTCGGATATCGGCTTTCCACCCCAAGTTCAGGAACGGTTGGCGAATGTTCCCGGTGTCGTTGCGACTTCCACGATCCAGAACGCGCGTTTCAGTTTCGGGTTCCCGGCACGGCCGCGATCAGTAGGCGGCATTGACTCTTCCCAGTTCGAGGAAGTCGTCCGGTTGGGCAAGGTCGAAGGTGCGCTGCGAGATCTCAGCAAGAAGGACACCGTGGCTGTCGCAAAGACAACGGCGTTCGATCAAGGTCTCAAGATAGGCGACACGATCAGTCCGACGTTTCAGAATGGGCGCAAGACCAAGCTCACGATCGTTGCCTTGTACAGCGACGCCGAAGGTCTGGGCAACCTCTACTACCTCGTCGACAACAAGGCCACCCTCTCGCGGTACATCGAGATCGAGGCCCCGACGATTCTGTACGTGAAGAGTTCAGCGAACGACAAGGCGTCGCGTACCAAGCTCCAGAAGGCTGCCGACGCCGCGCTGGAGGACTTCCCGGCTGCGGAGTTCCAGACCAAGCAGAAGTTCGTGGAAGGTCAGATTGGTCAGTTCCAGCAGTTCCTGAGCGTGGTCTATGCCCTTCTGGCCCTTGCCATTCTGATTGCGATCCTGGGTATTGCGAACACCTTGCGGCTGTCGGTACTCGAACGCACGCGAGAGGTGGGCCTACTTCGGGCCGTCGGCATGAGTCGGGCGCAGCTCAAGTCGTCCATTCGTTGGGAAGCCATCGCGGTAGCTACGTTCGGTGCAGTAGTCGGCGTGATCCTCGGGACTGGCTTCGGGTCGGCACTAGTACGTGTACTTGCGAAAGACAACGGTATCTTGAAGCTCACGGTGCCATTCCCATTCCTCATTGCGCTGATGCTCCTTGCGTCGGTGGTCGGTCTCTATGCGGCGCGCAAGCCTGCGAACGACACTGCCCAGCTCAACATCCTGCGAGCCATCGCCACCGAGTAACTCCAACCGGGGCGGTTCGACACTCCAACTCCAGCGCCAACAGCCGGAGCCGGGGCGAAGCGGCGAGGGTTAGCCGGCGGCTGCGGCGGTGCTGTCGCCGTCGGAGACCGCGTCGGGGGCAACCGGTGCGGGTGGGATCAGCGAGCTGAGACCGCTGGTGGGGCGGACCCGTTGGCCTGCGGCCTCGAATGCGCGGGCGAGAAGCGGGGTGCGCTGGTCGGGCAATGCCAGCATCGCTTGATCGGGGTGGATCGCAACCGCGGCGTCGGTCGGCGCTGATTCATACGACGCCGGAAGCTCATAGGCCGGACCACCATCGAGGGGGAGCGGGGTCTTGTCCTGCGCGATCGGCGTGAGGAGACGTCGAGCGCGAGAGGTAAGTGAACGTACTGGTTCTTCGAACCGGGTGATCGGGAACAACCGCGGGGCAACGACTCGGCGGTCGTCGACGGTCCAACCCTTCGGCGCGCGAAGCAACTCGGCATGACGGTCGCAGAGCACGCCGGACCCGCCGTACTCGCTCACTCGGGTATCGAGAACCAAGACGCCGGCGCTGCCGTCGAAGAAGAAACGAGCCGTCGCCAAAGCGTCACAGGTCGGTCGTGCACAGGTCGGCGACGAAGAGGACATCGATCGGCATCCTAGCGGGCCCTCCCGGTCACCCTCTGTCATGTTCGTTCTGGCGTCGGATACCCTGAACCGGACTCAGGGCTGCCAGGAGCAGGAGAAATGCGAGCGCAGTACGTTGTCCCTATGGATTCAGTTGGGTCGATGAAGCCGACGACAGCGCCAAGGTCTCCCGCCGACGGCGATGCGTCGTCGGGCTCCGGACTCGACCAGGTCCGCTCCGCTGGTATGGCCGTCGGCGGCTCGGTTGCCGTGTTGTGGATCGTCGAGGCAATCGACACCGTGTTGTCTCACCGCCTCGACGCCTATGGAATCCGGCCTCATCGGGTCAGTGGCCTTCGCGGCATTGCCTTCGCCCCGTTTCTGCATGCGGGGTGGGGACACCTCATCGGCAACACGCTGCCGTTCGTGGTCCTCGCAATGATCGTTGCGCTAAAGAGTCTGCGGCGCTTCGCGTCGGTTGTGGTGATCGTGGCCGTGATCAGTGGCCTCGGGGCGTGGCTGTTCGGGTCGACGAACTCGGTGCATCTCGGCGCGAGTGGCGTGATCTTCGGTCTGTTGACGTATCTGTTGGTGCGGGGCTGGTTCGCCCGCAAGCTCGGGCAGATCCTGATTGGTGTCGTCGTGGCCGCCTTCTACGGCACGATGCTCTTTGGTGTACTGCCCATCAACGCCGGCGTGAGCTGGCAGGCCCACCTCTTCGGTGCGATTGGGGGCGTCGTGGCCGCATACCTGCTTGATCGAAAGCCACCGGCAAAGGTCACCGCTGTACCGGCGTGAAGGCGGCGACGTCAGCGCCGACATCAGCTGCTGCGTTCGTCACCGCCGCCCGTACCCACAACATCAGTGACCACACCACGACCGCGCCGAGCACGTGCACCTGCACGAGTGCGGCCGGGAGGTGCTTTGCCCACTGGAGATAGCCGACGCCACCCTGTGCGACAAGCGCACCAAGCAACCAGGTGACACGCGAACGAACCCGCTCGGCGCCAATAGTTCGCGCGCTTAACACTGCGAGAACGACGACGCTGGCCAGCGTGATCCACATGACGCTGCTGTGCACGATGGTCGCCGACCGAAGGTCGAACGGATACCGCTCCGTCTTCTCCGGGTCCCCAACATGTGGTCCTGAGCCCGTGACGACGGCACCCAGCAGCAGCCCGATGACCATGAGACCGGTAGTGATTCGTGACGACCACAGCAGCTGACTGGACACCGCCACACGATCTCTGCCCAGTAGGTCGGCGCTCCCTCCGCGTTCGCCCGCCCGGTGATACAGCACGAGTGCCACCGCGAGGGACACGATGGCGAGTGCAAAGTGTGCAGAAACGACGCCTGTCTTCAACTCGAAGATCACTACAAATGCACCGACGATCGCGTTGCCGAAGATCAGAAAGCTCACCAAAGCGCCGTACTTCACGAGGTCTCGTCGATACGGCACCCGAACGAGCGCGAGGAGCACGCACACGGCCGCGGCGAGAATGCACAACCCGGTGACCACTCGGTTCCCGAACTCGATCTGCGCGGACCGACCCGACTTCGGAATGACGTCGCCATTTTTGCAATCCGGCCAATCCGGACAACCGAGTCCTGAACCAGTCAGACGAACCGCCGACCCCGTCAAGATGATGAAGCCGAGAAGGGCCGCACTGACCCCTGCAGCGATGCGATATCGCTTCACTCCTATGCGCACATAGCGTCCGAACAGAAGAAAGCCGGATGCCAACCCGAACAGGGTGGCGAGGAGTCCGAACGGGGCCGACGCCAGAGCGCGGGCATTGCGCGACAACCCGGAGCCATTGATCGCACCGTTGGCAATGATCGCCACGACAAAGGGAACGAGAACGAGCGCGATCTTGCGGCGAAAGTCCGATTTGGATAGCGAACGCGCACCCTGCACCTGGGTCGCGATGCGACCCGGTGGATCGCCGAGGAGACTCACATCGACGGTGTCCATCAGTCGCCCCAATGACGCTGCTCACGGAACGGGTCGCCATACATGTGATAGCCGTTTCGTTCCCAGAAGCCGGGCTTGTCGCCGACCATGACCTCGATACCGCGAATCCACTTGGCCGACTTCCACAGATAAAGGTGCGGCACGAGCGAACGAAGGGGGAAACCATGGTCGGGTTCGAGCGGCTCGCCCTGGTACTCGTAGGCCAGCAGTGCGACGCGGGGTTCGAGGACGTCGGCCAACGGAAGGTTGGTGTCGTACCCGAACTCGCAATGAAACATGATGTGGGTTGCGTCGGGGTGAATTCCTGCGTCAGCGAGTAGCGCCGCGATCGAGCATCCCGTCCACTGCGTGTCGAACTTCGACCACTTGGTCACGCAGTGCAAGTCAGTGGTCACGTGAACGGCCGGACGTGCCTTGATTTCGTCGAGCGTGAGGGTGAAGGGGCGTTCGACGGCGCCGCCGATCTTCACGTCGTAGGTGGCAAGGTCGGCGGCGCCGTACTTCGGGGTGCTTCCCACGTGGAGCACGGGGAAGCGCTCCGTCGAATACTGCCCTGGAGGAAGACGACTCGGGTCGATTCCTTGCTTGGCCAACGCGTCGCGATTCCGATCGAAAAAACCCATGCCTCCATGATTGCAGAACACCTCCGGTACTCCCGCCGACGCGACTCGGCCGCGCCGACACATAGCGTTAGGATGTCATACCGGCTCAGCCGGAAATCCCGTTGAGCAACGCGCAACGAACCTGTGATGCGTGAAACCAGTGGGAGTTAGACCGTGAACCTCGACGACGTACGCATTGGCTTGACCTTTGACGATGTTCTGCTCGTGCCACAGAAGTCCCATGTGCGAAGTCGTCAGAATGTTTCCGTCAGCACCCAGTTGAGCACCGGTGTCAGCCTTGGCCTGCCGATAGTCGCCGCCAACATGGACACCGTATGTGAATTCGAGATGGCGATCGCTCTCGGCACGATGGGCGGTATCGGGATGATCCACCGCTTCCTCACGATCGAGCAACAGGCCAAACAGGTCGCCCGGGTCAAGGAAGCCGGTGTTCAGGTCGGAGCGGCCGTCGGCACCGATCGCGACGCAATAACGAGGAGCCGGGCGATGGTCGACGCTGGCGTCGATGCGTTGGTGCTCGACATCGCCCACGGGCACTCCGACCACGCAATCGATACCGTCCGTGCACTGAAAAAAGAGTTTCCGGCCGTCGACGTCGTTGCCGGCAATGTTGCGACCCGAGAAGGTGCCGAAGACCTCATTCGGGCGGGTGCGAACTCCATCAAGGTCGGCGTCGGACCGGGCGGTGTGTGCACGACACGTTTGGTGGCAGGCGTAGGCGTGCCCCAGCTCACGGCAATCAACGATTGCGCCGGACTCGATGTGCCCGTGATTGGTGACGGAGGAATCCGCACGAGTGGCGACATCGCGAAGGCCCTGGCCGCCGGTGCACACACCGTGATGATCGGCTCCATGTTTGCGGGCACGAAGGAGAGCCCCGGCGAAATCGAGCAATCGCCGCACGGGCTCGTGAAGCGTGTTCGTGGCATGGCCAGCTTCGAAGCGCTCGAGCGCCGCGCACTGCGTGAAGGCACTGAGGTCGACGCCGAGTATTTCGAACAACGCGCACCGGAGGGCGTCGAAGGCACGGTTGCGTATAAAGGGTCCGTGGTCCAACTGGTGAACACGCTCATGGCCGGCGTTCGTAGTGCCATGAGCTATTGCGACGCAACCACCATCGATGAGTTTCAGCGCAACGCCCGTTTCGTACGCATCACCAATGCCGGTCTCACGGAGAGCCAACCCCACGCCACGATCCGGTAACGAAGTCGCGCACGTGTCACGGGTGGCGCGAGTTGCACTCACGTGGTGAAGTTCCTACGGTGCACCCATGAGCAACGAGATGAAGTTCTTGCGGGTCAGCACCGATGGCGGCGTCACGACGATCGAGATCGACAAGCCACCGGTCAATCTCTACGACCTGGAACTCCTCGGCGAACTTCAAAAAGTCGCCGAGAAGTGCGCCTACGACCCGTCAGTCCACGCGGTCGTGGTGCAGAGTGCCACGCCCGGGTTCTTCATCGCGCACTTCGACGTGTCGTTGATCCTGAAGTTCCCCAAGGGCGGCGTGCCGGGCTTCGAGGTTCGGGCGTTTGGCCGGGTGTGCGAACTCTTCCGGACGATGCCCAAGCTCACCATCGCCGTTATCGAGGGACGAGTGGGAGGTGGTGGGAGTGAGCTCGCGATGTCGTTCGACGTCCGCTATGCAGCTCGCGAAACTGCCATCTTCAACCAGCCCGAGGTGGCGCTCGGGATTCTTCCCGGCGGAGGCGGCACGCAACGGCTTCCCCGTCTCCTCGGACGATCGCGGGCGATGGAGGTCATCCTCGGCTGCGAAGACATCGACGCGGATACTGCGGAACGATGGGGCTGGGTGAACCGGACGTTCCCGGCTGTCGACGTTCGAGCCGCGGCACACAGACTCGCTCATCGTGTCGCATCGTTTCCTCCACACGCTGTGGCAGAAGCGAAGGCAAGCGTGCTCCGCAGCGAGGTTGGTATGGCCGACGCGCTCGTCGAGGAGAGCAGGGCATTCGCACGTACACTTATTGATCCGGCCGCCGACGTTGCGATGGAGAACTTTCTGGCTCGTGGTGGCCAGACCGTGGAGGGCGAATCACGTTTGGGTGATCTCGCCGCCGAACTCGGCTAGCGCCCTACTCGGCTAGAGCGATACTTGGCCCGCGCCTACTTGGCTGCTAGTTGCCTGCGGCGGCCTGTTCTGCCTCGACGCGGGCGTTGCCAACGAGCGTCGCCACTTCATCGGGAACCGTGACCGTGTCGAGGACCGCAAAGTCCTCGATTGCTGCCTTCGGGTCATCCTGATCGCGCAGACGGATGATGCCACGAAAGGCGCGCGCGTCGGGATATCCGGGGTCGAGCTCGATGGCCCGATCAATACGCTTCAGTGCACCGTTGAGCAGTTCGACACGCTGGCCGTCGTCGGTGGTGGAACGCGACACCAAGCGCAGAAGCCATCCGCCGTAGGTCAGTGCTTCGACCTGTGTGGGGTCGAGTGCGACTGCCTGGTCGAAGTTCTGAATCGCCGCAACCGGATCCGTGGCCATCCTGTCCCGACCCTCACGAATCAGCCTCTCCACCTGGGCTGACGTCGTGTTTGCCTCGGCGGCGTTCACGCTTCCCGTCAGGCTGTCGCTTCCCGAGCGGACGCCGGCGATGCGCGCGACGAACACACCGGCAACGATTGCGAACGCGACAATGCCGAGCCCCGCAAACACTCGAAGTATCCGAGCCTTCTTCGCGATGGCGCGTTCGACGGGCGTCGGTGGAACATCCGTAGGCGGTGCGACAAGCGGTCCGCGGACGTCGTCGAGTTCTTTAAGGACTTCAGCAGCGCGTCGTGAATAGTCGCGGTGGAGAAGATTGAAATCGGCCTCGGTGAGGTCGCCGGCCTCGTGCTCGCGTTCGAGATCATCGATCGATCGAAGGAGGAAGTCGCGTCGTTCTTCCAGCTCGCGTAGTCGATCAGCATTCGACGGCGTCATCGAGCATCACCATGGCCCACGGAGTTCAACCCGTCGACAGCGTCCACGGCCTCCACCCGGCCGACGGTACCTGCGCTGTCGACGGCACCTTCAGCTTCGGATCCGGATCGACGTTGCTGCGCCCGTGCCCGGGCGACGCGCGCCGAGTCCAGATCGCTCAGCTCCTCGATCCCGGTGGATGTTGCAGCGGCGCGTCGCCATCGGATGAACACCACAGCCAATCCGGCGAAGGCCAAGATCGTGAGAGCAACAGGTGCGATCCACACCACGGATCCAGCGCCGGACGATTCGGGGATGAGAAGCAACTCCTTCCCGAAGCGACCCACGAGGTACCCCCGGATGTCGGCGTCGGTGCGCCCGTCTTTGACCTGGCGAAGAATCTCGGCATAGATCAGGCGCGCCGAGCCCGACTTCGACTGGTCAACGGAAAGGCCCTGGCACACAAGACACTTGATGCCGGCGGCGATCGAATTGGCGCGGGCTTCGACGCTGTTGTCGGGTCGGCCGCGGCCAATGATCAGTGTGCCTATCAAAATGAATCCGAGGAGCCAAATGGGAACCCACGGACCTCGACCCTTGTTCACGCGCCTGCCTTCGCCTGGTCAAGGATCTCCTTGAAGTTCTTCGCAGTGATTCCACCGGTCGCCTTGAAAAGCACGACGCCGGACGGACTGATCAGAAAGGACTCGGGAATCTTCACGACGCCGTAGTCAACGGCCGTTCGGGGGGAGTCGACGACAGGCCACGTACCGCCGCGCTGTTTGAAGAAGTCGCGTGCATCGTCGACGTTCTCCTCGAACGTGACGCCGAGAATCGATACGTCTGCAGCGAGATCGGTGTCGATCTTCACCAAATCCGGGTGTTCCTTGATACACGGAACGCAGTAAGACCCGAAGAAGTTGACCAGCACGAACCTGTTCTGGCTTCGCAGCGAAGTGAGCGACACCTGGCGACCGTCGATGATCGAGACCCCGGAGATCTCCGGTGCCATCTTGCCGATGAGGAGGGTGCTCGGGCGATCGTTGGAGATGGGTGACCTCGTGGCGAGAAGCACGATGAAGGCGGCCACCACGACGGCGAGAGCAATAGCGATCTTACGTGCGGGTTTGGTCATGCCACTGCCACCCCGGTGAGCGCGCTTGTCGGTTCCGTCGGGCGACGCCGAGTACCGGGAACCATCGACAGGATGGTTCCCAAGCCCATGATGCCGATACCGACCCAGAGCCACAGAATCATCGGCTGCACGTAGAACCCAATGATTGCCTTGCCGTCGTCGGTGTCGGGTTTCTGTACGAACGTCAGATAGAGATCCGAGAAGAAGCCGGTACGCACCGAGGGCGTGCCAACCACACTGCCGCTCTGATCGAGCCGGGTGATGGCCGGCGAATCGATTCGGCCGCCGTTGATTCGGATGTCGGCATGCCAAGCCGTTGATACGACGACACCCGCGGACTTCTTTTCTTCCTGGCGGAATCGCACGAGTTCAACTTCGTGGCCCTTGAACGCTCGGGTCTCGCCGGGTTTCATGACGAACTCGGTGCTCGACGCATACGATCTCGATGAGGCTATGGCGACGGCAATGAGAATCACGCCGAGGTGAACGATCATGCCGCCGTTGGCGCGTCCGACGAACGCTCGAAGCGGACTCGCTCCCCTCGCCCGCGCACCGCGGATGGCCAGCCCCAGTTGTCGGAACGCCGCACCTGCTGCGAACGCTCCGAGGAAATACGTGAAGAGGGTGCTCGCACCGCGGAGACCGAAAACGACGCACAGCACAACCGTAAGTACACCTATGAGCATGGGTATGCGTATCCGCACGGCAAGGACTTCCGTCGATGCCTTTCGCCATGGGAGGACGGGCGCAATCGCCATGAGGAACAGCATCACGAGACCTAAGGGTCGGGTCATCGTGTCGAAGTACGGAGCGCCCACGGACAGCCGCTGACCGTTCCATGCTTCGACCAGCAACGGAAAGACGGTCCCGAGAAGCACGACGAACGCGAACGCGCCGAACAGGATGTTGTTGGCGAGAAATGCACCCTCGCGCGACACGGGCGAGTCGATGGAACCGCCGCTGCGGAGTTGATCACCACGCCAAGCGATGAGGCCCAGCGCACTGAGCACAACGACGGCGAAGAACGTCAGCAACCACGGTCCGATAGTGGAGTTGGAGAACGCGTGGACCGAACTGATGACTCCCGAACGGGTGAGGAATGTTCCGAGAATCGTGAGTGAGAAGGTGGCACAAATCAGAGAAAGGTTCCATACCCGAAGCATGGCCCGACGCTCCTGCACCAGCACCGAATGAATGAATGCAGTCGCCGTGAGCCACGGCAGCAGCGAGGCGTTCTCAACGGCATCCCATCCCCAAAAGCCACCCCAACCGAGCACCTCGTAACTCCACCATGCGCCGAGTCCGATGCCAAGGGTGAGACAACCCCAGGCGCCGAGCGTCCAGCGTCGAATCTCCAGCAGCCAACCCTCACCAACGCGTCCGGTGATGAGCGCAGCCATGGCGAACGCGAACGGGACGGTCATGCCGACGTAGCCCGCGTAGAGGATCGGTGGATGAAACGCCATCAGAGGGTGGTTCTGCAACAACGGGTTTGGTCCGTCACCGTTCAAGGGTGGTCGAAACAACGTCTTGAACGGGTTGGTCGGTCCGACCATCAACAAGAAGAAGAACGCCGAGGTCAACAACATGACCACCGTGGCCCAGGCGACGAGTGCGTCGTTGCGTCGTTTCCGGAAGTAGATCGTGATGCTGACGATGTAGGCGACCAACACGAATCCCCACAGCAGAATGGACCCTTCGAGCGACGCCCACATACCGGCGATCGTGTAGAGCAGGGGGGTTTCGAGCGCGTTGTTTTTCGCGACGTAGGCCAGCGAGAAGTCGTGGGTGATCAGGGCCCACTCCATCGCCACGACCGAGAGTATCGTCGACACGGCAAGCACCGGCACGAAGCGGTATCCCGTCGCGAGAACGGCGGGTCGTTTGCGCACGAGTCCGTACGCAATGCTCAACGCTCCGAGAACCGATGCCACGAACGCGGCGGCGATGCCGATTCCTCCTAGTGCGGCTTTCATAACGTCACACGGCCCATCAACACTTGGGGATGTCTTTACTCGAGTCCTTTGCGGGCACGTCTTTTCCGACGTAGTCGGCCACCCGATCCTTGTTCTTCTCGATGTATTCGTTGGAATGTTTGATCATGACGAGGTCACTGCGAAACGTCGGGCCATCAACGGCGTCGAGGCGAGGTGAAGCCTTGTCGAACGAGCCCGACAGCACCACCGGAATGTTTGCTCGAAACAGCTCCGGTGGATCACCGTCGTGACGCACGCCGAGTTTCTTCCCGTTCGTCTCCACGAGGAACTGCACGCCCCCGGAGCTCGGTAGACATACGGTGCCGTCGACCACCGTGCCTTCCAAGCGGAACCGCTTGTTGCTGAGCCTGGCCTGCTGGTCAACGGCTTCCTCGGTCGTCTTGAAGTACTCGGTCGCGTTTCCCAGGCCTTGGAAGACAAGGAATCCGATCGCAACGGCGATCGCGCCAAGAGAAACGTATGCGCGCGTTCCTTTTTTCAACTCAGGCCTTCCCCTGCTGGGTCGTGCTCGGATCGATTGCTGCTTCGGATGACTCGCGCGAAAGAACCTTGGCCGCTGCGGCGCGAGCACGAATGAAGAGGCGAGCGGCGTAAACACCGATGCACCCGAACACGGCGAAGTACGCGGCCCACACGTAGCTCATGACAGCGCCCCCACCGACGTCGATCGAGCGGCTTCGGCACGACGCGATGCAATCGCGTCGTCGAGTCCGGACTCATCGATCGAGTCTTCCCAGCGGGCCACGCGATAGCGAAGAATCAACAGCCAGAAGTACAACAGGGTGAAGGCGAGCACTCCAATGAGAAGCGTGGTGAGCTGCAAACCGTGGAGCTTGCGATCAACACGTACGACCGAGGCTTCCTGGTGCAGGGTGCGCCACCACTTCACCGAGAAGTGAACGAGGGGCACGTTGACGAACGCCATAAGGGCAGCGATTGCGCTGCGACGGGCGCGAGTGTCGCGATCCTGAGGAACCTGGCGAAGCGCAAGCACACCGATATAGAGGAAGAGCAGCAGGAGCGTCGATGTTGTTCGGGCATCCCACGTCCACCACACGCCCCACGTGGAGCGACCCCAGATCGAACCGGTCAGTAATGCGAGGAACGTGAACAACACGCCGATCTCGGCCGAAGACCCGGCCAGCTGGTCCCAGAACAGGCTCCTCGATTTCGGTCGCAACCAGGCCAGGCTGGCGACCGAGGTGATGCCAAAGGCCATGTACGCCACCCACGCGACCGCCGGGTGGATGTAGAGGATCCGCACGACCTCACCCTGAACGTAGTCGGCATCCGTGACGCCCAGGCCGAGCACGAGCACGATGCCGATCAGCACCACGCTCAAGGCTCCGAGAACCAGTGAAATGGAACGTTCGCTCACCCTAAGAGTCTTCCAGAAGCTGACCGAATACCAAAACGCCCATGGCCGTGTAGATCACTGCGAAAACGGCGAGAAGGCGAACCCATGGCCACGCCTCGGAGAGCTCTCCGACAAGTGCAGCCGCCGTTGCTTTCACCGCCGCGAGGAGCAGCGGTGTTACCACTGGAAAGTAAAGCACCGGCAGCAACGTGTCGCGGACCCGAAGCCCCGCAGACAGTGCGCCGTAACAGGTTCCGGTCGTGGTGAGGCCGATCGTCGCGAGGACAGAAACGAGGGCGAGGACCAGAGGTTCTTGCACCGTTGGACGAAAGAACAACAGCGAACCGGCGAGCAGTACGACCTGGAGCGCGGCCAATTGGACGCCGATCGCGGCTGCTTTGCCGAGGAAGATTCCTGCGGGGTCGAGTGACGAAAGCCTCAGCCCGTCGCGACCCCCATCGGCGACTTCGATCGCAAAACTTCGCTGCACCGCGAGGAGCGCGCTGAAGAGCACGGCTAACCAGAACAACCCCGCAGTGACGGTCGATGCCGCGATGCCCGAGATGGTGGTCGACTGGTTCGTGTCGCGGATCACCAGGTTGTCGAGCGCAAAGGCGAAGAGCACGAGGATCAGGACGGCAAACGGCGCGATCTGCGACATCGTGACGCGAGAGCGAGCTTCGATCGTGAGGTCTTTTCGCGCGACCAGGGCAGCGTCACGCCACAGGTCACTCATCGTTCGGTCCGGTGTCGTGCGGTCCGGTGTCGTGCGGTCCGGTGTCGTGCGGTCCCGTGTCGTGCGGTCCCGTGTCGTGCGGTCCGGTGTCGTGCGGTCCCGTGTCGTGGGTGACGAAACCCCCCGCGATCGTGACGGTTCGCGTCGCCAGGGCCGACGCCCGATCGGCCTCGTGGGAGGAAAGCAGCACCGTCGCCCCTTCACGCACCGCGCTCCGCACGACCGTGTCGAGGAGGTCACGTGAATCCGCGTCGAGCCCGGCGTGGGGTTCGTCGAGCAGCCAGAGCCGGGGCTTTCGAACCACGAGTGCCGCGAGCGCGGTGCGGCGACGCTGCCCCGCCGAGCACGATCCGGCGCGAGTCTTGGCGAGGCGTCCGCTGAGACCGAGTTGGTCTAGGACCTCGGGGATGGCTGAGACCTCTCCTCGCGACGCCCGGACGGCGAAACGAATGTTGTCTTCCACGGTCAGATCGTCATAGAGGAAGTTGGCGTGGGCCAGCATGCCGACTTCGCGGCGCAGGGGTCGTCGCTCGCCCGCAAGGTCGTGGCCGAGCACATGTGCCGTCCCCGACGTGACGGCCAGGAGTCCTCCACACAGGCGCAGCAGCGTGGTCTTGCCTGCCCCATTGGGGCCTTTCAACACCACCAACTCACTGCGGCCAACCGCGAGGTCGACGCCGCTCAGGGCCGGGAAGCCCCCGAGGGTCACAACCACGTTGCGCAACGTGAGTTCAGCGCTGGTCGACATGCGTCGTCCAGGGTAGTTGCGCTCTCGTGGTGGCTGGAGCGGACGGGCCAAAGGCGGGTGTGCTGGTCGTGAGTTCGGTGGGATGGACGAGTGAGCCTGCCACTTCCGTCAGGTCATCTGTCGGGCCTTGTTTCAGGGTTGCAGGCCGTATTTCAGGTCCCAACGGCGTCGACGCCGTCTTGAAATTTCATCACGGACGCTCGGCGGCCGCTGCAAGCCGAGTCAGCGTAACTTCCATTCCCGCTCGGTTGTGCTCGGCCCGGTCCTTCACATTGGTGAGGAGATCACCAAACTTCGCAAAGACCTTGTTCTCCAGGTTCACGGTGGATTCGGCAACGATGCAGCCGCCGTCGGTGGTGGCCTCGATATCGTATGCCCACGTAGCAACCTTCACCGGGCCGACGCCGACGCTGAAGCTAAACCTACTGCCGGGAACGGAATCCGTGACTTGGCACAGCGTGGACCAACGACGCTTCCCATTGCGGTTCTGGCCGATAAACCTCGCGCCGACCTCCGGACGTTTCGGATTGCCCAGCCACTTCGCGCCCGTGCTTTCGGGTGACCATTCCCCCATTCGGGTGACGTCGGAGATCAGCGTCCACACTTTCTGTGGTGATGCGGCGATTTGACGGGTCACGCGTACTGGTTCGGCCATCGCTCGATCCTACGCGCAAGCCAACAGGGCTGCAGATGTAGCGTGAGCGCCTGTCGCAGGTTTCGGCGATGCGTTTGACGCCTCGGAGGAAGAAATGACTGAAAGTTCGTTGGCTCGCGAGTTCCAGGGCACCATTGGGCGCTACGACCATGATTCGGTGCCATTCTGGCCCGCGCCGCCCACGCCTCCGGTGGGCGCTCCGAACGTCGTGGTCATCCTCTTCGACGACGTTGGCTTCTCCGACTTCGGGTGCTATGGATCCGAAGTTGCGACTCCCAACATCGATCGGCTGGCTGCCGGTGGATTGAAATACTCGAACTTTCACACGACCGCACTGTGTTCGCCGACTCGAGCGTGTCTGCTCACCGGTCGCAATCATCACAGCGTGGGAATGGGCGGACTTGCGAACTGGGATCTCGGGTATCCCGGTCACCGTGGACGAATAGCCGCCAGCGCAGCCACGCTGGGCGAGATGCTGCAGCCACATGGCTACAACACGTTTGCGGTCGGCAAGTGGCACCTTGCGCCGGTGAGCGAGATCTCGATGGCGGGACCCTTTGACCAGTGGCCGACGCAGCGAGGCTTTGACCGGTACTACGGCTTCATGGAGGGCGAAACGAATCAGTGGAAGCCTGAGCTCACCGAAGACAATCACCACATCGAGGTTCCGGAGCGTGAGGGTTATCACCTGACCGAAGACCTCGTCGACCAGTCGATCCGTTTCATCACCGATCAGCAAGGTGCGGCTCACGGAAAGCCTTTCATGCTGTACCTCGCCTTCGGCGCGTGTCACGCCCCGCATCACGTGCATCGTGAGTTCATCGACAAGTACGTCCCAGTCTTCGAAAAAGGCTGGGACCGGACTCGAGCCGAGCGTCTTTCGCGTCAGATCGAATTCGGCCTGGTCCCCGAGGACACGGAACTGCCCCCTCGGAACACCGGTGTGAAGCCATGGGAAGACCTGAGCCCCGAGGCTCAGGCCTTCGCCGTTCGTTTGCAGGCCGCATATGCGGGAATGCTCGAACACACCGATCGCGAGATCGGGCGGCTCGTACGTTTCCTCGAACATCGGGGCCTGTTCGAGAACACCATCCTGATGGTGCTGGCCGACAATGGGGCGAGCCAGGAAGGCTCACCGATCGGAACGATCAACGCGTCGCGTTACTTCAACATGACCCGTGACACCCTTGAGAACAACCTGCCGTTCATCGATCAGATCGGTGAAGAGCACCTGAACAACAACTACCCGTGGGGCTGGGCGATGGCCGGCAACACACCCTTCAAGCGCTACAAGCAAAACACTCATGGGGGAGGGGTGCGCGATCCGCTCGTGGTGCACTGGCCGGCCGGGATTGATCCCGCCGCCCGAGGCACGGTGCGCAGTCAGTTCCACCATGTCAGCGACCTCACACCAACGATCCTCGAATCGATCGGTGTGCGTGCACCCGACGTCGTGAAAGGTGTGCTCCAGCAACCCATCGAAGGGACAAGTCTTCGATACACCTTCGACGCCTCAGCATCGACAGAGAAGACCCATAAGCGCACGCAGTATTTCGAAATGCTCGGCCATAGGGGAATATGGCACGAAGGTTGGAAGGCTGTTGCGTTTCACACGCCTGGCTCGAGCTTCGATGATGATCGTTGGGAGCTGTATCACCTCGACGTCGACCCGAATGAAATGCACGACCTCGCCGCCGAGGAACCGGAGCGGTTGCGAGAGATGATCGAGCGGTGGTGGGTCGAGGCGGGCAGCCATCACGTGTTGCCCCTCGACGGTCGGGCCAGTCGTTTTGCGGGAGCTCACAACATCCATACACACGGGCGCACACGCTTCGAACTGTGGCCCGGCGCCGCGCACATCCCGACCGACGCTGCTCCCGATCTGGTTGGCCGCTCCTATTCCGTGACGGCCACGGTGACCATATCGCCCGACGCCGAACCCGTGCAGGGCGTTCTCTTGGCCGTCGGCGACGCGAACTCCGGTGTCTCGTTGTATACGGAGGCCGGACATCTTGTGCACGATTACAACTGTCTGGGCAACCACTATGTCGTTCGGTCGCCATCGCCGATACCGCCCGGCAATCATATGCTGACGTATAACTTCGAGTTCGCTTCCCGTGGAGGTCCGGCGCTGGGTACTCTTGCGGTCGACGGCACCGTTGTCGCGCGAATCAACTACCCCGAGTCACTCCGTGGACGCACGTCGTTCGAAGGACTCGACGTCGGCTGCGACCGGCTCGTGGCCGTCGGTGCCTATACGGCACCGTTCCCGTTCACCGGCCTGCTCGACAAGGTGGTCATCGAACTGGCACCGGAGTTCGACGACGACGCCGAGGCCCGCTTGGCAGCGCACATGGCGAACCAGTAGGAATCCGACGCAACGGTACGTGTGCATATGGCTCGCAACTGGCAGGAGTGGCACGACGCCTACGACGATCCGACAAGTTCGCTTTCGCAACGTCTGCGGGTAGTCACCGCGATGATCCGTGCGCACCTCAACTCGGCGCCACCCGGGCCCATCCGGATCCTTTCGCTCTGCGCCGGGGACGGTCGCGATCTGGCCGATGCAGCCCGGGGACATACCCGGGCACCGGATCTCTCCGGATATCTCGTGGAGCTCGACCCTTTGCTCGCCGAACGAGCGCGCGTGAATCTTCGTTCTGCAGAGGTCGACGTCGCTGTGCTGTGTGCTGATGCTGGGTCGAGCGCGAACTTCGTCGGACTCGGGCCGGTCGACCTGCTCCTGTTGGTCGGCATCTTTGGAAACGTTTCCGACGACGATGTGCATCGCACCATTGCTGCCGTCCCGGCGCTTTGTCGAAGTGGCGCAACGGTTCTGTGGACCCGCCACCGACGCGAGCCCGACCTGACAGGCCAGATCCGTCACTGGTTCGAGTGCGTCGGGTGCCGTGCGAGCTCGTTCGTGTCCGAGGGTGTCGGCCGTTTCGCGGTCGGCTCGGAGTGCTTCGAGATGTCTGACCCGGACTTCGTCGCGCCGGTGATGCCTGGTCGGCTCTTCGCTTTTCGCGACGACCTTTGGTAGACACGACAGCATGGGCGACATGACCATTGCTACGAGTACCTTCGATTTCGGCGCAACCCATGCAGCGATGCAGCGCTATGTCGACGCAAATATTCTTTCGGGAGTGTCGTCCGCGGTGATGGTGGGGCGCGACGTCGTCGACCTCCACTGTGCCGGTTTTGCCGACGTCGAGAACGGTATCGAGTTACGCCGCGACCATCTCTTTCGGATGTTCTCGAGCACGAAGCTTGTGACGTCGTGTGCGATCATGATGCTGTTCGAGGAGGGTCGCCTCGGCCTCGATGATCCGATCGAGTCGTACATCCCCCAGCTCGGGAATCGTCGAGTCCTCAGGGCTGACGCAACAACGATCGACGACACCGAGCCTGCGGCACGTTCGATCACCGTTCGTCACCTTCTGAGCCATAGCAGCGGTCTGAGCTACGCGCTGTTTCCGGGCAGCCTCCTGTTCAACGCCTATTCCGAGGCAAAGGTCCTTCATCCATCCAATTCGCTCGCTGAACTCATGGATCTGTTGGAGCCTCTGCCACTCAAGTTCCAGCCCGGTACCGACTGGGAATACTCCGTTTCGATAGACGTCCTATCTCGGCTGGTCGAGATCGTAAGTGGGCAGACCTTCGGCGAGTTTCTTCACGAGCGGATCTTCGCGCCGCTCGGAATGGTCGACACCGGATTCGTCGTTGCCCCCGAGAAGCAGCATCTGTTGACCGCGTATTACGCGGGTGCCGATTTGATGAACCCACTGAAGCCCGGCCTGACGCGTGCCGACGACATGCCGTGGCCGAACGCGTATCGGGAACCGGTTGCCTTGCAATCGGGTGGAGGTGGGCTGGTCAGCAGCCTTCCGGACACGATTGCCTTCATTCGCGCGCTCTTGCCCGGCGGGCCGACGCTTCTCAAGGCGGAGACGATTGCGTTGATGATGGCGAACCAGTTAGCCGACGGCGTGTCGATCGGATTTCCGGGAATCGGAAAGGTTCAGGGTAAGCGCTTCGGCCTCGGTGGTGCTCTCAACGTAAAGCCGTCGACAATGGAGCCGGCGCGTTCATTCGGTGAGTTCGAGTGGGGAGGCATTGCGGGCACGCACTGGTGGATCTCGCCGAAGGAGAACCTCGCCGGACTGGTGATGACCCAGCGCCAAATGGCGTTCTGGCATCCCTTCTCATTCGAGATCAAGCGACTCGTGTACGAGGCTGTTGGCTTGAACTAGCTGAAAAGCCCGGTACCCATACCTTCGGCGACGGCTTCGGCATCGAGGCCGACGAGCGATTCGAGAATGTCGAAGGTGTGTTCGCCCAAGTAGGGCGTATGTCGATAGTGGATCACGACTTCTCGTCCGCTGGCGTCGTGAAGAACAGCAGGGAAGCGGTCGGTGTACTGCGTCCCGAACACCGGACTCTCCATCGACACGAGCCAGTCGCGATGTACGAGCTGCGGGTCGACCGTCAGCGACTCCGCATCCAAGACCGCATACGCCGCGACGCCGACGCCCTGGAGAATCGTTGCCGCTTCGTCGGCGGACAGGCGCGCTGACCACGTCGTGATCATGTCGCGGATCTCGTCGCGATGCGCCCGACGCGATTCGATCGTCGTCAGGTGCGCCGGTGCGCCGATGAGCTTGGCGAGTGCGGCCCAGTCGTCGTCATCGTGGGCGGTCACGGCGAGCCAGCCGCCATCGAAAGCGGCCACGACGTCGTTCGGCACAGGGTCGGTGAACGCGTCGCGTGTTCCGATGGAGGACGCCTCGCGACCGTTGGCGAACCAATCGAGGAGTGCCGGGCCGACGAGATAGGTCCCAATCTCGAGCTGTGAAAGGTCGATGTGCTGTCCCAGCCCGGTCGTGGAGCGCGCTTCGAGAGCGGAAAGTACGGCCACCGCACCGGCGAGTCCGCTGACATGATCGTTCAAGGCGACGCCGGGTCCACAGTCCATCTGCCCCGCGGGTCCCGTGAGAGTAGTAAGCCCACACAGCGCATGAACCGTCGGTGCGAAGGTGACGAAGTCTCGCCATGGACCGTCGCCCCCGGCCCCCTGCATCGAAACATAGGTGAGCTTAGGATTCCATTCGTGCAGGGTCGCCCACCCGACACCCCAATCGTCGAGGACGCCGGCGGAGAAATTTTCGATGACCACGTCTGCCTGTTCCACCAGTTTGCGCAGAACGTCGGGTGCACCGGGGTCTGTCATGTTGAGTGTGACGGAATCTTTCGACCGGTTCCACATCGCGAAGTAGGGAAATTCGTTCGCCGATGTCGCCTGTGCGCGTACTTCGGTCTGGATTTTCACCACGTGTGCGCCGAGATCCGCGAGGACGCGGGTCGCAAACGGTCCAGCGAGCACATGCGTGAAATCAATGATTCGCACGCCCGCAAGCGGACGATCGGCCGCGGCGTTGGCGGTGCTGTCTCCCTCGACATGACCTGAGTGTCGACCCCAGCGCTCCAAGACCGATTCCGGTGTCGATGCGTGCTCGGGAGGTGGGGTGGGCGCAGGGCACGGTGTGAGCGAGAAGCGGGCGACCGGGCCCGGCAAACGAACTTCCAACGGTGCGCCGGTCACCGATCGAAAGAAGCCACGATGCTCGTGCTGTGGGGAGTTCGCAACCTGTGGAATCGTGTACACCTCGCCGAAGGGGACATGACGATCTTGCCCGCCGCGAAAGAGGTCGGTGGCGTCCATGTCTTTCGCGAAACTGTGCAATGCAGTCATCATGGCGGACAGCTTGCCGACGTCGGCACCGGTCGTGGTCGGTGGGGGGAGCACCGGAGCGTGGCCCATCTCGGTCATCCAGTCGATCAGTTTCGGGACGCCACCGGCACTGGGCGACACCATGCAGTGGCCGCGCGCGCACTCGACAACTTCGTAGGCGCGGATCCAGTGCAGCGATGCCTGACGTTTCGCTTTCGGTGCACCGAACCAGGTGAGTTCCTCCGGATACCAGTGGAACATGAGGAGGTGCTCGGTGCATGACAACGCGGCCTGTTGCTGTGAAAGGTCGAAGTGGGTTCCGCGACCCGTCGAACGGGCCGCATACAATCCGGTAAGTGCGCATATGGTTGCGTAGAGGCCGGAGACGTTGTCCATCTGGCGACCCCAGATGGAAACCGGTTCGTCGGGGCAGCCGTTCACCGAGAGCAAGCCACTTGCTGCGCTCATGATGAGATCACTCGACTGCCAGTGGGCGCGCGGTCCAGCCGTTCCCCAAGGGGTGAGGGTGACGTGGCTCAATCTCGGGTTGAGCGCAGCAAGCTCGTCGTGTCCCAGCCCGAGCTCTTCACGATGCTTCGGATCCTCCGACTCCAAAAGGATATCTGCGCTTCGGATCAACTCCCGGAGGGTGGCCCGTCCGGTTGCGTCGTCGAGATCGAGCGCCAACTTCGATGTTGCCCCGTCGAACCACCAGTCGAGAAGTCCACCGCCGACCTTGGCCATTGCAGGGCCGGGATCGCCGCCGCGCATGCGTACGACGTCGGCTCCGAGTTCGGCGAAAAGCTTCGTGGCAAATCGTCCTGCGTTGGCTGACAGGTCGAGGACGCGTACGCCCGCTAACGGCCCGGCCGTGAGCTGTGGTGCTTCGTGCTGTCCGTCAATTGGCATCGTGGGCATCGTGGGCAACATGGGCCTCTACTTTCGAAACCTCAATGTAGCGACGATCGACACCGCCAGCGAGTGAAACTGTCACACCGGTCGTTCACACTTTTTCCATGACGAACAAACACCGACCAACACGACGCCGCGGGCTTGGGCGTCACACTCCCAAAGGCACGGCCCCGGTCGTGCGGTACCGCAAGCAGCCGTCGTGCATGTGCCCTGCCTGTGAGGCCGAGGCTCGAGGCGAGGTCTTCGACTACGACGCGGTGCTTCGTGGAATTGACGACATGATCGAGCGGAGCGGGCAAGCCATCCAGTTCGTATCCGGAACGTCCACAACACCGGATTGGGCGTACACGATCGGCCGTCAGCGCCGAGGTCTCCCCGACCTCATCGTCATGGGCCTCGACCCGCGTTCATCGGCGGAGTTGCTCAACGAGGCTGATGCCCGGTGGGATGAACTCATGGCACTTCTGGCGACCGGTACCTTGGAAGACGCGATCGACTACACCTTCATCCCGGTACCGGAGCGGATCTGGCACACGACGGACTACCTGCTCGGCGCAGCGAACGACGCGCGCCGGATGGTGCCCGAGCGTCGGTTGGAAGCAATGCAACTGGTGTGGGCAAGCGACGATGGCCGGTTCCCCTGGGACCCCGATGCCGACCCGAACTTCCAGTCGATGCAAGCGATTCTGGGGCTGCTTCGTTCGTAAGAGGCCCGCGCGCTCCCAGCTAGCGGTGGGCGAGGGCCTTCCCCAACCGGTCGATCAGCGCAGCTTTGGTTTCCTCGGCGTTGGCGGTGTCGACCTGACACGTGCCAGCGGCATGGTGACCGCCGCCTCCGTAGGAGAGCATGAGCGATCCAATGTCCGTAGGGTTGCCGCGGTCGAAGATCGACTTGCCCACGGTGAACACGGTGTTCGCGTTTGCCCGGCCCCACAGCACATGCATCGAGATGTCACATTGCGGGAACATCGCGTACACCACAAAGCGATTGCCGGCGAAGATGGTTTCCTCGTTGCGAAGATCGAGCACGACGAGGTTGCCGTGGACTTCGCTAACGCGAGCAATCTGCTCGCGGAACTTCTCGTGCTGTGCGAAGAACAACTCCACGCGTTCGGCGACGTCGGGGAGGGCGAGGATGGCGTCGATGGTCATGTCTCGACAGGTGTCGATCAGATTCATCATCAACTGATAGTTCGATACCTGAAACTCCCGGAATCGTCCCAGACCGGTCCGTGCATCCATAAGAAACGACAGGAGTTCCCAACCTTTGGGTTCGAGGACGTCCTCCATTGTGAACTGTGCGGCGTCGGCCTTGTCAACGGCAGCCATCATCTCGTCGGAGATATTGGAAAAGCGTGCCTTGCCGCCGTAGTAGTCGTAGACGACGCGAGCCGCAGACTGGGCGTCGGCTTGCAGAACGTAGTTCGGCGTCGAGCGACCCGCGAGACGCTCGGCCTCGCTAGCGTGATGATCGAAACAGAGGTGACAACCCTCGACGTAGGGGAGGTTCGTCAAGATGTCCCTGTCCGTGACTGCGAGCTTGCCGTCCTGCACGTCTTTGGGGTGGTGGAACTCGATCTCGCCGAGAATGCCGAGTTCTTTGAGTAGGACGGCGCAGACCAGGCCGTCCATGTCACTGCGAGTGAGCAATCGGTACGTTTCCATGTTGGGGTCCTCGGGCACGAGTTCAGGGTTTGGTACCGAAGAGCCTGGAATGACGGCTGTTCGGTACCAGAAGCGAATGTTGTTTCCCCATCGTCTATTTCATTCAGCGAGTGAAGGAGAAATGTTCTCGGCCTTCGTGACGGTGTGCGGTGGCCGCCCAAGAACGTGGTTCTGAGAAGCTCTCAACATCAGTGCTGATTCGACCGATAGCGTCTAGATGATGGTTCGTCGTGTGGTGGCTGGATTTGGGCGCACGTTGATAACCGTGGGCGTGTTGCTCCTCCTGTTCGTGTCCTACCAACTGTGGGGCACGGGCATTGCGCAAGCGCGTCTCCAAAGCAAGGCGGCGAAGGATTTCGAGCAACTCCTCGCGCAATCGCAGACTCCCGATGAGTTGGCGATCTCCGACGATTCCGCCGTCGCAGCGATTGCGTCGGATCCATCGATCGATACGACCGAACCAGCCGCCGGGCCAACGACTCCGGGCGCGCCGCCGACGAGTTCCCCCAAAACGCCGACCACGAAGGCCGTGGGCCCGGTGACGCCGAAGAACACAGTCACGACGCTGCCGAAGGTTCGCGCTGGCCGCTCCAAGATGCTGCGCCCCAAGGCCGGAAAGGCGCTCGGACGCATGGTCATCAAGCGGATCAAAATGGATCAGACAGTCGTCGAGGGAGCGGACAAGGAATCGCTCAAGACCGGTCCGGGGCATTATGCGAGCACGCCGATGCCCGGTCAGCCCGGGAATGCATCGATTGCGTGTCACCGGACGACCTATGGCGCGCCGTGCTTCAACCTTCACCTCGTCCGCCCTGGCGACGAAATTCTCGTCCAGACGCTCCAGGGCAAGTTCCGCTACGTCGTCGAAAAGCAGTGGGTCGTTTCCCCGAAGGGTCCCGATGCCCGTGCTGTTCTTGCGAGATCCGACGAAAACGTCCTCACGCTCACCACTTGCGAGCCGCAATATTCGGCGAAGAAGCGTCTCATCGTCCGGGCGCGGCTGGATGGCGAAGCCGCCGCCGAGGACTTCTTCGTAGAGCCAGAGGTCCCGTCGACGACAACACCACCGACGACCCCGGAGCCCGAGGAAAGCGCTGCGCCGTCGAGTGATGCCGGTGCGACGACGAGTTCCATCGCTCCTTCAGGCACCGAGGCTGTTGCGGGCGAAGACGTTGAAGACGCTGAAGACGGTATCGACGACACCGAAGCCAACGTCGTCGACACGGGAGCCTCACTGCAAAGTACGGACCTTTCCGGGAAGGGTCCGATCCGATCGGTGTTCTGGTTCCGCGGCCGTCAGAGCGTCTGGATGGAAACGGGCTATCTCGCGATGATCTGTGCGACGATCTGGGTGGGTGCGTGGTATCTCGCACGGCGTCGCAAGCTCATCGCTCGAGCGGTCATTTACAGCGTCGGGTTCGTGTTCTTGTTCGGCCCGGTCTTGTTCTTCTGCTTCGAACACATCGCCCGGTTGTTGCCGGAGAGCGTCTAGCGATTCACCGGTCAGTCGAGGACGACCAGGATGTCGCCGTCTTGAACGACGTCGTCGGGCTTCACTCGCACGTCGGTCACGGTGCCAGCACGCGGTGACTCGACGGGGATCTCCATCTTCATGGACTCCAAGATCACCAGGACGTCGCCCTCGGCGACGACTTGACCCACTTCGACGTGGACTTGCCAAACGTTGGCGGTGAGCTCGGTTCGTACATCAGTCATATGGCCGAGCGTACATCGTCGAGCTTGTGGTGCGTTTGACATGCTTGTGGTGCGTTCGGGCGTCCCGAACGCACCACAAGGTGCCCGTACGCACCACAAGCATGGGGGCATGCGGCGCTGCTCCGGAGCAGAGGAAGCGTGCGCGAGCGGCTACGTTGGCGTGGTGCGTTTGGCTCTGGTTGCGGTCATCATGGGGCTTGCTGCGGGTTTGTTGGCCCGCGGGTCTCTGCGCAATCTCGGTCGTACTCGTTTTCGTCACGCATGGCTCCTCGGTCTGTACGTCGCCGGAACGGTGGCGGCGCGTCTTGAACTTCGTTGGTCGCTCGCGCTGATGCTCGTCGGGATGGCCGCCTTCGTGGCGTTTGCCGTCAGCAACGCTCTGCCCGTTCCGGGGATGGCGGTCGTCGGTCTCGGCTTGTTGTTGAACCTCGTCGTGACGGCCAACAACGGGGGTATGCCGTATCGGCCGTCCGCAGTTGTGGCCGCAGGAGTGGTGTCCTCGAAGTCGGCAGATCTGGTACCCAAGAACGGCGTTGCGCAACACGCCGAACGTGCGTCCGATCAGCTCATGTTCTTGGCCGACGTGATTCCGATTCGTGTGCTGCGCGAAGTCGTGTCCGTCGGCGACATTTTGGTGGCGCTCGGCCTCGGCCTGGTGGCCTTCAATGCGATCAGCAGTCCCGAACCCGGTGGCCATTCCTTCAACAAGGTCCGCGGTGCTTCGAAGCCGACGGTGATCACCCGCATCAACTCCATGCCTTTGACCTCTACGACGTCTGGGCAATCTGGAGGAAGTGCCCTCCACGAAGACGACTGGGGTGCGTGGCAGGGAAAGGTGATCGACCTGACGACTCCAGCTGCGGTGAAAGCGAAAGTTCCCGAAGATCCTTCGGAGCCGAGTTTCGACGAGTGGGACCACCGCATAGCGCTACTTCGGGCGACGGGCGACATAACGGTTGTCGTCGATTTGGCGTCTCTCGGCGAAACCGAGGGCATTGACGAACCGAACGACGAGCATGGCCTGACGGCTCGTCTTGTGGTTGCGAGGGCTCTGCAATCAGCGAATCTACGTGTGCATACGGAGTCGGAGGACGTATGACTGGCACAGACCCGGGGTCTGATCCCGTTCTCGTGCGGCGCGAAAAGATACGCCTGCTAGTTCGTATCGGAAAAAGCGTTGGCTACGCCCTGTTTCTCGCGGCCATCGTGGTGTTCGTGATTGCCCGTATCGACGGTCCTCGCGACATCTACGTCCAGTTGCTCGGTCTGTTCATGGGTGTGGGTTCACTCTTCCTGGCCCCGGCCATCGTGTTCGGCTACGGGATCGGCGCCGCGGAGCGCCATGACCGTCAGCAGGCCGCGGAGAAGGCCGCCCGCCAGAAGTCGCACTGAATCGTTACCGTTGTTGGAGAAGGCCGCGAGCGACGGCTTCCAGATCGTCGACCCACGACACGAAAAGGTCGTGACCGCGCTCGGGCGTTGATCCGCGCGGATCACCGAGGACGCCGTTGGCGCTCACCGCGGCAACACCGGATGTGCGCAGCCGCGCGTCCAAATCGCGCAAGTTCTCGACGTTGCCCGCTTCCGCCAACTCCATGCGTACGAGGTGAGGTGCCAGATGGAGCATCACCGATGTTTCGATACGACCGGCGTGGCTGTCGTTGGATGCCCCGACAACTCGTGGGGACCAGTGGAACGCACGGCGACCCTCGCCGGTAAGGACTCGGCCGGCGGTGCGCAAAGCCTCGCCGTTTCCACCGTGGCCGTTGACAAAGAGGACGCCCCCGAAGTTGCCGCCGTTCGGTTGGGTTGCGCTGCGGCCAATCTCGATCAGGACGCTGGCGAGAACCTCGGTGCCGAGTGACAGGGTGCCGTCGAATCCGTGATGTTCGCCGCTCGCCCCGATCGCAACGGCCGGTGCGATGGTGGCGACCGTCGCTCCGAGCCGTCGAAGCAACTCATCGGCGAGTCGCATCGCAATCACCGTGTCCGTGCCCAGTGGGAGATGCGGACCGTGCTGTTCGAGCGACCCCACCGGCACGACGAGGAGCACACCGGCCGGCACATCGTTCGTCGAGCGGTTGGCAAGGTAGGTGAGGCTCATGGGGCGTCGGGGAGTTCGTAACCCCAGTTCGCAAGTTGGGTGAGGATCTCGTCGGCGGCAGCTTCGGGATCGAGAACCAATTTGCGCGGCGGGGTGCGTTCGTTGAGGGCTCCGGTGAGGATCTCGACACGGCGTAGGGGTGACAACGACGTCGCCGGGCCGTCGAGGACACGAGCCGGAGGACGATACGGACCGGTACGAAGCGGCTCCGACTGGAGCGAGCTGACCGGCAGCGAAGGTCGCCACACCACGACGTTCTCCGACTTCGCTCGGAGGACGCCTTGGAGCGTCGCTCGGCGGACTCGCGCAGCAGCACCTTCCACCGAAATCACTGAAGGAAGATCGATCCGAAGCTTTTCCCGACGTCCGCCGTCGAGCCTTCGCTCGGCAAGGAGCGTGGAATCGGAGTCGAGGGACACGCTGACAAGTCCGCATGCATCGTCGAAACCTAGAGCCTCAGCGAGGAAAACGGGGACTGAACCACTTCCCCGATCGGCGCTCCAGTCGCCACAGAGTACGAGTTCAATGGTATGTGTGCCTATTGACCCGACGTACTGGGCGATGGCGGCTGCGACAGCGTCGCTGGGCAGGGCGTCGGGGGAGTCGATTCGCGTTGCCGCAGTGGCGCCAAGAGCAAGCGCTTCGCGTAGTGCGACATCGGACTCCGCACCGCCAACAGTAAGTGCACAAACAGTTGTGTTTCGGCGAGCACCAAGGTCCAACGCAAGTTCCAGCGCGGCCTGGTCCGCAGCAGACACACCTGACCACCTGGCGTCGGTCTGCGTTTCGCCCGTGAGCGGATCGACCTCCGGGCGAAGGGCGACCCATTTCAGACAAACAAGGATCATTGGGACCGTTTACCCGTGTTTAAAGACTACGCCGTGGCCACCTTCGGGATAGCTCCACGAGATTGCGCCGTCTTTATTGCAAATCATGTAACACGTGCCGCACTCGAAGCACTGCTCGTAGTTGAACAAGATGCCGCCGTCGTTGGTCGGGACGAAGAGCTTGGCCGGGCACGCGATGACGCAGGCCTGGGTGGTACAGCTTCGGCATACGTCGGCATCCACCACGATGTGCGCAGTGTGGGAGATCCGGAAATCAACGGTCTCCATACGATCGTCGAAACTGATTTGTGCGCTGCGAACCACAACTGCACCTTAGTGTCCGCGACCACCTACCGGAAAGTCTCAGGCGTGTGGACTGGTTCGGTAGGGTTGCTCCCATGGGATCCAACATCGCGATGCGCATGTCCGACGGCTTTGAGCTGAGCTGTTACCTGGCCACGCCGGCGGGACCACCGAAAGGGGCGATCGTCGTCGTGCAGGAGATCTTCGGTGTGAACAGCCATATCCGTTCCGTCGCCGACGGCTACGCGTCGCACGGGTACCTTGCCGTTGCGCCCGCGCTCTTCGATCGCCTCGAAACGGGAGTCGAACTCGGCTACACGACCGACGACATCGCGGTCGGCATCGACCTCGCACGCGGCCGTACCGACTTCACCCGGGCGGTCGCCGATGTTGGAGATGTTGCAACTTCGATCCGTACGAAACTTGGTGGGCTCAACGCCTCGGGTACCAAGGTGGGCTGCGTCGGGTATTGCTGGGGTGGCGTCGTCGTGACGGGTGTCGGTTTTGCAACTCCACCGACCGTCGATGCCTCGGTGAGCTACTACGGCACGGGCACCGTGAACTTCGCGGATCGACAGCCGACGGCG
>JANOWU010000037.1:0-64979 GCA_031418035.1 Acidimicrobiia bacterium
CTCGGGCCAAGCGGGGCACCTGCTGGGCCACACGATAGGTCCTCAACCCGCCGCACGCTAGGGCAGCACCCGAAGTTCGGTGATCATTCGCGTCGCCCGACCGAGGTGTCGAGGGTGATCTGCGAGGTTTGCAGCGTCCGCGGCCCGAGGAGTTTGGCCATGAGGTGCTCTCCCGCTACGACCGGCGCGTATCTCGGCGGATTCGTTTCTGATGTGCATGTGGGCAGGCACTCGATGAGCGCGTCGTGGTTGCCATCGTGAAAAAACGCCACCGACCGACGGGTGACTCCGGGTTCGGGAGGCAGGACACGATGCAACGTGGATCGCCAACGATCGTTGGTCCACTCGGCGGTGAGGTCACCGAGGTTGATGAGGAAGCAGTTCTCCTCGGGCATCACGTCGACCCATGAGTTGTCAATGCGAATCTGAAGACCCGGTACTTGGTCGGCGTAGAGAACAGTCACGATGCCATAGTCGGTGTGGGGACCCATTCCGAGTTGACCCGGCAGTACCGCATCGGTGGACGCAGCGCCCTGGTAGTTGTTGATGCGGAGCGTGTCGGTCGAATGATCTGTGTAGGTATTGAAGTAATCGTGCGGCATTCCGAGAGCCTCCGCAAACAGTCCAGTCAGGCGATGAGCCAGCAACTCTACGTGTGCATAGTAATGAAGAACGGCTTTTCTGAAGTCTGTTGCCACCGACGAGCCGTCGGGCCATATGTTGCGGGCGAAGAAGAGCGTGTCGGCCCATGGTTTCGACCCATCGATGTTCTCGGGACCAAGGTTGAATGCCTCGAACAAGTCGGGCGGGCTTTCGACCCCGACCGAATACGAGAGGCCCTCGGTACCCTTCGCGGCGTAGCCACGGTTGATCTCGGCCGACGGAGATCCGAACCGCAGCTTCTCCGCTAACGGGAGCGCAAAAAAGGCACTCGTTGCGGCACGCATATCGTCGATGACCGAATGAGGAACGCCATGATCGGCAATTTGCAGGAATCCAATCATCGAGGCGGCAGCGTCGATCGCTTGTGGCGCGTGGGACGACTCCAGCGAAACAACGGGTACGTCTATCATTCGCCGACTCTATCCACCCTCTATCCACCAACTCTTGTCACACCCCCCGTTCATCATTGTCGTCATGCGCTTCCCTCCTGCTCTCCACAAGCTTCGTCCGCGAGCCATTCGTGCCCGCAGGAGGTGGTCTCATGGCCAAAATCATCCGTCCCGCCAGCCGAAACCTGACCCTTATCGAGGGTGACATCGTCGGCACCGTGCAATTCCGCACCACGTCGCAGGGTCCCCAGGTGTCATTCGATGTCCGAGCCGATGCGCCGGATCGCTCCGGCAATGTGCGCGGCGTCGTCACGCCGGTCGTGTATCCCGTTGGTGAAACCGACCCGTGGAATGAAGGTCGCTTGCCCAGCGAAGGAGAACGCGTGCTCGTGGTCGGAGCCACGCGCCGGCGCTTCTTTCGCAGCGGTGGCGCGACCGTGAGTCGCACGGAGGTCGAAGCCCACACGATGCTCCTCGGGTCCGATCGACGCCGGGGCAAGGTTCTGCGCGACGCATTGGGTTGGGTCGGGTCGTAAACCACGATCGTACCTGCGCGCGTCGTGCGGGGTGCGGGTGCGGGTGCCTGCGCGCCTCGTGTGGGGTGCGAGTGCGAGTGCGAGTGCGAGTGCGGTAGGAATACTGCATGCGAATCGAGCGTGTCACTGCGTGGTCTGTTCACCTTCCCTACGTCGAGGGCACGTACCGGATGTCCGGTGACCGTGTCACGACGGGTATGGATGCGGTTGCCGTTCGAGTGATTGCCGAAGACGGCACCGTAGGGCTCGGCGAGTCCGGCACCGTCGGGGTCACCTACGACGCCCAAAACCTGGCCGGGCAGATCACCGGCGTCACGACCCTGGCGCACGCGATCGTCGGTGCTGATGCCTCGAACCCGCGATCGGGGTTTCGTCGCATGAGCGCCGCCATGACCGGGCATCCCTACGCCAAGACACCCATCGATGTCGCGCTGTGGGATCTGGCGGCTCGTCTTTACGGCGTGCCGGTCTGGAAGCTGCTCGGAGGCGAGGGACCCGAACCCACGCCGCTGTACCGCCCCGTCCAGGGCGCCACGCCTGATGCATGCGGCGCCAAAGCTCAGGAACGACTCACCCAGGGGTACCAACGCCTCCAGGTCAAGGTAGGCGATGACCCGATCATCGACGCGGCTCGGGTGCTCGCCGTGCGCGACGTCGTGGGCACCGACGTGGTCATCTTTGCCGACGCGAATTGCGGGTTCACGCTGTCGGCCGCTCGCCGATTCGTACGAGAGCTCGGCGCCGACGGCGCCGGGATTTTCCTCGAGCAGCCGTGTGCCACCCTTGCCGAATGTGCCCACCTGCGTGACTCCTGGGCCGGCCCGATGGTGATGGACGAAACCATCACGTCCCTGGCCGCACTTCTGGAGGCACATCGACTCGGGGTGGCCGATGGCGTCACCGTGAAGCTCACCCGGGTGGGTGGTATTACCCCCGCCTCGACAATCCGCGACGCCGCCGTGGAACTTGGCATCGGCGTGACCGTTGAGGATGCTTCGGGTTGCGATTTGGCCGACACGACCTTCGCGCACATGAACGCGTCGACGCCGGCTCGCCTGCGCGTTCATACCGTCGACTTCGACAGCTGGAGCACGGGTCGCTTCGTCGCCGGGCCCTCGCCCCGGGAGGGATCCTTCCTTCGACCGCAGGCCGACGCCCCCGGGTTCGGCTTGACGCTACGCGAGGACAAGCTGCCCGCCCCGTTCGTCGACATTCATCGCTAACTGCACGGTTCGGGAATACCCGACCAAACAGGTCGGTTTTGTCAGCTAACGTTCGCGAAAGACATTGCGTTCGACTTCGTTCCCCGGGAGGGACCACACACATGACTCTGCGACTCGGCGATACCGCCCCCGATTTCACGGCCGAAACAACGCAAGGCGAGATCAACTTCCACGAGTGGCTCGGCGACAGCTGGGGCGTGCTGTTCAGTCACCCCAAAGACTTCACTCCCGTGTGCACCACGGAGCTCGGTCGAGTCGCGGCCCTGAAAGGCGAGTTCGACAAGCGCAACGTCAAAGTCATCGGTCTGTCGGTCGATCCTGTCGACAGCCACCTCAAATGGGAGGAAGACATCGCCGAAACGCAGGGAACCGCGGTGAACTTTCCGATGATCGGCGACCCCGACAAGAAGGTCAGCGATCTGTACGACATGATTCATCCCAACGCGAGCGACACCTTCACGGTGCGTTCCGTGTTCGTGATCGGCCCAGACAAGAAGATCAAGCTCCAGATCACCTACCCGGCGTCAACCGGACGTAACTTCGACGAGATTCTCCGCGTGATCGACTCCTTGCAGCTCACGTCGAAGTTCAAGGTCGCGACACCGGTCGATTGGAAGTACGGAAACGATGTGATCATTGGTGCTGCGGTCACCAACGAAGAGGCTGCGACACTGTTCCCCGACGGCTGGACCACCGTCAAGCCGTACCTGCGCACCCTGCCGCAGCCGAAATAGCTCGATTTCCGCTGGTAAAAGCTTCTGAACTATTCCGAGTTGTTGTTTTCGATGCAACAATAAGGTTTCGCGAGTGAGGTTCGTCGATGGGGGTTGGCGGGCCTCACTCGCGATTTTCTCTGTGTAGCTCCGGCGAGTTTGTAGAGTCCCTCTGTGAACGATGACTGGCGCGACGCCAAACCTGCAGCCATAGCGCAGGCGCTGTCGGTCGCTCAAGACAAGCCCGATGGCGGTTGGTTCGTCGTCGATGCCTCGCGAACTCTTCAACGACTCACGAAGGCACAACGGTACGTGATCAATGACCACGAACTCGTTGCGTGGAAAGAACGTGAACGTACGATCCGCTTGGCGCCCGGCGCCTGTCCCCATATGGGCGCTTTGCTTGCCGACGCGAGGATCGATCGGGGGTGTCTCGTCTGTCCGTGGCACGGACTTGAACTCGATGCTCGACGCCCGACGCTCGGCTGGAAGCCTTTTCGTACCCACGACGATGGCGTCCTCACCTGGGTGCAGTTCGACGCTGACTCACCGACCGCAACCGATGAGCCCATCCTGCCGACCCGCCCGAGCGTGTTCCTCGACGGTGTCATCCGTCGCGAAGCACGCTGCGAGCCGCGCGACATCATCGCCAATCGACTTGATCCATGGCATGGTGCCCACTTTCATCCGTATGCCTTCACCCGGCTCGAAGTGACCGAACACAGCGTCCACGAACTGCACCTACGCGTCGGCTACCGGGTCGCTCGGGGATTCGAGGTCGAAGTAGGCGCGCTGTTCGACTGCCCCGACCCTCGGACCATTGTCATGACGATTACCGACGGGGAGGGCAAAGGATCAGTCGTGGAAACGCACGCAACGCCGATGTACTCGGCGCAGTCTGCGTTCGCAAGGTCGAACAATGACCTCGGGCCCCGAACGGCAATCATCGAGGCGACGCTGGCCACCAGCGATCGTGCCGGTTTCGAGCACGCCCGTCGGGCTGCCGCCATCGCACGTCCACTTATTAAAGCGATGGCTGGCCGATTGTGGAGAGATGATGCGCGTTACGCCGAACGGCTCTATCAACTCCGGGTGCGAGCCACGAACGAGGGTGACCTGCCCACGTCATGAATCACGGGGCGCAGCCTTGCCGTGTCGATATCCGACGTCGGCTCGAAACGATGCACCGAGAAATGGTTCGCCGGTCTTGCGCGTAGCCCGAAACTGCAGCGAAATCCGAACACCTACGTGCTTCGCGTCGGGTCCTTTGAGGTACGGGACCGAGTGCTGCCAGTCGGCTTGACACCTTCCCCCCATCACCAGCAGATCGCCACCGGCCGGCGCAAGGTCGTGGGTCGCCCCCTTCGTCGGTGCATCGACAAAGCGGCTCTCGTGACGGCGCAACATCCACGGTCGTTTCGCTCCAAGCGTCAGCACGGCGATAACGGTGTCGTCGAGCCAACGCATATCCGTGTCGCGGTGGAAGCCCTGCCCATCGTTCCCATCGCGGTATTGGATGAGACCGAACCCGGGGAACTCGACGCGATATCGGCGCTGCAGAGTTCGCGTGACATCAGCCAACGCGTGGTGAGGCAGCGGAGTTCCGCGACGCCATCCCGATCCGAGGCGACGCTCTTCAACGTATTGCTCGTAGCGAAAGAGCTTGTTCGTCTGCCAATCGACCGTGGTCATCAGGTGATCGAAGAGGGTGTCGGCACCGAGCAGCCAATTCCGTGAAACGTCGACCCATGACGCATCATCGAGTTGGACTCGCTCGAACGTCGCGTCGGGGTTTATCCGAACCTCGGAGTCGACATCGGAGTCGACGTCGGTGCTCATGGTTCGCCACCCTTGGTCATTCGACGCTTCCACTGCTGCAGGCCGGCCAGCACGCCGCGGGTCGGGATCGACCACACCGGTTCCGGCGCAACACTATGAGCACATAGAATCTTGTTCGCCGCCATGAAGCCACTCGTGACCGCTCGTTCCATGAGAGCGGTCGGGAAGGGGAGCTTGACGAGATCACCGGCGAGCACCACACGTGGATGCGGCGTCTGCACCGTTGGTCTGTGTACGTATGAGTTTGGTTCGAACGACGGGCAATCACGTCGGAGAAGAAACCGCTCATCGAGAATCTGTGCAGGTGCGGTTTCGGGATACACGTGATGCATCCATCGGATGAGTTCGGCCCGTGTCCCTTCATGGTCGATGGCGTGGGTGGCCGACAGTGCATACCCGTGTAGCTCGATGACCGTGCCACCGTTGCTGACCTCCCAGGAGCGGGCCTGCCCCTGGTAGCGGCCCACGGCGGAGATGTTGTCGATGATTCCCATGCCCGCTGTTCCCGCGAACGGGCTTCGCTCCGGCCGAACCGGTCGATCGAGCCACAACCGAAGGACGGCGAACGGAGGAGCCTGGCGCAGCGATGCAACGCTGGTTCCCCACGTCTCACCACCGGGCACCGCTGGCAGCCACGGGTTCGACGTCACCACCGACTGCAGGGCCTCGACCGGAAGCGCAAGGACGATCGCTTCGTCGTCGTCGGGCTCGTCCATGGTGCTCACCGGAGAATTCGTGTGAATGGTTACTCTGCGAGCCTCGAGGAGGCGCTCCATCGGCCTCCACACGCAGTCGTTGAAGGGTTCGTCGAGTACGTCGAACAAGATTCCTTCGGACGAGCCGCAGAAGTACAGGTGAAACATCATCAACATCTCCGCAGCCGACATCGACTCTTGGGGGTTGAAGAAGGAATGTGCGAAGACTTCGAAAAGCATCAGTCGTGCCTGCGGCGGAAAGCGCACCCGGTCCAGGTACTCGGCGGCGCTCATCGAATCAAAGCGCGCATAACAATCGTCGGTTTCGAAAGCGAGCATCTCGGCGGCGCTGTCGCCGTCGATTTGCTTCAGATCGCGTAACCCGATCGTCGGCGTGCGCTTGATCAGCGCCAAGAGGTTGAACGGTGGCCGTCGGGGCAGACCACTGAAGGACTCACTCGCCCCGTTCGGACCAAAGAGCGGATAGTCGTCGCACGGCCGAAGCATTCGCAGCTCGGGATCGATTCGTCGGAGGAACCTTCGAAGGTTGTAGTACTGCCGAAAGAACGCATGAAACCCGCGCTCCATCTCGATGGTGGAGGCACCCGCCGCCGCGTTGAGCTGATCCGGCCACGACGACAACCGTCCACCCAACACCGGTTCCGATTCGTGGAGAGTGACCGCGGCGCCGCGCTCGGCCAGCACGAGTGCAGCTGCCGCGCCCGCTAACCCCCCACCGGCCACGGTGACCCGCAGCGATTGACCGTTGCGCAACGTCGGATACTGCCCGACCTGTGGAAAGGTCACCAGATGAGCTCGGCGGTCATGATTGCCGATCAGCGTTGCCATACCTCCATGATCGCCGAAGGAGTTGGCTACCCGCGCGGGAACCCTCGTGGTGCTCGTTCTTTGGCGCTCGACGCTCAACCGGCCTTTCGCCACACCGAGACATGCGATGGCGAATCCGCGGTGAAGCTATGTCGATCCCAGTCGGCCCAACGTGACTCCAGCGTCAACCCCGCGAGTTCGGCCATGAGGTCGAGCTCGGACGGCCAGACGTACCGAAACGCTCCCGACAGCGTGGTGACTCGATCGCCGTCGATGAAGTAGTGATGCGAGATCAGAATTTGATTGACCCGATCCACGAACTCGTCGAATCCCAGGTGTTTCGGAGAAACGTCGAAGGGGCGAATCGTTTCGCCCGGAAGCAGTCCGCGCAGGTTCGACACGATGTTCTCGATCACGAAGCACCCACCCGGACGAAGATGCGCAGCGGCATTGCGAAAACACGCCACCTGGAGTTTCTGGGTGCGGAGGTTCCCGATGGTGTTGAACGCGAGGTACACGAGCGCCGCGTCGTCACGCACTCGGGTCTCGGTCATGTCGCCGACGCTGACCCGGATCCGTTCGGCTCCAGGTTTCTTCCCCAACTCGGCCAGCATTGGTTCGGAGAAGTCGATGCCGTGAACCACCGTTCCCGAGGCCGCAAGGGGCAGGGCGAGTCGACCGGTCCCAACGGCGAACTCGACGGCGACACCGTCCCCGGCCAAATCGGCCAGAAGACGCACCGCCGGAGTGATCGCTTCGGCGCTGAATCGATCCGACACTGCGACGTCGTATCGGGCGGCCACCGAAGGATCGAGGTGCTCATCGGGCCACGACAAGTACTCCGGAGTCACCATGGCTGTCATCGTTGCACTCTTCCCCGTTTCACCGCTCGGAAATATCGAGCACGTCTGTCGTTGTTGGTCACTTCCTCGCTCTGGGAGCGACGAAGTAACCAAGACCGCGCTACCAGCGGGCGAAGCGCCACGACGTCGGGCGGCCGTCGGCGTAGGGCATCACCCCGTGGACAACACGAACGTCGTCGTCGAACAGCAGGGGCACGAAGTAGCGGTCACCCTCCCACATCGGCAACGCCGCATCTGCCACGACGTCGGGGTCGTCCGCACACGCGGCGATCAGGCGTGCTCGAGCGATCCAGTGCAGGGTGCCTTCGTCGTTGCGATCCGGCACGTCACCCGACCATGAGTCGATGACGAACACGAACCCGAGCCAATCCTCCCCGTTGGGCCCGAAACCCGGCCACGAAATGGTGGCTCGGAGGCGCATCTGCTCGACCACGATCGATGCTTCTTCCATAAGCTCACGTACCATTCCGGTGGCGATGTCTTCGTCGGCCTCGAGCTTGCCGCCCAGCCCGTTCCACTTTCCCAGCGACTGGTCGTCGGCACGTGCACTTCGGTGCACCATCAAGACCTCATCGGTGGTCCGATTCCAGGCGTAGCCAAGCGTTCCAATGATCGGGGTGTACGGCACGGGTGTCCTTGGATCGTCGAGAAGTTGCTGGCGAGACCGTAGCCCGGTCGACTCACAGATTTGGAGCCGACGTCGATCGGTCCCCGTTAGGGTGACGGGGTGCCCGAGAACGACACCCGCACCGACACACACGACACACACGACACACACGACCCGCGCACCAACACCAACAACGGCACCGACACCGACACCGCCGTTGCACCGGCGGGCAGTCGGGCCCGACCGACAATCCTCATCGATTGCGACCCCGGCCATGACGATGTCATGGCGATCGGGCTGGCGGCGCAGTACTGCGACATCGTCGGCATCACCAGCGTCGGGGGCAACTCGACGCTGGTGAACACCACCCGAAACGCGTTGATCGCAGCGGACCTTTTCGAACTTCACCACGTGCCCGTGCACGCCGGTGCCGCCAAACCCCTGAGCGCGATCATCCAACCGCATCCCACCGAAGCCCACGGGTCGAGCGGCCTCGACGGTCCGGTCCTTCCGACGCCGTCGCGCGGCGTGACCAGTGACGATGCGGTCGGCTTCATCATCCAACAAGCGCGAGCCGTCGATGATCTTTGGCTCGTAGCCCTCGGCCCGCTCACCAACGTTGCCCTTGCGTTGCGTCACGCCCCCGACATCGTCGATCGCCTCGCCGGCATCTCGCTCATGGGTGGATCGCTCACCGCCGGCAACAGCACCGCGGCCGCCGAGTTCAATATCTGGTTCGACGCCGACGCCGCAGCCGAGGTCTACGACACTGCTGCGCGTTCCCCGCAACTACACATCCGCATGTGCGGTCTCGACCTCACCGCGCAGGTTGGCGTCGATGCCTCATTCGTCGACGCGCTGGCCGAACCGAACACGACCGCAACCAACTTCTGTTTCGAACTCATGACGTTCTACCGCAAGACGTCGCTTCGCTTCGCCCGGGTCGACGCCGTTGCGGAGCCCGCCCGCGCCGCAGCCCTGCGTGCGCCCCTGTTCGATCCGTGCGCCGTGCTCGCCGTCACCCACCCCGAACTGTTTGCGATACGTCGCCGCCATGTGGTCGTCGAGACCCGCGGGCAATACACCCGTGGCATGACCCTCGCGGACCTGCGACCCTGGGCCGATCCGTCCAACGCAAACGTCACCGTCGTCGAAACCGCCGACCCGTCCTGTGTTGCGGTCATTCTCGACGCAATCACCAAACCGGTCAGGCGACGGTCCTAATCCCGACTCGACCGATTTTGAAGGCGGGCGGAAGTCGCCTGAACACGTCAACTGATCGGTTGGAAAGAATCAACCCGAATTCGTCGCGCTAGTCTCCTCTCCACCTACGGGATCGAATCACCTGGTTCGTCTCGCAAGCCCACCACCAGGAGGATGTATGAAAGCAACCCGGAAGGCTCTCGCCACGCTGGCGTTCGCCACCGCGATCGCCGTGGCATTTAGCCCCGTCGCCGACGCAGCAAAGAAGACCACCAAGAAGAAGACCACCGCCAAGAAGGCCGCCACCCAGTCGGTTGGCCTCCTGTTCGACATCACGGGTCGTGGCGACAAGTCGTTCAACGACGCCGCCGCTGCCGGTTTCGACAAGGCCAAGGCTGAGTTCTCAAAGGCGAAGTTCACCGAGTCAGCGCCCACTGGCGACGCTGACCGACCAGAGCGTGTGAAGACCCTTATCTCGCAGAAGACCGGCATCATCGTGTGCGTAGGCTTCCTGTGGACCAAGGACTGCGGCGCCGCTGCCAAGGCCAACCCCACAACGGCGTTCGCCATCATCGACGACGTCATCGATTCGCCGAACGCCGTCTCGCTGTTGTTCTCCGAAGAGCAGGGTAGCTACCTCGTGGGCTACGCCGCTGGTCTCAAGTCCAAGTCGGGCAAGGTTGGCTTCATCGGTGGCGTCCGCACCGACGGTATCGGCAAGTTCGAAGCTGGCTTCGCCGCTGGCGCGAAGGCTGCCAACCCGAAGGTGACCGTTGAGTCGAAGTACGCAACCGAGCCGCCGGACTTCTCGGGCTTCAACGACCCGGCCAAGGGCAAGACCATTGCCAAGGCCATGTTCGAAAGCGGCATCGACGTCGTGTACCACGCTGCTGGTGGAACCGGCGCTGGCCTCTTCGCCGCCGCCAAGGAATCGGGCAAAAAGCCGGGAGAACTCTGGACGATCGGCGTCGACTCAGACCAGTACAACTCGGTCAAGCCGGAGAACGGTCAGGAGTTCATCCTCACCTCGATGCTCAAGCGTGTCGACGTTGCGACCTACGAGGCAATCAAGGCCTACGCCGCCGGTAAGCCGTTGACCGGAAAGCAGCAGTTCGACCTCAAGCGTGACGGCGTTGGCTATGCAACGTCCAACGCAGCGATCAACGACATCAAGGACAAACTCGAAGCGGTCAAGGCCGACATCGTGGCCGGCAAGATCGTCGTTCCGACCAAGCCGTAAGGCAAAAGCAACGAACAAACCCTTCGACACGGATGAACTCCGTGTTGCTTCACTCCGAAAGTGCCGGACCGTTGAGGTCCGGCACTTTTCGTTCTGCTAAGAATTGGGACGTGTCTCGCCTCGATGTGCAATCTGCGCCAACGGCGATCGAACTTCGTGGCATCGTAAAGCGCTTTCCAGGTGTAGTTGCCAACAATGGCGTGAACCTCACGGTCCGACACGGCACCATTCACGCGATCATCGGTGAGAACGGTGCCGGAAAATCGACGCTCATGAAAACGCTCTACGGAGCCCACCAGCCCGATGAGGGCACCATCAAGGTGAATGGCGTAGAGCAACGGTTCAGGTCCCCGCGTGATGCCATCGCCGCCGGCATCGGCATGGTCTTCCAGCATTTCATGCTTGCCGACAATCTCACCGTGTGGGAGAACGTAGTGCTGGGCGACGAACCGGGTTCCGGTCTGAAACTGAACCGCAAGGCCGCCCGCACAAAGATACGTGAACTTAGTGATCGTTACGGTCTTCGCGTCGACGCCGATGCCGTGATCGGAGACATGGGCGTCGGGGATCGCCAACGAGTAGAGATTCTCAAAGTGCTCTATCGCGGTGCCACGCTGATCATCTTGGATGAACCGACGGCCGTACTCGTCCCCCAGGAAGTCCAGGAACTGTTCAAGTCCCTCCGCGAGCTCGTGGCGAACGGAACCACCGTGTTGTTCATCTCGCACAAGCTCGACGAAGTCCTCTCCGTCGCCGACTCGATCACCGTGATCCGGGCGGGCAAAACCGTGGCCGAGGTCGATGACCCCACGACCGTTACCGCCTCGGATCTCGCCGAACTCATGGTCGGCAGCGAGCTCCCCTCGCCGGCCACTACGGACTCCACGGTGCGTCCTGAGGAGGCGCTGGTGTTGTCCGGGTTGACCCTTCGTCGCGGCAATCTGGCCGTGCTCGACGACATCAGCATCCGGGTCCGCAAAGGCGAGATCGTCGGCATCGCCGGCGTCGAGGGCAATGGTCAGACCGAGCTCCTCGAATGCGTACTGGGTACCGAGAGTTTCGACACCGGTCGAATCGAACTCGGTGGGCAGGACATGAGCGGGGTGAGCACCCGGACGCGCCGCGAGCAGGGGCTCGGGTACATTCCCGAGGATCGCCACCACGACGGTGTCATGCTCAGCGCGCCGCTCTGGGAGAACGTTGCGCTCGGCCATCAAACGATGGCACCAGCCGCACGCGGTCCATGGATCGACCGTGAATCATTACGTACACATACTGAATCCGTGATCGAGCAGTTCGACGTCCGCACACCCAGTGCCGACGTGGCGTGTTACGCCCTTTCCGGCGGCAATCAACAAAAGCTCATCGTCGGTCGCGAGATGCTCTCGAAGCCGAAGGTTCTCATCGCCGCCCACCCGACACGAGGCATCGACGTTGGTGCTCAAGCTGCGGTGTGGCAATCGCTTCGCGTCGCCCGCTCCGAGGGTCTCGGCGTTCTCCTTGTTTCGGCTGACCTTGACGAACTCATCGGACTTTCCGACACCCTGCTGGTCATCTTGCGCGGAAGGATCGTCGCCCAACTCGATCCGGCGACGGTCACGCCCATCGAACTCGGTTCGTACATGACCGGCGCGAAGAGCACCGAAGCGAAGGCCTCATGAAGCCTGTGCAGATCTGGCGAGCCATGAGCGCCCCGCTCATGGCGTTGGCACTTTCCCTCATCGTGGCGACGTTCGCCCTCCTGGTTGCGGGCCACAACCCGTTCAATGCGCTGTCGTCCATGTGGGGAAATCTGAATGGCACCGACGAACTCGTCACCGTCGTGAACTACGCATCTCGGTACTACGTCATGGGGGCCGCCGTCGCCATCGGTTTCAAGATGAATCTGTTCAACATCGGCGCGAACGGTCAGTATCAGGTTGCTGCGCTCTTCGCCGGTGCAGTCGGTGGATGGTTGCGGCTCCCGGGGCCGATCAACATCGCGCTGATCATTCTCGTTGCGATGATCGCCGGTGGTGCGTGGGCCTTCATTCCGGGCGTCCTCAACGTCACGCGGAACGTGAACATCGTTGTGGCCACGATCATGATGAACGGTATCGGTGCTGGGTTGATCGGCTACCTCCTTCGGACCAAATTCCGAGACAATTCGGACTTCAACACGGCTCACACGCTGCCGTTGCCACCAGAAAGCCGTATGCCCCATCTCAACCGTTTACTACGCGCGCTTGGTTTTCACCTTCCCGATCAGACGTTCTTTCACAGTTTCGTGTTGATCGCCATGGTGATCGGTGTCGCGTTCTACGTGCTCATCTATCGCACCCGGTTTGGCTTCGACCTTCGTTCATCGGGTCTGAATGCCGCGGCGGCACGCTCAAGTGGTGTGGACCCCAAACGGATGGTGCTCACGACGATGACCATTTCGGGCGCAGTGGCCGGCCTCGCCGGCATGTCGCTCCTCCTCGCCGACCAATACGAGTACGGGGATCGCTTCCCCACGTTGCTCGGCTTCACCGGCATCGCGGTCGCCCTGCTCGGTCGGAACTCGCCGGGTGGCATTGTCTTCTCCGCACTGGTGCTCGCGGCCATCGAGCAAGGAGCCCGTGGCCTGTCCGGGGTGGGCATTCCACAAGAGATCGGACAGATCCTCCAGGGGACGCTCCTCGTGAGTGCCGTGATCGCCTACGAAGTCGCCCGTCGGCGCAACCAGGCGGCGACGATTCGCGAGGCGGCCCTACGAACGGCGTCGGCTCAGGTCGTGGCACCGATGGGCGCATCGTGAGTGCCCTCACGGCCTCGCCACCCTCGCCGGTGAAGTCCCGATCGCCGTGGGGTATGGCAACACGTTCGCCGGCGATGACCGGGCTCGCCCTGTCCGCAGTCACGATGCTGCTGCTCTCCTCGGCGCGCGTCTTGGGCGATGCTCCCGGTTTGACCGGCAGTGGCGCATTTGGTGGCGCCCTCGGCTTGGCCGTTCCCGTTGCGCTGGCCGGTCTCGGTGGGCTCGTTGCCGAGCGCGTCGGAATCATCAACATCGGACTCCAGGGCATGCTTGTTCTGGGCACATGGGGTGCCGGCTTTTTCGGCTGGAAGTTCGGGCCGTGGGGGGCATTGCTGGGCGGGGCGTTCATGGGAGCCCTCGGCGGACTCCTCCACGCCGTCACCACGATCACCTTCGGTGTCGAGCAGGCCGTCTCCGGCGTCGCCATCAACCTGCTCGCCCCTGGTGTCGCCCGCTTCCTGTCCAGCGTGCTGTTCAACACCGGTTCCGGCCTCGCCGATGGCGGTTCGCTGACCGACTCACCTCCCGTCGGCAACCTCGGAAAGTTCACGATGCCGTTCCTCTCCGGTGGCCGCCTGGGGAGTTGGCGAACGCCCGACCCACTCGGTTGGCTGGAGAAACGCAAGTGGTTCTTCATAGGTGACTGCGCCTCGCTGCTTCGCGGCATCACGCGCGATCTGGCGATCGAGACGATCCTCTGCCTCGCCCTGTTTCCCATTGCGACCTATGTGCTGTGGCGCACCCCACTCGGTTTGCGCCTCCGCAGTTCCGGCGAGAAGCCCAGTGCTGCGGAGTCCCTCGGTGTCAACGTCATTCGCCTTCGCTACGGTGCCGTGATCGTCTCGGGCGCGCTGGCAGGCCTCGGCGGTGCGTGGCTGGTCACGAACGTCGGCAAGTACCAGCAGGGGCAGGAGGGACTGCGCGGCTTTCTTGGTCTCGCCGCCGTGATCTTCGGCAACTGGAAGCCCGCGGGAGTATTTGCCGGAGCCCTTCTCTTTCAATTCACGGAATCGGTTCGTCTGCAGATCGGCGATGAACCGGCGCGAGCCTTTGTTCTGGCGCTCGGTTTCGGCCTCGCCGTCACGGCACTGTGGCAATTCAGCAAGCGGGCAACGCTGGCCGGATCCGTACTTGTACTTACGACTGCCGGGACCATCGGCTACTTCTTCATCACCAATCGGGTCGACGACAAGCTGGCATCGACGTTCCCGTACATCATCACCCTCCTGGTGCTGTTGTTCTCGTCGGATCGTTTGAGACCGCCTGCCGCGGCAGGCATACCGTGGTTCAAGGGTCAAAGTTCGTGACGTCACCGATCGATTGGGACGCGCTGCGCCTCGCTGCTCGTGGCGCCACCGCGCACTCCTACGCCCCGTATTCGAACTTGCAGGTCGGTGTCGCTGCGTTGTTGGCCGACGGACGAGTCATTACGGGGTGCAACGTGGAGAACGCATCCTTCGGACTGACCTTCTGCGCGGAGATCACGATGATCGGGCGGCTACGCATGGAAGGCGTGTCGCCGCTCGTCGCCGTCGCCGCCGCCGATCAATTCGACCGTCAACTCACGCCGTGTGGACGCTGCCGTCAGATCCTCATGGAACATGGAGGCCCGGACCTCATGGTCGACGGCCCGAGCGGGCCCCGCCCGATGCGTGAACTTCTCCCCGAATGGTTCGGCCCGGAGAAGCTCCCGAGCTAGCTGCTGCTGGTGTGCTCGCGGTCGAGTGTCCCGATGACGGCGTCGACCTCGATCTCGACCTTCCATGCCGGGTTCAACAGCGCGGCCACCACGATCGTCGTGTTGGCCGGACGCACCTCGGTGAACAACTCGCCGTGGACTTTCTCAACCGCGTAGGAGTCACGAGGATCCACGAGATAGATTCTGGTCCGCACGACGTCGGCCAGGCTTCCGCCCGCTTCCATGAGCGCCTTCTCCACAATTTCGAAACACCGACGGACCTGCACCACCGGATCGGGGTTGACCTTGCCGTCGGGCCAGTTTGGCGTCGTGCCCGAGACGAACACCAGGTGGTCGACTCGCACCGCCCGCGAATAGCCAAGGATCAATTCATAGGGCAATCCGGACGAAATGTGCTGACGCATGGTCATAGTGACCCAAGGTTAGTGCTGCGACGTACCGAAACCGGTGTTGGTACGCGAACTGACGACCTGAAGAATCGATCTGACGATCCGTTCAACGAGTGTGGCATGTCACGCCCAAAGTCCTCGACCCAATCACCACTCACTGTAAGAATGGGTCATGTCACTCTCTCCGGCCCCATTGACCATCGACGAGATCCGTGCGGCGCCCAAGGTGCTTCTGCACGACCACCTCGATGGCGGACTGCGACCGGCAACGATTGTCGCCCTGGCCGCCGAGCAGGGCTACAAGAAGCTTCCGACCACCGATGTCGACGAACTCGAGCAGTGGATCCGACGCGGCGCTGACCGCCTCAGCCTTCCGCTGTATCTCGAGACCTTCGAGCACACGACGGGCGTATTGCAGGAACGAGACGCTCTGGTTCGTGTCGCATCGGAGTGCGTGCAGGATCTCGCCGAGGACGGCGTTGTGTATGCCGAAGTGCGCTACGCCCCCGAGCAGCACCTCGAAGGCGGCCTGAGCCTCGATGAGGTTGTCATGGCCGTCGAAGAGGGCATGCAGCACGGGGTGAAAGCGGCGGCCCAGAACGGCCAGGACATCGTGATCGGCACGCTGCTGTGCGCCATGCGCCAGGCGGCCCAGTCGACCGAGATCGCGCAGCTCGCAATCCGCCACCGCGACGATCATGTGGTCGGTTTCGACATCGCCGGGCCCGAGAACGGATTTCCTCCGTCACGTCACTCGGCCGCCTTCGAGCTCGTTCATGAGGCGAACTTTCACACCACCATTCACGCCGGCGAAGCATTCGGTTTGCCGAGTATTCATGAAGCACTCCAGTACTGCGGCGCCGAACGTCTGGGTCATGGTGTGCGTATCGTCGACGACATCGTCGACAACGGCGACGGCACCTACAAGCTCGGGCAGTTGGCGAACTATGTGCGCGACACGCGGGTGCCACTCGAGATGTGTCCCACGTCGAACGTGCACACCGGGGCGGCACCGTCGATCGCACAACATCCGATCGACCTTTTGAAGCGATTGCGTTTCCGGGTCACGGTGAACACCGACAACCGCCTGATGAGCGGCTGCACGTTGACATCGGAGTTTGCTGCCCTCGTTGAGACGTTCGGTTACAACATGGCTGACATCTCGTGGTTCACCGTCAACGCGATGAAGAGTGCGTTCTGGCCCTTCGATGATCGTTTGCGAATCATCAACAACGTGATCAAACCGCGCTATGCAGAACTGATGGCGGCTCGCTGACGTCTTGGCGCTCCACGTTCGTTCGTGGAGTAAGGCCCCAAGCCTCCGCCACAAGTTCGAACGAGCGCATCCGATCCTCATGACGGTGCACGGCCGTGGTAATCATGAGTTCGTTGACGCTATGTACGCGTACTAGCTCGTCGAGTTGTTCGCACACCTGACTTGGCGTGCCGATGACGGCACTCCGCAGACGTTGCTCGATGAAGGCACGTTCTTGCACCGTGTAGGGGTAGTCACGGGCCTCTTCGGGCGTCGGCATCTGCGAGGGACGCCCGAGCCGCAGCCACAGGAATCCAAGGGCGCTTGCTGCGGCGAGAAATCGCGCATGCGACTCCGTTTGCGCGCACACGACCGACACACCGATCATCGAATACGGCTCATCGAGAACCACCGACGGCGAAAACGTTGACCGGTACGTTTCCAGCGCGAGTTCGGTGCCACCCGTGCCGAAATGATGCGCGAACGAAAACGGAAGACCAAGCTGTCCGGCCATTTGTGCTCCGAAATCGCTCGAACCCAGCAACCAATAGGCCGGCTCGTTCCCGAGCCCAGGAACCGCTGTTATGCGCGCATAGGGATGATCGCTGGGGAAGGTCCCGTTGAAGAATGCTCGCAACTCCGCGAAGCGTTGCGGGAAGTCGTCGGACTCGGCAAGCCTGGTTCCGCGCAATGCTCGCGCCGTGACCTGATCCGTGCCCGGTGCTCGACCAAGGCCGAGATCAATACGCGGCCCGTGAATGGCCTCCAACATGCCGAACTGCTCGGCGATCGCGAGTGGCGCATGATTGGGAAGCATCACCCCACCACTGCCCAAACGGATCGTTGACGTGGCCATTGCGAGATGAGCCAGCAACACGGCCGGCGACGACGATGCGATCCCCGGCATACTGTGGTGTTCCGCAACCCAGTACCGGTTGTACCCAAGTTCCTCAGCGCGCTTTACGAGTGCGATCGAGTTACGCAGGGCATCGCCAACCGAGGAGCCACTCGGCACGGGGGCGAGGTCAAGGATCGAAAGGGGAACACGGGTCACCCACCCATACTGGTCCCTTTTGCCGCCAACACGAAACAGCGAGCGCTACTCCGCGCGGCCCAGAATCTCGGCCATCGAGGCACGCAGATCCGCAATCGACACGCCACCCTCATCGCCGTTTCGAGAGACCACCTCGTAGTAGACCTTGCACTTCGGCTCCGTGCCGCTCGGCCGAACGGTGACCCGGCCCACAGACCCCAGGCGCAAGATCAACACGTCCGACGCCGGGCTCTCCGTTGACACATCGCGCACCGAACTCACCGCCACGCCCGCGATCGACGTCGGCAGATGGCTACGAAGGCGATTCATCAGCGCCGCTTGTTGCTCGGCCGCGTTCGAGCCCTCGAAGCGCAACGACTGCTGCTGCGTTTCGTATCGGCCGTACTCATCGACGATCTCCGACAGCGCGTCGGCCAACGACGACCCGGCCGCTCGGCGAGTTGCTGCGAGGTCGGCGAGCACGAGGGCCGCGCTGAGCCCGTCCTTGTCGAGCACGAGCCCGCCGACGCTGTACCCCAGCGCTTCTTCGTAGGAGAGCACGTGCGTGAGCTCTGGGTGGGCGAGCACGTTGCGGGCGAGCCATTTGAACCCGGTCAGCGTTTCTCGGTACTGCACGCCTTGCTTGGCCGCCATGGCCTCGAGCAGCGACGACGACACGATCGTCGTGGCGACGAGACGGCTCGCGCCTTTGGAGCTCGTGACACGCAGAAGGTGCTGCGCGAGCAACCACCCCACTTCGTCGCCACGCAGTTGACGCCACCCACCGTCGACCGTTGCGTCGGGTATCGCCGCGGACATCCGGTCCGCATCGGGATCGTTGGCAATGATCAGATCCGCATCGATTCGTCGGGCCAGTTGGAACGCCAGCTCGAGTGCTCCAGGCTCCTCGGGGTTCGGGAACGCGACGGTAGGAAATTCCGGATCGGGCTGCTGTTGCTCGACAACAGGCTCCACGTCGGTAAAGCCCGCGTCGTCGAAGATGCGAAGCATGGAGGCACCGCCGACGCCGTGCATTGCGGTGTACACGATGCGCAGCTTGGCCCGCGCTGTCGAATCGGAAGTACGCGTATCAAGTGCCGCAACACCGGCGAAGTACGCCTCGATGACCGCATCGTCGACACGGTGAATGCGGGGATCGTTCGGGGCAGCGAGAACCGGTGCTTCTGACGAGGCGGCAACAGCGTCGGTCGCTGCAGCGATCTGCTCGTCCAACGGCGACACGATCTGCGGGCCGTCTCCCCAGTACACCTTGTAACCATTGTCCTGTGGCGGGTTGTGGCTCGCGGTGACCTGAACTCCCGCGGCACAACCGAGATGCGTCACGGCAAACGCCAGAACCGGCGTCGGAACCGTGTGCGCAAACACATGGACCGTGATCCCTTGGGCGGCGAGGACACAGGCCGAGTCACTCGCGAAGGCGTCGCTCTTGTGACGGGCATCGAATCCAATGACGACGCCCCGCTCGCTGTAGTTCGGTTGTTCATCGGCGAGGATTCGAGCACCGAGACCGGCCGCGCTCTGGCGAACGACGAGTCGATTCATGCGGTCCGGACCGGCCCCGATGGCCCCGCGTAGCCCGGCGGTACCGAACGTCAGACGTCCGCCGAAGCGATCTCGCAGCGCCACCAGATCTCGCGCGTCTACAAGCGCCGTAGCCTCGGCCACCGTGTCTGGATCCGGGTCATGGGCAATCCAGGCTCGGGCGACGTCGAGAAGTTGTTCGTCGGTCATCGACAGCCGTTCCGGGTCGCTTTGCCATCCACGCGATTTTTGAGCCATCCCGTGACCTCGAAGAGCGAGAGGACGAAGGTCGTTCCGTGATCGGCGCCCGGGTAGAGCTTTCTCGTCACGGAGGTACCGGCGGCGCACATCGTTCGTTTCAAGTCGGCGCTCGTTTCGACGGGGATCTGTTCATCGGTAGTCCCGTGAACGATGAGGACCGGTGCGGAGATCTTCCGCACGCCCGGCTCATTCTCGGCGAGGGCGGTCGCCCACGACGGATCCTGGAGGCCTTCCACCTTGATGATCTCGGGGAGCGAATACGTGTTGACCTCTCTGAACACGGTGCCATTGCACCCGCGATCGACCACCGGGAGGATCTCGATCCCTTTGGGCGTGAGCACGGCATCGAGGTTGAGCTGCGGGTATGCCTGCTTGAATCCGGCGGCCACCATCAGGAGATACCCTCGAAAGGGCGACGTGGTCAGCGAGGCTTGAACCGTTCCCAACTGGCTCGGCGGGGCACCGGCCACGACGCCCTTCAGTCGCAGCGTCGGGGCCCATGTCGGGGCCAACTCACCGGCAAAGAGCGAGGCGTGGCCGCCCTGGGAATGACCCCAGACGACCAAACGAGCCCCGATGTTCTGGTTGGGCAGGGAACGGATCGCTTTCGCCGCATCGAGAACACCTCGTCCTTCGCTCACCCCGACGAGATACGGGTGTCGACCGGGAGTACCCAAGCCCTCCATGTCGGACTGCACGACCGCCATGCCCAACGCGTTGAACGTTCCTGCGACGGTCATTTCGATTCCGGACACGTTCTTGGACGGGGCGCAACCGTCGGCGAGTCCAACGGTTCCGTGCGCCGCAGAGAGGATCGGCCATCCGCCCCTGGGAGCCGGTCGATCCGGGACGAATGCGATCCCGGTCACCTCGATCGGCGCGCCGTCGACGGCGTAGGACCGGTACCGGATGTTGTACGCGAGCGAACCCGACGGTGGGCTGGCCAGCGGTTCGGAGCTGAGGAGCGTCCCCGCATCTAGTGGTGGGCGAGCCGATGCGGCCGCGCTTCGAATGCCGGTGGCCACGGCGGGAATCGCGGCCGCAGCGCGGATCTGTCCGGAGGAACCGGTACCGCCCGCACGTGCCGTGAGGGCAGACGCCAGCGATGCGACCACAACGATCGCAGCTCCAGTGGTTGATCGACGGATCACAGACATGGCTCAAAGCGTACGCGTCCGTGGTCGCCTACGTGCCGAACAGGCTTCAGCTCGTGGGCGTGGCCGAGAAGCTCACGGGAACGAACAAAAGGTGGTCCCGCAGGACCACCTTCGTTCTGTTCGCAACCGCAACCCGATGAGGTGGCTTGCGTGCTCAGTTGCTTTCGTGCTCAGTTGCTTGCGTGCTCAGTTACTAGTTCTTGCGGAGCTTGATCCCGACCAGGAAGATCGCACCGAGCGTGATGAAGATGGCACCCATCAAGCTCACGGCGCTGTTCTCACTACCGGTGAAGGCGATGCCTTCGGTTTCGATCGACGGGGCAACCGGTGCGGTTGGGACCGACGTGGTGATCGTGACACCGGCGACGACTGCACCCGTTGTCGTCGTGGCCGAGGTCGTGGGCGTTGCCGCCGGAGCCGGAGCCGGAACAGCGGGGGCCGGAGCCGGAGCGGCCGGAGCGGAGGACGGAGTGCCCGGGGTGACAGGAACGATCACCGTTGGCACCGTGGTTGTCGTGGTTGTCGTGGCAGCCGGCGTTGTTGTAGTGGTCGCAGTTGCCGTAGTGGTCGTCGTGGTCGTCGTGCTTGTTGTCGGTGCAACGACGGTCAAAGACGCCTCGGCGTCGTTGTTCGTCGGGGTTTGTGCCGTGTCGGTGGACGACGTCGGCGGCGTTCCCAGCGGAATGGTCTCGGCGAGATCGGCGGGAGCCTTGTCTACGTACACGACGTTGCGCAGCGACCCGCTGGCGATACCAACCGTGCCGGTCATGTCAATCGCAACCGACGCACCGGGCGCAAGGGACGCGGTGGAGACGCAGCGAGCCTGGGCGAGGGTACACGTCGCGGAACCCGCGACGACCGGCGAAAGCGCAGTCGGCGTGAATCCGGCCGGTACTACGTCGATCATTTCCCATCCCGAAGCCGTGCCGGGACCGTTGTTCGTCACGACCATGCGAAACGTTGCCGACGAACCCTGTTGGAACGGTCCGGAACCGGTGAGGGCCTTGGTCACCTTGAGGTCGAAGGGAGAATCAACAGAGAGACAGACGCCGATCGGAAAGACGGAGTTGAAGATGGTGCTTTCGTTCAAAAGTCCGTGGTGGACCAGGTCAACTGGTGCATCGGCGGTCGCCACGATCGAGCCCAGCGAACCCGTGGTCTGTGCGAACGTGACCCCATCGGCAATGTCCTCTGTGTATGCCGACACGACGGTTCCGGCGCGCACGGCCCACTTCTCGTTGAGCTGCGCCGCAGAACTGGCGCGGGTCTCATACCCGTCCCAGGACAGGTAGTTCACAATGTTGAGGCGGTCTCCGGCTTTGAGGCTCAGACCGGTCAGGGGAATCGAGAGGTTGTCACCTTGGCGCGGATTCATGACGAGCACGGCCATCCGGGTGAGCGACGCCGGACCGTAGGCCGTCGAACCTGCTGGACAGGTCAGCGTGGGAGGCACCGGATCGGCAGCATGGGCGGCGGGATTTCCCAGGCCGAGGGTTGCGCCAACGAGGGTGAGGCCGAAGAATCCGGGGGCAAACTTCGATTTGAGGTGAAGGTTCATGTTCTTTCCTTTGGGAAACGGTCCGTCGTTTCCGAACTGACATTCAGCCTTCCAGGGACACTGTCGGTAGGCAAGGGTCCAAGCTACCCAAAAAACCCATCGCTTTAAGCGTTTTTCTGGGCCGCCAGACGCACGGTGTGGTCAAATGGGCTGGTATTCACCGTGTCGCAACGCAGGTGCTTTCGACGCCACAGCGCCACAAATCGTGGGTCACGGAAGTTCGTGGTGGAGACGAACGGAATCGAACCGTCAACCCCCTGCTTGCAAAGCAGGTGCTCTGCCAATTGAGCTACGTCCCCAGGCAGGGATCAATTGTACTCACACCCAGCGATAGCGTCGTGCCACAATCGGCAACGACCCCAAAGTCCACGCAGCCCCAACTACCATCGTCTGACTTGTACGCCATGGAGATCGAACACGAGTTGGCTCAGCAGTTGGCGGGCGCACACCAGGAGTCGCTCCTTCAGGAGCTGTTCGGCGGGACCGACACCAAGGCGATTGCCGCCGACATCCTCCAACTCGTCGCCGTCCACGGCGACCCGGTCGGGGTTCGGCTGGTCCGGCTGAGTTCCGGCGTCGTGGTTGCTTTGAACCTGCGGGTCCCGCTCGCGACCGTCGTGGTGAAGGTCCACCGCGCCCCTATGGTGGATCGTCTCGCCGGTGTGATACGGGCTCAGCGACTTCTCGCGCTCGCTGGCCTTCCGGTGGCCACTCCCCTGGCCGACGTCCCCATGCCGATCGGCACTGGTGCCGCCACGCTCGAGACGTGGCGGGCGGACGGTGCGACCGTTGATGTACGGCCGGCACCATTGCGACGCGCCCTCGCCCGGTGCACGTACGACATCGTCACCGCCCTCGACCCCGATCAGTTCCCCGAGCTCGTTCCAACGTGGCGGGGCCTGTACCCGCCACCGCACGCGCCACACTTCGACTTTGTGGGCACGTCGAAGGGCGCCGAATGGATCGACGACCATGCGACCGACGCCCTCGCCCGACGTCGCACGTTGGAGGGCATCGGACGGCGAGTCGTCGCCCACACCGATGTTCGACCGGAAAACGTGCTGCTCGACGTCGCCGAATCACCCACCGTGTCGACCATCTATGACCTCGACAGCCTGTGCGTCGACACCGAACCGTGGCTGGTGGGCGCAACGGCACGTGCGTTCTCCACGAACTGGTCGCTCGCCGATCCCATGATCCCGACGTCGGTGCAGATCCGAGACTTCCTCCACGACTACCAGCAAGTCCGAGGCGCTGTCTTCTCCCCCGACGAAACAGCGTTGGCCGACGCCGGCGTCGTTCATGCCCTCGCCTACTCGGCACGCTGTGAACATGCGCTCTTCCCCGACGGCGCGCAGGCCCCGTGGGGACCCGGATGGCGGGCCCTGCTTCGCGAGTTCACGCACCCCGGCTCGGAAGCCGGTTTAGCGAACGTGCGAGGGTGAGCCTTCGAAGCGAGCACACCTCACGCCGCGCCGAGCCAACTCGGCGAGAAAGTCAACCGTGTTGACGATCGGACCCAGCCCCGATGCCCCGGCAGTCGTATGGCGTCCCGAGGAGATTTCGCCAACCGCCAAGGCCAACACCGTTGCCGCAGCCACCGACGGTCGATCGATGCAACCGAGAACCACCACTTCGAACTGTCCCTCACGAAGGCCGCGAACCTCGACCCGAATCGCGCCAGTGCCCGCTTCGGCATGGGGTTTGCGCAGCATCGGCAACCGTGAGGTGAGGCGATCCCGACGAGTCGCCGCCATTCGCGAGGTCACGCGTTTGGCCTGGGGAAACATCTGATGGAGCAAGATCGGGTCGGCCAGGGCCGCCCGGTAGCAGTCAGCACCGGCGATCGGGTCGGGGAACCAGCACAGCTCTCGCCCCGAGCCTCCGGGAACGTCGACCCATGATCCGTCTCGCCAGTCCCGACCCCAACTCTTGAGGGCACTGTGGTGCTGACGCGCACACGCTGGTCCGGCGGTGCCGAACTTGGCGACGTGAACTTCCTCGAGCACGGCAAGTTCTTCGGCACCATGTCGGGCGAGGATGCAGGTCAAACCCGGCGCGAACCCGGCACCGACGATCAGGACCCGATCCTGTTGCTTGGCCAGCACATCGAGTTCCAACATTGCTTCGACGTCGTTGAGATCGTCACCGACGCTGACGACGTGTGCCCCGGCTCGCAACGCTGCTGCTGCGTCGGCAAAGTGTTGTGCTGGGCCGGCGAGTACCACGACGTCGGCGCCGAGGTGTTCCCAGGACTCGTTGTGTTCGAGCACCCGTGCGGTCGGCCCAAGAGCGAGGGCCACCCTTGCACTCTGCTCAGAACGAGGATCGTCGATGACGATCGAGGAGATGCCGGGCACCGACAGCATTTGTCGTGCCGCTCGCGAGCCGACAACCCCGCAGCCCCGTAGAAGTACCTTCACGAGGGGAAACCCCGGGCAACCACTAACGAAGTCCCGGGCCCGAAAGCTCGCGCCATCCACCGGATTGCGGGGGAATACCACCTGATCCTCGGAGCCGTAAAACGGCAGCCACGAGGCCTGCAACTCCCAAGGAGACGGCGATTCGTCGAAGTGCTTGCACGGTGGGGCTAGCTGGAATCGAACCAGCGACCTTCACATTATCAGTGTGACGCTCTAACCAACTGAGCTATAGCCCCCAATGGGCACGAAATCCTACACGACCAGATTCCCCGCGAAACTTTGTTTCGCGTCGATGCGTTCCTGTATTCGTCTCGTTGGGCCGAACAACGCGAAGATAGGCCCATGACTTCGCTCTTGACTGAAATCGACCATGTCGCCATCGCCGTGCACGATCTTGAGGCTGCGATCGCCTACTACCGAGACGTGTACGGCGCCGAAGTCGACCATCGCGAGGTCGTCGAATCCGACGGGGTGGAGGAAGCGCTCCTCAAGGTGGCCGACAGCTACGTGCAACTGCTCACGCCGACACGACCCGACTCGCCCGTTGCAAAGTATCTTGAAAAGCGCGGTGAGGGTATACATCACATCGGCTACCGAGTAGCCGATTGTTCCGTGGCCCTCGAGTCGGTGAAGGCGGCCGGTGGAAAGGTTCTCGACGAGCACCCACGACCGGGATCTCGTGGCACCACCGTGGCGTTCATCCACCCGAAGACCACCTTCGGAACCCTGGTCGAACTCGTCCAGGAGTAAGCGCTTTTCGGTACTCCAAAAGCACACATATCGATACTGATACGCGCGTTCTACAGAATTGCGACGTATCGTCGCGCTCGTGAATGATTCCGGTGGGCACCATCTCCGCGTCGAACACCGACGTCTTGCGGATCGGCGCTCGTGGCTCCGATGGGGCCCGTATCTGGCCGAGCGCGCCTGGGCAACCGTTCGCGAGGATTACAGCGAAGACGGCAAGGGAGTCTGGACCGAGTTTCCCCACGACCATGCTCGATCGCGGGCATATCGCTGGAACGAAGACGGCCTGGCCGGCATCTGCGACATCGACCAGGAACTGTGCGTCGCGTTCTCGTTCTGGAACGGGCGAGACCCAATCCTGAAGGAGCGTCTCTACGGACTCACCGGCCTCGAAGGCAACCACGGCGAGGACGTAAAGGAGTACTGGTGGTACCTCGATGCGACACCGACGCATTCGTACATGAAGTGGGCCTACGCGTATCCACAAGACGAGTTTCCGTACGAACAGCTGATCCGTGAGAACGCCGCCCGCACCCGGGAGGAACCCGAATTTGAACTCGGCGACACGGGAGTCTTCGACGAAGACCGCTACTGGGACATTGAAGTCACCTGGGTGAAGGAATCCCCGAATGATATGTACGCAGTCGTTCGTGCGACGAATCGCGGTCCGCATACCGAGACACTTCACATTTTGCCGACCATGTGGTTTCGGAATCAGTGGTCCTATGAATCCGGCCGAAATCCACCCGACATCATGCTGGTCGACGGCGCGTTGGTGGCAAAGGGTGTCTTCGGTAGTTCCATGACGCTGTCCGGCAGCGGGACACCCCAAGCGCTGTTCTGCAACAACGAAACCAACACCCGTCGGCTCTTTCACGACGAGAGCGGTCCGCCGTTCGCGAAGGACGGCATCAACGATCACGTCGTGACGAACGCACCGACGGTCGACCCCGAGCAACACGGATCGAAAGCTGCGCTGTGGTACACGCTCACCGCCAACGCACATCAGGAGGTGGAGATCCGCCTCCGATTCGGACAACACGCAGAGAAGATCGACGAAGCGACGGCGAACGATGTCGTGGCGCAACGAAAAGTCGAAGCCGACGAATACTATGCGCACGTAATACCAGCTCACGTCAGCGATGAAGACCGCCAGATAGCCCGCCAGGCCTTCGCCGGGCTCCTGTGGACGAAGCAGTTCTACAACTTCGATGTGGAGCGTTGGATCAACGGTGACCCCGCCAGCCCGGCGCCACCCGCGCAACGACGCAACGGACGAAACGCTGCATGGTGGCACGTGCACAACAGCGACGTCATCTCCATGCCCGACGGTTGGGAGTATCCCTGGTACGCCGCGTGGGATCTCGCCTTTCACTGCATTGCGCTTGCTCACGTCGACCCGACATTCGCGAAGGAGCAATTGCTCCTGTTGTGCCGCGAGGACTACATGCATCCAAACGGCCAGCTGCCTGCCTACGAATGGGCATTCGACGACGTGAACCCACCAGTCCACGCCTTTGCGGCCATGGCCGTATACGACGTCGACGGAAGACAGGATCGAGAGTTCCTGACCCGGATGTTTCACAAACTCCTCATCAATTTCACCTGGTGGGTGAACCGCAAGGACACGCTCGGTCGAAACGTGTTCGAGGGTGGCTTCCTCGGTCTCGACAACATCAGCCCGATCAATCGCTCCGAAGGCGTGCCGGAAGGGTTCCGACTCGAGCAGTCCGACGGCACGGCCTGGATGGCTGCCTTCGCCCTTCGGATGATGGAGATGGCACTCGAACTGAGTGACCACGACCCGGTGTACGGTGACTTGGCCGTCAAGTTCTTCGACCACTTCGCGTACATAGCAAATGCTATGCACACATCGGGTTTGTGGGATGAGTCCATGGGTTTCTACTGCGACCTGCTCCACCGGGACGATGAGAAGATCCCGCTCACCATCCGCTCCATGGTGGGGTTGATCCCCCTCATCGCCACCAGCATGCTCCCGACCGAACGCGTTCTCACACCGTCACCGTTCGCCGACCATTTTCTCTGGTTCGTCTCCGAGCGTCACTGGACGGCGTCACACGTCCTTGCGTCGCGCTACAGCCTCCAACAACCGACGATTCTTGTCGGCCTTGCCGACGTCGGACGATTCGAACGTGTACTTGCCAAGTTGCTCGACGAAGCCGAGTTTCTCGCTCCCCACGGGATCCGATCGCTGTCGGCGACACATCGGGCCGAACCCTTCACGCTCGACGTGGATGGACTCCGCGCAACAATTGGCTACGAGCCAGCGGAGTCTCAGACCCCGTTGTTCGGCGGCAACTCGAACTGGCGCGGTCCGGTGTGGTTCCCGGTCAACTACGTCTTGATCGAGGCATTGCGAACGTACGCGAATCACCTCGGCGATGACTATACGGTTGCGTATCCGACCGGGTCGTCGCATCGATTGGGCTTGCACGGCGTGGCCGACCAGATATCGGACCGATTGACCGCACTCTTTCGTCGACGCGAAGACGGGACCAGGATGTACGCAGATCGCCACGTGGACCGGTGGCCAGACCGCGTGCTCTTCTACGAGTACTTCGATGGCGACACCGGCGCCGGGCTCGGCGCATCACACCAAACGGGTTGGACCGCGCTCGTCGCCGACCTGATCGTCCGTCAGAAGTCTGCCCATACGTAGCGTCCGTCGGTCGGCGGTCCCGGTTCGTCGGTCAGCGTTCGCACGAACCGGGAGCCGTCGAGCTCTTCAGGGCTCCGCCGTCACGAACTCGAACCCACCGCCGGGGTTTCTCGGGGACGCAGGTGATCCGTCCAGGTATTGTCGTCGTCGATATCGGCATCGTCGAGATAGTCGTCGTCGACATAGCCGTCGGTCACTGGCGCGGCCGCGGGTTGTGATGGTTGACGCAGCGGCGGGAATTGCGTTGGCGGCTGCGCGGTGGGACGCGCTGTTTCAGGCGTGCGTTGGGGCGTCGGCGGCCGGGGCTTGTGCTTGGCTGCCTTGCGTCGAGCGCGCAACGCCCTTCGACGCTGCCGGCGCGACAGCGAGGAGCCGTCGGTGTGTTCCTGCAGGACCGACAACACCAAGCCACCAAAGATGCCCGAAAGCATGTTGTAGAAGAAAGCCAGCGTGACGGTGGCGATGGTTGCGACCAAAACCATGGCCGCGCCGATGGTCACGGCGGAGCGAAAGAGAACGTCGCCATGAACTTCGAACTCATCCCAACCAAGCCGGGTAATGAGTCGTTCCAAGTTCTTGATCGTGCCCATGCGATTGGCCACGAACCACACACCGCTCAGAACGCCGAGGGTCAACAGGTAGCACAGGAGATGGAAGAAGAAGGCGACTTTGGCTACCGGCCACAACTCGAAGCGGCGGACTACTCGCCGGACCTTCACGCCTTTGCGCATTGGGTCGAGTGTAGTCAGTGCGCGCGTCACCAATTTGGCGTTCGGCAACATTCTTGAGGCACACCGTTCGGGCCTGTTGGCACAAGCCGTCTACGGCCGGTAGCGCCGTTACGGCCCGGCGGCGCCGTTACGGCCCGGTGGCGACGCCGTCGTCGACGGGAATCCAGACGTCGACGACAATCGGCCGCTCGCGAGTTGTGCGTTCCGCTCGCGCCGACGCGCTCTGATCAGCGCCCAGGAGCACCACCGTGACCTCGACACCGGCGTCGGACTCCGACCACTGCGTGATGCGCACACCGTTCTCCTGCGCGACCCGACTCGCCGTTGCCCGGTCAGCCCCCGCGCCAGCGAGCGCAACGGCATCAGCACCGATCTGCGCGTCGCTGCGTTCGATCGCCGCCCGAGCAATCTGCAGCGACGCAACGAAGAGCAGGCCAATGGCAACGACGACTCCCGTCAGCGCGAACACCGTGCTTCCGCGTTCTCGAGCGGTCATTCTCTGGCCCATACCACCCTCACCCCGCGTTGGCGCAGGTCACCACGACGCCGCAACGGCGTAGAGGTTTTGCGAACGATTCGGGGGAAGGGGTAGAGGAGAATCAGTGGGCGGAACTACTCGCCGTCGGCGGCCAATACTTTCGCAACTGCCGCGACGCTTTGGCCATTGTCGAGCTTTTGGACCCGAACGCCCGTTGCTTCGCGACCCTGAGAGGAGATCTCTCGCACCGCGTACCGAGCGGTCACGCCGGCGTCGGTGATCACCAAGATCTCGTCGTCGAGCTCGCAGGTGAACGCCGCCGTGACCACACCGCGCTTGGCGGGCAACTTGATGGCAATCACCCCTTGACCACCGCGGCCCTGTTGGTTGAAGCGCTCGACCTTGGTCCGCTTTCCGAACCCGCCGTTGGTGATGAACAACATGTCGGTGGCATCCGACACCGCATCGCAGCTCACGACCTCGTCACCGGCCTTCATCTTCATGCCACGTACACCGGCGGCAGCGCGGCCCATGGACCGAACTTCCTCTTCGGTAAAGCGAATGGCCTGACCCAGTTTGGAGACCATCAAGATGTCGTCGTTGCCGTTGGTCTGAATGACCCGCACGAGCTCGTCGTCGTCGCGGAGGTTCAACGCAATAATGCCGGCGCGCAACGACGAGTCGTATTCGCTCATGAGCGTCTTCTTGACCTGTCCGAGTTTCGTACAGAAGAACAGATACCGATTGTCTTCATACGTACGCGTATCGATGATCGCTTGAATCTTCTCGTCGGGACCCAGCGGGAGCATGTTCACGATCGCCGTGCCTCGCGCGCTGCGCTCTTTGACGGGAATCTCGTGAGCCTTCAATCGATAGACCCGACCCCTGTTGGAGAAGAAGAGCAGATAGGCGTGCGCCGAGGTGGTGACGATGTCGACCACGTAGTCCTCGTCTTTCACCTTCGCGCCCTGAACACCACGACCTCCGCGGCCCTGAATCCGGAACGTGTCGGAAGGCATTGCCTTCACGTAGCCAACCTTGGAGAACGTGATCACCAGTTCCTGATCCTCGATGAGATCTTCGATGCTCATGTCGCCCGGATCGAACGTGATGATGCTGCGACGGGGATTCGCAAACTGGTTGCGAATCTCCATCAGTTCGTCCTTGATGACCGTGTTCAACACGGTTCGGTCGTTGAGGATGCCCTCGAGAACCTGGATCGACGCCCGCAGTTCCGCTACCTTCTGTTCGATATCGACGCGACTCAAACGCGTGAGCTGGCCAAGTTGCATGTCGAGAATTCGGACGGCTTGCTCCGCGCTGAAGTCGAACGGGGCGTTCATAAGTCCTTCTTTCGCACCCGCCCGATCTTCACTGCGACGAACCAACGCGATGATCTCGTCGATCACATTGAGCGCCTTCATCAAGCCCTCTTGGATGTGCAGCTGTTCCTTGGCCTTGTCGAGGCGATGCTGCGAGCGACGGGTGATGACCTCGACTTGATGCTCGATGTAGTACTGCAGCATCTGCAGCAGGTTGAGGGTGCGAGGAACGCCGTCGACGAGCGACACCATGTTGGCCGAGAACGTGGTTTGCAGCGCCGTCATCTTGAAGAGGTTGTTCATCACCACATGGGAGTTGGCGTCACGCGTCAGTTCGAAGATGATCCGCGTCTTGCCCTTGGCCGACTCATCGTTCGCGTTCGAGATACCGACCAGTTCGCCGCTCTTCACGAGCTCAGCCACCCGCAACAAGATCGAGTTCGGGCTCGCCTGGTACGGAAGTTCCGTGACGACGATCTGCTGGCGATTGTTCTTCAATTCCTCGATCTCGGCGACCGCTCGCATCTTGATCGAGCCCTTGCCCGTTCGGAATGCGTCCATAAGGCCGGCTCGTCCGAGGATCAGCGCCCCGGTCGGGAAGTCAGGGCCCTTGATGAAGTTCATGAGCTCATCGACGGTCGCCTCAGGACGATCGATCAGGTGAACCACCCCATCGATGACCTCACCCAGGTTGTGCGGCGGAATGTTCGTGGCCATACCAACGGCGATGCCCTGGGACCCGTTGACGAGGAGGTTCGGGAAGCGGGCGGGCAGGACCTTCGGTTCTTCGAACTCGCCCGAGTAGTTGCCCTGGAAGTCAACGGTGTCTTCTTCGATCCCGTTCAACAGGCGCAGCGCCAGAGGATCGAGGCGGCATTCGGTGTAGCGGTTCGCTGCGGCTGAAGCGTCGGGCGAGCCGAAGTTTCCGTGACCATCGATCAGCGGATGACGCAGTGAGAAGGGCTGCACCATGCGGACGAGCGCGTCGTAAATCGCGCTATCGCCGTGCGGATGGTATTTCCCCATAACATCGCCGACCACACGGGCACATTTCACGTGTTGACGGTTCGGCAGGAACCCGCCGTCGAACATGCCCCAGAGGATGCGACGGTGCACCGGTTTGAGCCCGTCGCGCACATCGGGGAGCGCTCGTGACACGATGACCGACATCGCGTAGTCGAGGAAGGATCGCTCCATCTCCTCCTGGATTTCGATCGGCTCGAAGTTGCCGAATTCAAGTGGTGGTTCGTTGTTACTCATCGTGTTGTCTTTTCCTTGTCTTTCAACTCGTATGTGCGCTTAGCAGGGTGATGAAATCCTGCTTTTCGACCGCTTCGTATCCACATATTGGCTGGTCAACGAAGCGCGCGTCGGTCGGAAGGAAGGTTTTCATCAACGCTGCTAGATGTCCAGGAATCGGACGTCGTTTGCGTTTTGCACGATGAACTTCTTGCGACTCTCCACGTCGTCGCCCATAAGCGTGCTCATTACCTCATCGGCTATCGCGGCTTGTTCCACGGTCACCTTCAGGAGTGTTCGCTTGGTGGTATCGAGCGTGGTTTCGCCGAGCTCGTCGGCGTCCATTTCGCCAAGGCCTTTGAGTCGATTGAACTCGAACTTCTTGTTGGGGTTTGCCGCGAGGAACGCTGTTTTCGCAGCATCGTCTTTCAGGTACTGCTTTTCCTTGCCAACAACAACGCTGTAGAGCGGAGGCTGCGCGATGTAGCAGTAGCCCGCTTCAACCAACGGCTTCATCTGTCGGAAGAAGAACGTGAGGAGCAGCGTACGAATGTGGGCCCCGTCGACGTCGGCATCACAAAGCGCTATCACCTTGTGGTATCGAACCTTCGCCGGATCGAACTCCTCGCCAACCCCGGCACCAATCGCGCTGATCAAGGCCTGGATTTCGTTGTTTTGCATCATCTTGTCGATGCGAGCTCGTTCGACGTTCAAGATCTTTCCGCGAATCGGCAAGATGGCCTGCGTCTTCGGGTCGCGGGCGTCGGTGGCCGAGCCCATTGCGGAGTCGCCTTCCACAATGAACAACTCGGACTCCGCCGGATTTTTGCTCGAACAGTCTTTGAGCTTGCCGGGCAGACCACCGCCGAACGTCGCCGACTTGCGAGCTACGTCGCGAGCCTTCCGAGCCGCGATACGACCCTGTTGCGCGAGCTGTGCCTTCTTCACGATCCGGTTGGCCTCGGTCGGGTTCTCTTCGAACCACTCCGCCAACTTCTCATTGGTCGCCTTTTGCACCAGCGTCTTCATGCTGGTGTTGCCGAGCTTGTCTTTGGTCTGCCCTTCGAACTGCGGGTCGCGTAGCTTCACACTGATGATCGCCGTGAGTCCTTCACGGATGTCTTCGCCCTGGAAGTTCTCGTCTTTTTCCTTGATGAGGTTCTTGTCGCGCGCGTACTTGTTGACGATGCTCGTGAGTGCCGACTTGAACCCCTCCTCGTGGGTTCCGCCGCCATTGGTGGCGATGCCGTTGGCGAAACTGTGAAGGCCCTCGTAGTAGCCGGTGTTCCACTGCACCGCCACTTCGGCTTCGCCTCCCGTTTCGTCGGCGACCTTGAAGTGCGGGACCTTCGTGAAGAGGGGATCCTTCGTGGAGTTCAGGTGCTTGACGAAGTCCTTCAAACCATCGTTGAACTTGAAGGTGTGCACCGACGGTTGCCCCTCAGCGTCGCGATCGTGGTCGGGGCGTTCATCGGTGAAGCGGATCTCGAGCCCGGCGTTCAGGAACGCCATCATCCGGAACCGTTCGAGCATCGTTTCGGCGCGGAACTCCGTCGTTTCGAAGATCGTCGGATCCGGCCAGAACGTCACGGTCGTACCGGTACGGCCACGCGGGGCCTTACCGGTCACCGCGAGCTTGGTCTTGATGACGCCACCCTTGTGAAACTCGAGGTAGTGGCGCTGGCCTTCGCGATCGATCTCCGCGGTGAGGCGCGCCGACAGCGCGTTGACGACCGAAACGCCGACGCCGTGAAGGCCACCTGAAACCTTGTAGCCCGAACCCTCGCCGAACTTTCCGCCGGCGTTCAGGACCGAGAGCACAATCTCGGCGGCCGGCTTGCCGTCGTACTTCTTGTCCTGGTGCTTCATGGGAGACACCGGGATACCGCGGCCGTCGTCTTCCACGCGACAGCCCCCGTCGGCCTGCAGCGTGATCGTGATCTTCGTGGCGAACCCGGCCATGGCTTCGTCGACGGCGTTGTCGACGACTTCCCAGACACAGTGGTGCAGACCGGTGATCCCGGTCGACCCGATGTACATGCCCGGCCGCTTACGGACGTGCTCACGGCCGTCGAGGATCGTGATGTCATCGGCGCTGTAGTTGGCTGAGCCCTTGTTCGCAGAGTTCGTGGGCGGTGGCGCCGACGGCGTAGGGGACGGCGATACGGCCGGTGATACGGCCGGTGTTGGTGATGAAGGGGCGCCTGAGACCGAACCGGAATCGTTCGGTACTTCGGGCGAGGGATTTTGGGAACTGTTGTCATGCGCCATGGGCGCGCGCCTTTCGATCGGAGAACTTCGGCGGAAGATCTACGTTGAGCAAAAAAGATGCCCCGAACACCGGGCCGGAGCACGCGATATCCGGTTTCCGCCAAGAATTCGAGCTTGGTCGTCCCTGGCAGAATTCCAGGTCTTTCACCATGAGTTTTTGGATGGCGGGGGAAAGTGTTTTGGCTGGTCAGAACATATGAATAGCAACCATGTAAGTCTACCCGAGGGGTGGGACACTCCCGACCGTTTCCGGCGCTGATTTCGGTCTTTTTTCGGTGATTTTGCGCCCTTTTGGGCTTTTAGGACCCCGATGTACGGTCGGTGCGAGCTCGACCGCCGCGACGCGAGCCGCCGCGCACTCGCACGACCAGCTCGGTGACGCTCTGGTGACCCGTCGCCTCGTTCACTCGGGCGACGAGATCGTCGTGCAAGAACCGCAGTTGCGTGGCCCACGCTGGTTCGTCGACCTCGACGGTGAGGATCGAATCTCGCAGCCCGATCGGCTGCACGTGATCGCACAGCGGACTCCCGACGACGGCGTTCCAATTCGCAAAGACGGCCGTCAACACGTTGGGCTTGGCCAGTCCGAGGCGTTTGGTCACATCGGGGAGCGAATCGCCGATCAGACGCGGGTCTCGAGCGCCGGGCTCCTGTCGGAGAGGTTTCCACACCATTGGCGATACCTACAATTCACTTTCATGCAATTTCGCGTTAGGGAACGCGATCTCATCCACAAATTCCCCAGGTTTGTCCACAGCCTGATTCGTCCGGTTTGCCCCATCGGCGTGGGTCCAGCGTCGAACCGCAGAACCCACCCCGTCGTGTTCGCCCCGTTCCACGACCACCCGCGATTCCACCGACGCAGACGACGGTACGGCGCCCGCCGTCGCGAGAAGCGTTTGTCCGGGAGGCAGACTTCGTATCAGCGCATCGCTGCGGAGCGGATCGAGCTCGGAGAAGACATCGTCGAGGAGAAGAATCGGCGCCGCCTCCAGGCGCTCGGTGAGGAGCCGATGACCGGCCAACTGCAGGGCCAATGCGAGTGTTCGCTGTTCCCCCTGCGAGGCGTGTGTACGCGACGGTCGCGAGCCGATGCGGACCTCGATCTCGTCACGATGTGGTCCCACCAGCGAAAGACCCCGACGGACATCGTCGGAACGGCCCGTCCGAAGCGCTTCGGCGAGGGGTCCATCGAAGGAACACCGATAGGTGAGCGAAACCGATGAGGAAACATCAGCGATGTCGTCGTAGGCCGTCTGCATGTGCGGGGCCAGATCATCGAGGAGTTCGGTCCGGGCCTTCACCACCGCAGCGCCGACGTCGGCCAGCTTCTCGTCCCACACATCGAGGGTGAACCCAATCTCGGCGGTCAGTCGACCGCCTGATTGCTTGAGCAGGGCATTTCGCTGACGCAGGATCTTGTCGAGGTCAGCGAGTAACGCTGCGTTGCGGGGATGACTCGCCTCGAGCAAGCGATCCAGTACCGCTCGGCGTTCGCCCGGGCCCCCTTTGATAATGACGAGATCGTCGGGGGAGAACACCGTGACGGTCAAACCGGCGCGTCGATCCTCACCTGAACGCACAGGCTGTTTGTTGAGGAGCATCCTCGAACGACCAGCCACGACGAGCTCGGCCTCGAGCAGGAGGTTCCGGTCAGCCGAGACGGCATCGCAGCGCACAAACCCCCGGTCGGCCCCGAGGCGGACCAACGCTTCGGTCGGCGCCCCTCGAAAGGAACGACCCGACGAAAGATACGACACCGCCTCCAGCAGATTGGTTTTCCCGGCGCCGTTGTGGCCCGTGATGACGGTCAGTCCTGGACCAAAGTCGACGCCGACGTCGGCGTAGCTTCGAAAATCATGAAGCTGAAGCCGACGGACGAACACGGCCTGCGCGGCTATACCCGCACGGGCATCAGCAAGTACAAGAAGTCGGGACGCTCTGCACAACGAAGGACTGCGGGCTTCAAATTGTCGATCGTTTCCAGGGTGATCGTGTCACCCGCCGCGGCTTCGACCCCGGCGATGAGGAAGTCGGGGTTGAAGGCGACCGTCATCTCCGAGCCGACGTAGGTCGCCTCGACATCTTCGTTGGCCTGACCGACGTCTTGCGTCACCGCAACCAACTCCAAGGTTTCGCCGCCGAGCTTGAGGCGAACCGGGGTGGCATCCTTGGCCAGCAGACGCACGCGCCGAAGCGCTTCTTGCAGCACCGAGCGCTGCACGGTGAGCACGTTCGGCAAGCTCGCCGGAATCAGGTTTCGATACGGCGGATATTGCCCTTCGATCAGGCGGGTCGTCACCTTCGTGGCCCCCACGACGAACGACGCTTCACGCTCGCCGAGATGCAGCGTGATTTCCCCCTTGGATCCAAGCACCCGCGCGACCTCGCCCAATGCGCGACTTGGCACCAACACCGTTTGGCCCTCGGCCAGCACCGTTGTTCCGGGGAGATCTCGCACCGAAAGCCGGTACGAATCGGTGGCCACCAGTCGCAGCCCTCCCGCTTCTGCGGCCATCAACACGCCCGTCAGGATCGGGCGGGCATCGTCGTGGCTGGCCGAGGCAATGACCTGTTTGGCCGCGTCGGCAAAATGCTCCGCCTGAATCGTGACGCCGCCCACAGCTACATCGGGCAAACGAGGGAACTCCTCGGCGTTGAGTGTTCGGACCGAGAACACGCTTCGGCCGGCTCGGATCTGAGCCTGCTCGCCCTCGACCGACACGTGGATCGCACCGGCCTCCATGGCTCGGAGAATGTCGGCACCAAGTTTTGCCGGAAGAACGGCGACACCGTTTTCCTCCCCGGACACAGCGATCTCCACCTCGATCGTGAGATCGAGATCACTTCCCGCCAGCCGAAGCTGGTCGCCGGAAAGCTGCAATCGAACACACGACAGCACCGGCAGCGATGAGCGCGTCGATACGGCTCTCGCCGCCGAGGAAAAGGCATCGACCAAGACATCACGTTCGCAACGAAACTTCACAGTGGCCTCACAGTAGGCGATGGGTATGACAGGTGTGACCGAAGATGGTCCGAATCAGGTTTGAGTTTCACTGAGCAGTACATAAGTAATGAAGAGAGAAAAAAGGTAACTGTTCTTGTAGGTGCTGTGGATTGTGGAGAACGCGCGATTGTCCTGGCCAGAGGGCCTCTCGAAGCGCGCGGTCGATCCACAGAGTCAGCACGTCGATTCGGGAGGTCAGATGTCGCTGTGGATGACGCAAAACTTACCCACAGGAAGGGGTGCTTATCCACCGTGTTATCCACGGTCGGAACCGTGAGGTTTGTGGGGGTTGTGCAAAATGATGACCGGAAAGTTTTCCGGAAAAAGGTCGGTGACGCCACGATTACGACCAGTTTCCGGTGCGAATCTGCTTGATCAGCTCACTGACCTGTTCGTAGATCAGGTGACGTTCTTTCATTTGCTGCTGAATTTTTTCGACCGCGTGGATGACGGTCGTGTGGTCGCGGTCGCCGAACTCGCGACCGATCATCGGATATGAGTAATCAGTAAGTTCCCGAAAGACGTACATGGCGATCTGGCGGGCGGTCACGAGCGGGCGGCGTCGGCTCTGCCCCGTCAAGTCGGCGAGTGGAAAGCCGAACATGTCACTGGTTGCCGCAAGGATCGCCTTCGCGGAAACCGGTCGGATTTCGTCGCCGGACACGATGTCGGTCAGAACCCGCTCGGCCATTTCGAGCGTGAGCGGGACACGGTTCAGCCCGGCGTAGGCACACACACGATTGAGTGCACCCTCCAGTTCCCGGATGTTGTCCTTGAGATGAGTGGCGATGAAGTTCAGGACTTCGCTGGGCACCTCGGTACGTTCACGTACGGCCTTCTTCCGAAGGATGGCCACTCGAGTTTCGAGATCCGGGGGCTGGATGTCGACGATAAGTCCCCATTCGAATCGACTTCGCAGACGATCCTCGAGCGTCGCCATTGCCTTCGGAGGACGGTCGGAGGAGATCACGATCTGGCGTCCGCTTTGCTGCAGAAAATTGAACGTGTGGAAGAACTCCTCCTGGGTTCCTTCCTTGCCCTCCATGAACTGAATGTCGTCGATCAACAACACGTCACAGTCGTCGCGATAACGACGCTTGAAGGTCACCGTGGAGTTCGTCCGAATTGCATCGACGAACTCGGTCACGAAGGTCTCCGTCGACACGTAACGGATCCGACTCTGGGGGTAGTTCTGCCCGACGTAATGCGCGATCGCTTGCAGGAGGTGCGTCTTCCCGAGACCCGAGTCGCCGTATATAAACAAAGGGTTGTACGACTGCGCGGGCCGTTCTGCGACGGCCATGGCTGCAGCGTGTGCAAATCGATTCGACGCGCCGATGACGAAGTCTTCGAATGTGTACCTAACATTCAGCGTGATATCGCCGGAGAACAGCGAGACGATGGGATCCGGGGCCGGTTTGGCCGGTGTGGGCGTCTCCGGCGCAACCGTGAAGGGTCCTTCGGAGGCATCGCCTTCGAACACTTCGACGCCGACGCTCACCTGTGCACCCGTGACCTCGCGCACGACCTCGGCGATGAGGTCGAGGTATCGACCTTCGATGCGTTCTTTCGCGATCGAGTGCGGCACTGCGAGCACGACGCGGCGTTCGTCGAAAACGATCGGACGAGATGCGGCAAAGCAGGTGTTCCACGTGGCTTCGGCGACTCGGGTCCGAAGGACCGCCGCGCACTCAACCCATGATCCCGGCCCCTGTGTGTTATCTGCCACTACCCCTCCCTTCCGTGTTGCGTTGCCGAGTTGATACCCGTTTATTGCCGATTTTCGACATTCAAAAGTTGTCCACCGAGATCTCCACAGGTGTGGAAACCGTAAGAACGCGTATCACCCAATCGAGGTGGTGGCCGATCAATACTGCGTCTGACCTGCACCGTCTCGTCCGGGCCGACTACCGTAGCACCAGTTTTCCACAGGGAAGTTCCGGCCTTTTTGCCCAACCACTCGCTGCGCCGCTCCTTTCGGAGCTGTCGTGGCCGTCGGGGTGGTGTGAGAAAACGAATACCTCGAAGACGATCGTCGCGGAGGTCCGCGGTTTGCGTCGGAGCCCGTTTCGCTCTAGATTTGCCAGGTTCTATTTCGTCTGTCTGCCCTTGCGACAGGACGAACGCTTCGGCGCTCGTCTGCCATTCTGGGCCCGGACGGGTTTTTCGAACTCTCCGGAGGAGACCCGTGAAGCGCACTTTTCAGCCCAATATCCGTCGCCGTGCCAAGAAGCATGGCTTTCGCGCCCGTATGGCTACCGCCGGCGGCCGAAACGTCCTGAAGGCACGTCGCCTGAAGGGCCGTGCCCGTCTGTCAGCCTGACGTTCGCGGACTCCGGTCTGTTTGCTGTTCGACCATGGCCCGACCGGTTCGCATCGAAGCGGTTTCCCGGCGCACCGACTTCGAAACGTTGTCACGTGCCTCCAAACGGGCTTCGTGTGGCGTCGTCTCGGTGACCTTTGCCGATCGTTCGACACCGGGACCAGAGCCCGTGAACGCGAGCGGCGCAGTGGGGGCGAACGTCAGTGATTCGGATGTGGTTCGCGTTTCCTATGCCGTGAGCCGACATACCGGGAATGCAGTCGTGCGCAATCGGGTTCGACGTCGTTTTCGGGCGGCACTGTCGGAATTTTCCTTGGCGCCCGGGCTGTATCTGGTTCGTCCTCGATCGGGTGTTCTCGACGCACCGTTTGCGACGCTTCGCGCGGATTTGTTTGAGGCCTGCAACCGAGTGGGAGCGATTCGTGAGTGATCGACGCACCGAGTCGCCAACGCAACGAAGCTCTGGTCGTTTCGTGCGAGTCTGTATCCGTTTGATCTCCGCGTATCAGGTGGCACGGGCGGGCCGGATCTCTCCGTGTCGGTTCTATCCGTCGTGCAGTTCCTACGGCCTCGAGGCACTTGAGACGCACGGTGCAGCTCGAGGACTTTGGTTGACCGGTCGTCGAGTTCTTCGCTGTCGCCCCGGCGGTCCGTCGGGTGTCGATCTGGTTCCGTCTCCATCGAAGGTGCACATCCATGCTTAATTCCCTGTACAGCGCCCTCGGTTGGCTGTTGTCCATGTTCTACGAACTCACGAAGAGTTACGGTTTCGCCATCGTCTTGCTCACCGTGGCAGTTCGACTGGTGCTGTTTCCCCTTACGGCCAAGCAGATGCGCTCGATGCAGGGCATGTCGAAGCTGCAACCCGAACTGAAGAAGCTCCAGGCCGAGCACAAAGACGATCGCATGAAGCTGCAGGAGGAGATGACCGCCCTCTACAAGCGTGAGGGCGTGAGTCCCGTTGGTGGTTGTCTGCCGCTCATCATGCAGATTCCGGTGTTCATCGGGCTGTTCAACGTGATTCGAGGACTCACGAACTCGGGGCGTCTGGCCTGGATGCAAATCGAAGTTCCGAAACCGAAGTATCTGAATACCAGCGGAGATATGTACCGATCGATCGTGCGCAGCGGCGGTCGGCTGGTGTCGTTCGGTTTCGACTTGGCGCAATCGGCGAGCGGCGCAACGGGTGGACTGAGCAAACGGGCACCCTTCGTCATGTTGGTTGTGGCCTATGTGGTCACGGCCTTCTTGCAACAGCACCTCGCCGCCAAACGAAACACCACGCCGCTGACCGGGCCAAACGCCCAAGTGCAGCAGATCATGAAAATTTTTCCATTGTTCCTGGGCTTCTTTTATTACACGATGCCCGCCGGCCTGGTCCTGTACTTCGTGGCGTCAAACGTGTGGACGATCGGGCAACAGGAAGTTCTTGCCCGGGTCATGCCCAGTACTCCCCCGCCGGTCGTCGATGCGCCCTCGACAGAGAAAGTCGTGAACGAGTCGAAGGATTCCACGCCGGCGCGCTCGAAGTCTTCAGGTACGAAACCTGTTGCCACGCCGAACAGCACCACCAAGCCACAGCCCGGATCGACCCCGCGAGTCCAACAGCAGAAACAGCAAAAAGCTGCGAACAACAGTGCCGACAACAAACCCGGCATAGGAACAAACACAGCCCGCGGCACCAACGCCGCGAAAAAGCGAAAAGGACGCTGACATGGAGTGGGTAGAGACCACCGGTAAGACCATCGAAGAGGCAACGAGTCTTGCGCTCGATCAGCTGGGTATATCTGCCGATGACGCAGAGGTCGAAGTACTCGACGAACCGAAGAGCGGATTGTTCGGGCGAGTGCGAGCAGAGGCGCGGATCCGAGCTCGAGTTCGTCCGACCCAACCGCGCGCCAAAGATGAGCGACGCAAACCTCGAGCGAAAAAGGGCGCCGAGGCCGCGTCTGGGGAAACGCCCGCTTCCGACGAGACCGATGCGGAGCGTTCGCCGTCGCGAGCCCCACGCTCGCCCCGGCCGAGCCGAGAACCACGTGAAGCACGCGAAGACCGTGGCGACCGTGGGCCGCGCCGTGAACGAGGGGACCGATACGAGTCCCTCGACGCCGTTCCCGCCGAGATCGAAGAAGCCGGTCGCAAGTTCCTCGATGGTTTGCTCGGATCGATGGGCCTCACTGCCGAGATCGAAGCCGGAGTCGTCAACGACAACATGATCGAATTTCGGGCGACGGGTCGTGATCTCGGTGTGTTGATCGGTCCGGGAGCACAGACGCTCCAAGCCATCCAGGAATTGCTTCGCACTGTCATTCACTACGAAACCAACTCGAGTTCGGGACGAATACTGCTCGACGTCGCCGGATACCGCGAGAAGCGTAAAGCCGCGCTGGTCTCGTTCACGGCCAAGGTCGCCGCCGAAGTGGTTGCCTCAGGCGAGCGCCGTGCGTTTGAGCCGATGGCTGCAGCAGATCGAAAAGTTGTGCACGATGCCGTTGGCAACATCGATGGTGTGCAGTCGACGAGCGAGGGTGAAGAGCCGCATCGCTACGTCGTGCTGTTGCCGGAATAGCTGGTTGACCGAGTCATTGTCTGACGAGCCCCTTCTCGCGTGCCTGGAACGCGCACGCGAGTTGGGGTACCTCGGTCCTGGACCGATTGCGCGACACATCGAACATGCGATGGGGTTTGCCGAAATCGTGGAGCGGCACACGCCGCATGTGATCCACGACGCAGTGCGGGTGGTTGATCTCGGTTCCGGCGGTGGTGTGCCCGGGCTGGTCTTGTTGCGGCGTTGGCCGCTCTCGCGCTGGTTGTTCTTGGACACCAACCAGCGGCGCATGGCAACGCTGCGCGAAGCTCTCGTCGAACTCGGCGAGGACGGACGCGCCGAGGTGGTGTGTGGACGTGCCGAGGAGGAGTCAGGTCAACCCGGTCGACGTGGCTCCTTCGACATTGTCGTCGCACGCGGGTTCGGACCTCCCGCCGTTACCGCGGAATGCGCCGCTCCCCTCCTGGTTGTCGACGGAAGTCTCGTGGTGAGCGAACCGCCCGAGGACCGTCCCCGATGGGACGCTCCTGGTTTGGCCACGCTTGGTCTATCCGGCGATGTGGGAGTTGCGGCGGGATTTCGGTTCTTCGTCGCGACCCAGGTTTCTCCGTGTCCGGCCCGCTTTCCGCGGCGCACCGGTATTCCCGCGAAGCGCCCACTCTTTTAGACATTCATCCTTCGAGACGCTCCCGCAACGAGTCGCCCGAGATCTCCGGCAGGTGCGACTCGGGTCGGGACCCCGGGTCAGGACACCGGTCCCCTGCGTCATGATGAGACACGATGACGTTTTAGCGGCGAGCCTCGTCGGCGGCGCCGACGGGCGTGTGACCGGACCCTGGGGATCCGCTCCACGAACCGTCGCGATTGCAATGCGGTCCGCCGCCTCAGTGTCTCGCGCCGACCGCACTTGTGGTGCGCCGAAGGGGTGGCGTTGAGCGTCGGCGTGGATGCGTGGTCGACCCGACGCCTGACCCGACGCGGCGACTCCTGGCAAGTGGTCCGGCGCGATACGGTGAAACACCCTGCGGTTCGCAATCGGTTCCATACGTGACGAACAGCGCTGGATCGAAACCGATCGTCGACGACGTGCTCCTTCTTCGAACACGTGGGTGGCAAGCTCGGTGGTCGGTGGCGTTCCGCTGGTGTTCTCCGATCGAGACGTGCACACCTGGCTCGAACAAGGGCTACGCAGTGAGAACTCGACGGGAGGTTCGGCCAAGCTTGACGGAAGCGGCCCGACGCCTCGTTGCCACTGCATCTCGCTGACAAGTGTACGTCCGCCGACTCGCTCCGACTTCGACCTTCGCCACCAGACCGAACGCCCGCCCAACGGATCACCGCAAACTCCGGCGTCTCCCGGCGAGGTAGGGGCGGCGTCAGTTTTCACGTACATCGAGACGTGAATCGCACGACCTTCGACGATCCCTGCCGAGCCGACCGAGCCTTGAGGGCGTCGGTATTTCACGTGAAACATCGGACGTGGATTGTGCCGTTGGCGACGCCCCGTCGTCCAGCTGGCGATGCCAAAGTGTTCGCGTGAAGTATCGGGAGCGAATAGCACCGACTACGACCTTTCTTCAGTGGGCAGTGCGGAGGCGATGTTTCACGTGAAACATCAGTCGTGGATTGTGCCGATGGCGACGCCCCCTCCGTCTAGTTGACGGGATGCGCAGTGCTTCCGTGAACATCAGAGTGGATAGCACCGACTACGACTGTCCTTCAGCGGGCACGTGGGCGGGCAGTTTCACGTGAAACATCAAGACATGAACCGCAACCTTCGCGCATCTCCTCCGAGGCTTCCGAGACTTTGGGCGGGCGTCGGTGCTTCACGTGAAACGCATTGCGCGCAACGTACTTCAAAACAATGCGCTTACTGAGTGGAGGGCGAGTGACCTGTCACCGAAGTGTGTTGCACGGACTTGTTGCCAACAAGGAGGCAATAGGCGATATGGTCGGCCGTAGTTCGATCGTGGCCACGGGCTGAATGAAACCCTCGGCTATGACCGGGCGAGACAGTTGGTCGAGGAAAGTGAGCGAACCGGCATTTCCGTTGCGGACTTTCGGTACGCGAAGGGTACGTGGACACCGAAACGACCGAGAGGCTCACCGACCCGTCCGGCTAGTGCTGCCGGCGCGCCTGCGGGACGTAGTGTTTCCCTCGGCTGGGAGCAGCTTGGTGTTCGGACGAACGGCAGGATCTATTACATGGAGCGATGTGCTCGTAGGACCACGTCATCGAGGTGATGGTTCGCGGAGGCGGCAGCATGTGGGCGTGGTCGGGTCTCACTCAGCTGCCGTGGGCGGCGGCAGGGAGGACTTGTTGGCTTGTCGCCCGCGAAGGTTGGCGCCACCGTGCCAGGTTGGTGCCTGAGGCGGCGGTCACTGCGCGAACCCTGGCACTGTGGTGCCAACTTCTGACGGCGACTCGTTTCGCGGCGTGATTCGCTCAGGCCTCGAACGCCGTGCGGCCGCAGGCGCGGGACCGTGCCCGCGGCATCCCATGTCGAGCTGGCGGGAAGGGCAGCGTTTCACGTGAAACAGGCACGTGATTGCGCCGACAGCGAATCAGTTCAGTCGAGCTGGCGGGACACGCCGGTGTGAAACATCGAGGGTGAATCCCACCGACTACGACCGTCCTCCATCGGGCACTTGGGCGGGGCACTGTTTCACGTGAAACATCGAAAGTGAACCGCAGACCCTCACTCTTCCCACGAGCACTCGGCAAGGTGTCGACGTTTCACGTGAGACATCAAATGTTAAGCCCGCATCTTTGGCGCCTCATGAACCGGGCGGGACCTACCCCCACCCGGCCCATACCGGGGACGGCAATGTTTCACGTGAAACAGCCCGTGAATGGGACCACCGGCGGTCGTGCCTCTCACGCATCAGCGCATCCGAGGGAGTGCAAGGAGATCAAAAGACCTTGGTCGCGCCCTCGGGAGCGTCGAATCGGGTGATCGGCGCCTTAGGTCGGCCATCAGGCAAGAATGTTTGCGAAATGCCGAGGAGATGCACCAGCGCGAATGTTTCACGTGAAACACTGGAGCATCCCTTCCTGGTCGAGTGACGATCACGGTCTCGTATGAAGGATCCCACCGCTATGTCCGGCACAGCACCGGCGACCTCGTTCGCCCGGCCCTTTCCCAGAACTATCGCCATTGCCAACCAAAAAGGCGGTGTCGGCAAGACGACTACCGCCGTGAACCTGTCCGCAGCTCTTGCCGACCGCGGGTACCGGGTCCTGGTCGTCGATCTCGATCCGCAAGGCAACGCAACCACCGGATTGGGCGTGAACGCTCGAAATCTGGAGTTTTCGGTCTATGACGTGTTGATGCGCGACACGCCAATGGAGGATGCCGTCGAGGCGACGTCCGTCCAGAACCTCTTCCTGGTTCCGACGACGATCGATCTGGCCGGGGCCGAGATCGAATTGGTACCGGCCTTCAGTCGGGAACTGAAGTTGCGGCGAGCGATTGCTCGAGTGATCGATGATTTCGACTTCATCATCATCGACTGTCCGCCGTCTCTCGGCCTCCTGACGATCAACGCCCTGGCCGCGGCGTCGGAAGTCGTGGTCCCGATTCAATGCGAGTACTACGCATTGGAGGGCCTTGGCCAGCTGCTTCGCAACGTCAACCTGGTGCAATCGAACCTGAACCAGACGTTGGAGATCAGCGCGATCATTCTCACCATGTACGACGCTCGGACGAAACTGGCCGACCAAGTCATGCATGAAATTCGCACCCACTTCGGTGATCGAGTGTGTCGGAACATCGTTCCTCGTAGTGTGCGACTGTCGGAGGCCCCGTCGTTCGGGCAGCCGATTACGGTATTCGACCCCACCTCACGGGGAGCAGTGGCCTACAGGGGCCTGGCAAAGGAGATAAGTGGTGGTGCGCCAAAGCGGACTGGGTAAAGGATTGGGGGCATTGCTTCCGACATCGACAGAGGCACCAATTCTCGAAGGCGGGTCCACGGTCGGGCGATTGATCGAGATCAATATCGGCGACATTCGACCCAACACCTATCAGCCTCGATCGACGTTCGACGACGAGGGCATCGAAAGCCTCGCCGCGTCTATTCGCGAGTTGGGTGTGCTGCAACCCATCTTGGTTCGCTCGACCCCCGAGGGCGGATACGAACTCATCGCTGGTGAGCGGCGTTGGCGAGCGGCTCGCCGGGCCGGGCTCAGCGTCGTTCCTGCGGTCGTGAAGTCGGCCGATGACAATGCGGCGCTGGAACAGGCTTTGGTGGAGAACTTGCATCGGGCGGATCTCAATCCGCTCGAGGAGGCGGCCGCTTTTCAGCAGCTCATTGACGATTTCGGCTTCACCCACGAGCAGGTGGCCGATCGTGTCGGCAAGAGCCGCGCCGCGGTATCGAATACCCTGCGCCTGTTCCAACTCTCCCCGTCGATCCAGCGGTTCGTGTTGGAGGGCAAACTGTCGGCCGGACACGCTCGTTCCCTTCTCGGGACGACCGATAAGGCGTTCCAGGAGGCTCTCGCTCGCCGAATCGTGCAGGAGGAGCTATCGGTACGGGCAACCGAGGAAGCCGTGAAGTTGCGGTTGAATCCGGCCGCCGCGAGTCCCAGGTCATCTGCAGGGCCGGGAACGGGTGCGCCGACAGCGTCGAAAACAGACCGGCCCGCCGGTCTTCTCGAGCTCGAGGAAGTCCTCGCCGGTATATACGACACCCGGGTAGCCATCCAGATGGTGCCGAACAAGAGAGGTCAGCTCACGATCGAGTTTGCCGACTTGAACGATCTGGAGCGAATATTCCACATAATGACAATCGGGGCCGCCTCCGACACCGTCGAAGGCTGACCCCGATTTCCAAGCTTTGGTCGAACCGTTGTCGGTCGACCGAATCGTTTACAGGTGTGGTTCGAGCTCGCTGAGGAGCTGGTACTTCCCTTTCGCGCCGACCATGGTGTTGGCCAGCTTGCCGTCCTTGAACAGCAACAGGGTGGGAATGCTCATGACGCCATATCGCTGTGCGACATCGGGGTTGTCGTCGATGTTCAGCTTTGCGATGGTGAGTCGCCCCTCCTGCTCGTTGGAGATCTCCTCCAACACCGGGGCGATCTTCTTGCACGGTCCGCACCATTCGGCCCAGAAGTCGACGAGGATCGGGGTTTCTGCGGCGCCAATCTGTTCGTCGAAGGTTGCATCGCTCAATTCGATGATGTTCTTGCTCATTGTTGTTTCCTTTCGAGGACTGCGGGAGAAGTGCGAGAGAAGAGGGGTCGGTGGACGTTGTTGTTTCCTTTCGAGGACTGCGGGAGAAGTGCGAGAAGAGGGTCAGTGGACGTTGGCTTCGAGCCAGCGTTCGGCATCGATAGCTGCCGTACAACCCGAGCCTGCTGCGGTGATGGCCTGGCGGTAGGTGTGATCCTGGACGTCACCACAGGCAAACACGCCATCGACGTTCGTTCGGGAACTCTTTCCCTCCGTCACGATGTAGCCCTGCTCGTCCGTCGTGAGAATCCCCTTGAAGAGGTCGGTGTTCGGTATATGGCCGATGGCGACGAATAGCCCCGTGACATCGAGGGTCGAGTGCATCTGGTCGACCGTGTTTTCGATAACGGCGCTTTCGAGTGATTTCTCACCATTGAGTTCGACGACCCGTGAGTTCCAGAGAAACTCGATCTTGGGATTGTTCATCGCGCGGTCCTGCATGATCTTGGACGCACGGAGCACGTCGCGTCGCACGATTACGGTGACCTTGTCGGCGAACTTGGTGAGGAAGTTCGCCTCCTCCATTGCCGAGTCGCCTCCGCCGACGACGGCGATATTTTTGCCGCGGAAGAAGAAGCCGTCACAGGTGGCGCACGTGGAAAGCCCGTGACCCATGAGTCGACGTTCGGCATCGAGGCCGAGCATCAGTGATCGAGCTCCCGTGGAGACGATGACGCTGTGGGCTTCGAAGAGGTCATCGTTCACCCACACCTTTTTGGGGTTGCTGGAAAAATCTACCTTGGTGGCCTTGGCGGTCAGGTATTCGGTACCGAAGCGCTCCGCTTGCGCGCGCATAGTGGTCATCAATTCGGGACCTTGGACACCGGCTTCGAAGCCTGGAAAATTTTCCACTTCAGTGGTCAGCATCAACTGTCCGCCTGGCTGATCGCTGGTTGAGGATATTTCCCCCTCGATGACGAGGGGTGCCAGGTTGGCTCGAGCGGTATAGATCGCGGCAGTGAGCCCGGCCGGACCAGACCCCACAACGATGACGTTACGAACTGCCACGACTGCTCCTGTTCATGAATGGATTCGCGGCGACGGGCGACGAACCGTGAATCAGGTTCGAGGGTGACGACGCGACCAGACCAACAGGCCAACGAGGAAGAACATTCCCCCGAGGACGACATAGGCCGCCCAAACGGGCAAGAACCAGTCCAGAAGCCGAATGAACATGATCGTCAACAAGCAGAACAGCATGAACAAGACGCCTGCGGCCATGAGGCCGAACACCAAGAACTTGGCGGCTTTCTGTACCGGTTCGGTGGTCTTGGACTTCACGGTTCCCACGAACCCCTCGAGTCCATCCACGATTTGGGTTGCCCAGTCAGATTCCAACGCCGGTCGCTCAGTCACGCCCCAAAGCCTAGCGGCCCATTCGAACGGCGTGCACGGTGAGGAGGTCTCGCGGTCTCGCGGTCTCGCGGTCTCGCGGTTTCGCGATTTCGCGATTTCGCGGCCTACGGAACTATCGTGCAGGTTCTCGAGTCCACGATAACGACCGTCGGGGCATCCGACGAACCAGTTACGAACGCGAACAGCACACGCCCAGCGATCGTTACGCGCCCGACGGCTCGGGCCCCAGGGACCGGGCAGCGCGCCATGCCCGACGCCGTGGTCCCATCGAACGGTGCGGCGGATGCAGCCGACGCTGTATTGGCCGGTCCGGCCGCAAACACCGTAGTGGCGGACGCAGCTTCGAACGGTGCAGCGGCGGTCGTAGGCACGATCGTCGTTGTTACGACCGTACCCCGTTGGGCCGCGGTCTTGCGGACTGCATCGCTTGCCGAGGCCACGTCATTGAATACGCCCAGGTCACCGAGGTCGACAACGGCGACCGACGGTGTCACAGCGCTGGCCGCTGCAGTCGCGGACGCGCCTGTCGGACTCTCGGCGCTGGCCGCCTTTGGCGCTGCGGGTGCGGCTCTCTTGACAGCCTTCTTTCGAGTCGCCCCAAAGGGGCGCGTCGTTGTCACGATGTCGTCGAACACTGGTTCCGCAGTGACGGGTTGTGCTCCATCGCCGAAGGGAGTCGCGGTCGCTTTCGTCTGAACAGCGCTCGGTTTCGTTGCCGGCGCGATGCTTCGCGTGATGGGACGAGTGGTGGACTGGGGCGGCGTGGTGGACTGGGTAGTTGTGGTGGTGGCCGGGGGGGTGGCGGGGGTGGGAATGACCGGGTTCGGATCGAACGGGGCCGTTGCCATGTCGAGAGCCTCTGCGGCCCCGCTCGCGACGTCGGATTCCGCGGCCGCCTCGGTCTCGGGCGCGGCCCCGTTCGCGGTCGCGGTCTCGGTCTCGGGAGCAGCCTCGGGCGACGCCAACTCGCCAGCGCGACCCGGGACCGGGGCGTCTTGCGAATCCCGTGTGATCTGTACCCGGGGTTCGGTGGCGGAGGCGGGTTCGGTGATCGGGGCCACCGCAGCGGGATTGCTTCGTCGCTGTTGAAGTAGCAAGACCCCCGTGACCAGGCTCAACGCGGCTGCTGTGGCGAGAGCACGCGTGGGCGTGAGCACAGAGCCCCGGCCGGAGCCCCCAACCGAACCTCGGGGGCCACTGAACATGGACCGTGAGCCAGCCGAGCCCCGTCGCCACCACGCCCGCTTCGCGGCGATCCGCCCCGCCGTCGGTGCTGTCTTCGGTGCAGTCGTCGGTGCAGTCGGCGAAAGATTGCGGTGCTCATCATCGAACACCGCGAGTGCTGCTGCGATGGCGTCACGGCGCTGCGTGAGGGACTCCAGCACCAGAACTGGGCGTGCGTCGCGGGTGGCGTTGGCGAGCAATGACGCAATGAGCACCGACTGCGGCGAACACATCTGGCAGGTCATGAGGTGTTGGTATTCGTGCTGCAACGCTTGCGCGGAGGCCAGGTCGCGGGCGTCGTTCGAGCGGTCTGAATCGATAGCGGCAAGAAATTCGGCCACCTCTGACTGGTTCGTCAGGTCCACGTCGCCCCAAAATGCGAGGCGCGTCGAGTCGAGATGGTCCCGTGGGCTTGTGCCGGAGAGGGGAGACTCAGTCGCCATGATCAATCCTTGGACGTTCGGGTTGCAGTGTTTGGTTCCCGGCGATCGACTGCGAATCCGAAACTGAGGTGGAATCGAACCGGAGAAGTGGCGCGAGCGCGGCCCGGGCGCGTGCGATGCGTGAACGTACGGTTCCACCGGGTATCTGGAGTATTTCGGCGATCTCGCGATAGTCGAGTCCGGAAACGTCTCGGAGAACCAACGGCGCTCGGAACTCCACTGGAAGTTTCGCCAGCGCTCGTCCGAGGTCGGTTGTGGCGTCGACGTCGGCGAACGCGCTGGGTGTGTCGGCGCGTCGATCGTGGTCGGCCACGACCTCGTCGTTGGGGACCGGTCGTCGTCGCTTTCGGCGCAGTTCGTCGAGCGACGCATTGGTGGCAACGCGATAGGCCCAGGTGGTGAAGCTCGAGGTGCCATCGAATCGACCGATGCCTCGGGCAATCGCAATGAGCGCCTCCTGGGTCGCGTCGGCAGCGTCGCCATGGTCGGCGATGACACGTCGGCAGGTACTTGCTATACGGTCATAGTGTCGCTCGAGGAGGGCATTCATCGCGTCGCGTTCGCCCCGCTGCGCGGCCGCCACGAGAACGATGTCAGTTTCGTCTCGAAGACGAGATTGAGGTGGCGGCGTCATGGGGGCTACCCGCGAAGCGCCAGTTCGGCAATCTTCACCTGGGCGACGTTTCCGACTTTCGGCCCGAGGTCAGTTATCCAGAGGAGGACGTACGTACCGGTCACCGGGGTAAGCCCGATTTTCGACGAACCCTCCGGTGCGTCGACAAGCTGGCCTCGTTGATCTCCCCAGCCATCGAGATCCTCAGAGAGCCGATCGGCGACATATACCTGTGCCGTCCAACCCCGTGTTTTGGAGACAACGTTTACTTGGCTGACGAGGCGAGGCTCATCGAGAATCATAATGACCCCGACGCCCGGTTTGCCTCGATAGAAGTTACGGGATTTGTAGGGTTCGGTCGACCAACTGGTGGACTTGTCGCGGTCGTTGAGAAACTTGAGCTCGCTGTCGTGCTCCCCGTCGGGCTCGAGCTCGAAGGAAAGGGGGCGTAGATACGGAACCGCTGTGGTGGGGTTGTGGTTTTGATTCGCAGCGGCAATGCCGAACACTGCGCCGCCGACGAGGCCGATCAAGGGAAGCAGAACGGTGAGCAGCCGCCGGTTTCCCAAGGTTGGCCGAGTGGGTGTAACTGTGTTTCGCCGTTGTACCGCGGTCGGCTCATCCGTGCGCGAACTATCCGTACGCTTACTTGGTTGCACGGTCGTGACGTCTTCGTTGCGTCGACCGGACGGCTGCACAGTTGTCGGGTCGGCTGCAGTGCCGGCTCGGCGACCAAGCCTTCGGGCGTCACCCTTACGTGACTGACCGGCCGCAACGTTGATCGTCGCGGGGGCGTTCCGGTCGGTGGCGGAGAGCCCGCGAGGCGGTGTGCGGTCAGACTCGGTACGGGCAACGGCGGGGCGGGCATCGTCGCCGTACCCATCAGCTCGCTCGGCGGCCTCGAGGGCTCGGGGGTTGAGGCTTCGCAGTGCCGCGGCGAGCGCTGCTGCGTCCGAGAAACGGGCTTCGGGATTCTTGGCGAGCGCTTTGGTAATGACGGCATCGAGCTCGCGTCCGATGTTCGGACGTAGTGAACGCGCCGGTCGCAAGTCCTTCCGCACGTGTTGCAGCGCCGTCGCCATATCGTTGGCACCGAGGAACGGAACCTGTCCGGTTGCCATCTCGTAGAGCAGAATGCCGAGAGAGTAGATGTCGGATCGTGCGTCGACGCGATGTCCTTCGACCTGTTCGGGTGAGACGTACTTTGCTGTTCCGAGAATGGATCCGACGTTGGTGAGATCTTCCTCGTTCTGATTGACGCCGATGCCCTTGGCAATGCCGAAATCGACGACGCGCACTCGGCCAAAGCGGGCTCCGACTGAACCCGTTGATGTTTCCACGAAGATGTTCGCTGGCTTTACATCACGATGGACGACGCCATTACGGTGTGCGTAACCGAGGCCATCAGCGATCTCTGCGGCGATGCGAACTGCTTCGCGTAGCGTGGGCCGCCGATCAGTCGGGCTGTTCATAAGCGTACGGAGAGTTGCTCCTCGAAGAAGCTCCATCACGAGATAGGCGCGGCGTTCGACCCGTCCCGCAGAGTTGGTGAACGAGTCGACTCCGGTGTCGTAGACGGTTACGACGTTGGGGTGGGAAAGCTTGGCGACAGCGACGGCCTCGCGTCGGAACCGCTCGATGAAGTCTCGATCGTCGGCAAGATGTGAGTGAAGCATTTTGACTGCGACGTCGCGGTCGAGTGTTTCGTCGTGAGCCTGCCAGACTTCGGCCATACCGCCACGAGCGATTGGCCGTACGAGAACGTAGCGTCCGGCGACGTATTCGGCGACGCGAGCCACCGACTCAGACGATGCGTCTGAGTCGTGTGCTGCATCGGCGTTGGCGTCATCCCAGATAGTCTGTGCTCCTACGTTTGGTCTGCGGCGGCCGCTGGCAAGTTGAAGGTTAGGCCCACAACCCCGGGGCCGCCGTGCGTGCCGATAACAGCGCCTATCTGGCCGACGATGATCTCGCTCTTTGGAAAGGACTTCGAGATCATTTCCAGCAGTTCATCGATGTCGGGTGCGTTCCCGTGCATCACGGCGACGTTCTCAACGGAACCCGATGCAGCCTTCGCCTTTGCGACGAGTTCTGCGAGATGAAGCAGTGATTTCGTACGTGTACGTTGTTTCCCCGCTTCCTCGACTGCACCCGAGCTCAGATCCAGGATTGGTTTCACGGACAGAAGGGACCCGATGAGCGCCTGTGCACCACCGATTCGACCACCCTTCTTGAGGTTGTCGAGGGTGTTAAGTGCGCCGTACACCCGGGTGCGCGGCACGAGCGATTCGACGGCGCGAACGACCGTGTCGACGTCGGCCCCTGCGGCGGCGAGCTTTGCCGCCTCCATTGCCATGGTGCCCTGACCCATCGTGATGGAGAGCGAGTCGACAACATGGACGCGAATGGTGTCGGCCACCGACCGGGCGGCGAGTTGGGCCGAGCCGATTGTGGCCGAAAGCTTCGACGACAGGTTCACGCAGACCGCGCCATCGCAGCCGTCGTCCGCGGCGCGCCGAAACGCCGCTTCGAAAAGCCCTGGTGCTGGCGCAGCAGTTTCGGGGAGCACCTTTGATGCAGCAACCTTGGCCCAGAACTGATCAACGGAGAGGTCGACTCGGTCCGTGAACTCTTCGTTCCCAAAGCGAATCGAGAGGGGTACAACGTCAATCCGGTGCATTTGTGCGAGCTCGGGCGGGATGTCACACGCGCTGTCGGTGACGATTCGGACGTTCGGCATGTTTGTTCCTATGCTAACGGCCGGGGCCGGGGAGAAGACGACGGGTAATCCCCGTCATAACGGTGTGCAGGTCACGAACGCCCAAAAGGCGGCCGACGATGATATAGACGGTAACACCGGCAACGATCGAAACCCCGACCTCTCCAATAACGCTCGCTCGGCCGGCCCCGATCGAAGATCGCAACAGGATCGAATGAAGTCCCTTCTGGGCACCGAGGGTAACGATCGCCATGGCGGCCGAGGCGACAATGATCCGCCATGTCGCGTTCAGTACATCGCCGCCGTGGAGCCCGCGAGTTCGTCGGCCCACAGCAACAAAGGCGATGATCGCTCCGAAGCAGTACGCAAGCGCATAGCCAAGGGCGAGCCCTTTCACTCCATACCCAAGGCCGACAAAGGCGAAGGCGAGTCCGATGTTGGTGAGCGTTTCGGCTCCGTTGATCCAAAAGGCGAGTTTGGTGTTGCGCATGGCTTTGCAGGCGTTCATCAGAAGGAGGAACACGCTGAACGCAGGGAGGCCGACGACAAAGTACTGGAGGGTCTGGGCGAGTCGCGCGACCCCGTCGTCGCTCAGTGATCCGAAACGCAAAATGCTCACGATTGGCTTCGCAAGAACAAGATACCCGGCGGCGGCGGGGATCATGATCGTGAGTTGGGTCGTGATCCCGCGACTCAGTGTTGACCGAAACCGGCCGCGCCGCCGGTCGAGGAAGGCGTCGGCGAGTCGTGGTTGGAGGGCCGTCGCGATCGACACCGCGAAGAGGCCGTGGGGCAGGAGGAAGTACGTCTGGTACGCCAATGTGTACGCCGAATAGTCGCCGTTGACCCGGTTGGCGAGGCGCTGCGTGATCAAAAGGGCCACCTGGTTGCAGGCCACATACCCAAAGGTCCACACCGACAGTCGAACGATCTCGCGGATGGCGGGATGGCGAGGCTCCCACCGCCAGTTCAGCGAAACGCCTGCGCGACGCAAACTCGGAATCATGGCGAGCGCCATAGCTGCCACGCCAGCGGTTGTTCCGAGGCCAAGGAGGAGTCGGAGGCGGCCATTGGACGCCAGGTTCGCCAGCTGGCGGGCCGCGGTTTCGTTGTGGAGGCTCTGGCGTACCCACAAGAGCACGCCGATCACCATCAGGTTGTTGAGTACGGGCGCGACCATGGGCGCGAAGAACCGGCGTCGGACGTTGAGGAGCGAGGTGGCGATCGTGACGAAGCCGTAGATGGCGACCTGTGGTGCAAAGAGCGGCAGAAGTTTGGCGGCGAGATCGCGCTTCGCCGCGTTGGCGTCGCCGGTAATCGTGAGGCGCAAAACGAGCGGAGCAGCAAGTGCCAACACGATCGACGCCACGACGACAAGGACCCCGACGAGTGACACGATTGCGTCGAGGCCTTCTTGGGCACGTCTGGTGCCGCGCCGCACTAGCTGCGCGAACAGTGGAATCAGCGTCGCCGATAGCACCCCGCCGGCCACCAGTTCGAAGATCATGTTCGGTGTCGTGTTGGCCTGGAGGTACGCGTCCGTCACGGCTTCGAGCCCAAATGCGGCAAGGACCACGGTGCGAACTGCGCCGGTCAGCCGGGAGAGCAGGGTGCCGATGAACATCAGTCCGGTTGCCCGCCCGATAGATTCGGTCGGAGTCGCCGACGCCACTGCAAGGTTGGTCATCGTCGCTGGGTTCGCTGGGGAGGTGGTTTCGTGGTGTTGGCCGGATGGCGCAGCGCCGAGCGTTTGCGGTTGTTCTGAGAGATCGTGGCGGCCCACCATATCCCCAGGAAGAGGAGGGATCCTGCGGTTAAGGCCTTTCCGAGCGCTCCGATAGACGTTGCCTGCAGTGTGTAGCGGGTGCGGGAGAACTCGTAGCCGCTTGGTGTTTGGAGGCGTACGAGCATGGAGTAGCGACCCGGTCCTTTCGTGGCAACTGTTACGGGCTGTTCGTGGACCCGGCCGGAAATGCTGATGAGTTCCTGCAGGACTTGACGCGCCGGAACGTTGGGGTCTCGCTTGGCACGGGGAAGGTCTGCGTTCTCGGTTTCGACGATCATCGAGATGGTGATCGGTCGTCCGGTGTCGTTGACGAGCGAAATCGGAATTTCTTGGGACCGAGCCGTGAGGGTCACTCGGCGTGAGCTTTGATTCGCGACTCGATCGAGGAGTCGGTCGAACTCCGTTCGGACGGCTTTTGTTGCTGCGCTGCGCTGGGCTTCGGTGAAGTCGTTGGCGAGGAGTGTTGCTGCCTCGCGTCGGAGGTTTGCGATTTCGGCAGCCGTCCTGGCCTGCTGGGGGTCGGGGCCGGCTGCGCCAAAGAGCGATGCATATCCGGTGTTGCGCTCGTCGATGGCGGCATAGTTCGCAATTGTGTTGTTTCGTCGTTGAAGTAGTCGACCGTCGTTGGTGCTCGGTGCCGAGCGTGGCGTGTACAGCACTGGCGCACCGTCGCTGTCTCGGTGGGGCGGGCTATCGAAGAGCGTGGTGACAAGCGTGGGGGCAAGGCGTGACGACGCGGCGAGTTCGTTGAGTACAGCGACGAGCGTCGCCTGTGTGGTCTCGGGAGGAACGGCGATAGGCGTGCCTCGTTGTGCGACATCGCGGGTAAGGGTTTCGATGAGGGCGAGTTCGGCGATGACGTGTTGGGCCCGCAGCTGATCGTCGCTGGTCGACGTTCGTCCGGGCATCTTCTTGGTGAAACGTTGCGCGACGGCGTCGTCGAGGACCACGGCCGGACGGGCGGCCGTTGTATTGCCGCTGCGCGCGCCCGGGTCAACGATGATCGGGGTAGCGAGCGGAAGGTCGTCGGGTGATCCTTCGAGCGCGTTGGGACCGACGATGAGTCGTGTGATGTTGAGTTCATCGAGAGTTTGATCCGAGTTCAAGAGTGCTGGCGCAATCATGATTCCGTCGACGGGATCTCGGCTCAATCGTTGTTTCAGCGATGCTGCGCCGAGCGCGAAGAGCGCCCGGCGATAGGGCTGGAACGACGCATCATCGATGATCTCAGGTACGACGCGTACATAGGGGTTTGACAGAACCTCTCGGTCGGGGAGGACGAGTCGAAGGAGGTCCAGGAGCCCGTTCGGTTCGGTTTTTCCGTCGTCGTTGGTTGGTTCGAGCTGGTCGAGGCTCTGGGGGACCGCGACGATGGAGAGCGGGACCTGACGTTGTGATGCCAAGGCCTCGACCATGGAGATCAGTGATCGTGCGGACTGTACGGGTGCGATGTCTCGTGCCGATTTGATTGATGGTGCGGCCTGTAACGGGACCAGGAGGCCGACCTGAAGCCTGCTCGTGACTGTGCCAGGGACTGTGCCGGTAACGAATGTGGTGAACCGGTCGACAGTTTCCTCGTCGACGTTGCGCAGTTCAACGCTGACGGGGTAGACGCCGTCGCCGATGTTGATGCACAGCGGACACTGGACCGATGGTATTCCAACGGGTATCCGAACGCTTGTCACGACGAGGTCTTCGGTCCCTCGGGCGTCGGGCGTCCTTGTACTGACAAATCCGATTGGCGAGCCGAAGTCGGCGGAGTCGGCGGCCTGTGTAAAGGCAGCCCTGGTTCGAACTCGCTGAAATACGGTGAGTGCAATCCGAGAGCCTTTGAGGGGTTGCGTGCCCTCGAGAAGCAAATCGAGCACGAACCCATCGGGTCCGAGAAGGTCAGTTGGTGCGGTGGTGAGGTCGGTACTGGTTGCGGTGGGTGGTATGAACTCGCGGCGTTGGGCGACCAGCGAAACTCTCGGCGGGGGTTTGGCTACCTGTGCCTCGGCGGGTTCGGTTGCGGCGAGCATGAGCACCTGCAGCACCGTGAAGAAGACGGCCACGATCGCGCGTCGATGAAGGCGCGTCATAGCGGCCCTTCGTGTTGCGCCGGCCGGTCGTCGAAGCAGTCGGTCGGTGTCATGGCTTTGTGTTCCATGATGCACAGCTCCATGGGTGACAGCTCGAAGCCGAGTGAGGTGTAGAGATGAAGCGCAGATTTGTTCCCGTGTTCGGTATTGACGACGACGCGTTGCACACGACGGAGCCGGCACCAGCCGAATCCGTCGAGAATGAGGTGACGACCGACTCCTTGACCCTGTGCGGAGGGGTGAACGGCGAGGCGCTGCAGATATCCTCGGCGGTCGGCTCGACCGAACAGGACGAACCCGACGACGTCGCCGTTGACCCGAGCGACGCGCAGACGGGAGGAGGGCGTCGCCCGGAAGGCACTTGCGAGTTCCAGGGCGTCCATCTCGTGGCCCGCCCCGAAGGCGGCGAGATCCGTGGCCAGCACGGCCTCTTCGTGGCGGGGGCGAAACGTGGTGAGCTGCACCATTGCGGGCACGGTCTTCGCCGATGCCAACGGCGCGGTCGTGCGCAGATCCGCCACCAGGAGGTGGAGACTGGTACGAGTTTGGAATCCAGCGTCGGTAAAGGCCAGGCATTCGTCAGGGGTAAGGGCGGGGGAGGCGACTCGGATGTTGCGACCGTAGAGCTGACGGGCGACGCCGGTTGCCGACGCGATGAATGGCCCGGTCAGCGTATGCGATCCGGGTTGCGGCATGAGCACCGCCCAGGTCTCGCCGTTCGTGTGACGAGACTCAACGATGACACTTTCGTTGTCTCGTCTGACGATCTGGCTGCGCGGGACTGGCAATGGCGCCGAAAATGGTTCCTGGCGAGCGATCGACGTCAGAGCTGACTGCGTCGGATGCATTCACGAAAGGATAGGTGGCGACTGTGGAGCGTGAGCGAACCTGTCGAATCGAACCCTCCGGACCCGAAATGACCGGTAGCGTGGCTGGCGTGGTGCCAGAACGTTTCCAGTCGATCCTCCGTGAGACCCGACCGTTGGCCGAAGCGTTCGATGCCCGCGGCTTTACCCTCTATCTGGTCGGCGGGGTAGTGCGAGACACGATGCTCGGCCGTAATCGGGTGGCACCCGATATTGATTGCACGACGGATGCCTCGCCGGACGAGATTGAGGCGATTCTCCGCTCGATGAAGCCGGAGTCACTGTGGACGGTGGGCAAGAAGTTCGGCACGATCGGTGCCATGCTGCGAACCGGTTCGGGTTCTGCTCCGAAGGGCGGTCCGGTGCGGCCGATCGAGGTCACCACGCACCGCGCTGAGGCGTATCACCCGGAGTCACGCAAACCCGATGTCGAATTCTCGACTGACATTGCGGCTGATCTTTCTCGGCGGGATTTCACGGTCAACGCAATGGCCCTGTCGGTGTTGGGCCTGGAGCTGATCGACCCGTTCAACGGAGCGATCGATCTGGCTGGCGGTGTCTTACGCACGCCGCTGTCGCCGAGTCTGAGCTTCACCGACGATCCGCTGCGGATGCTGCGCGCAGCGCGTTTCATCGCGGGCTATGAGTTGAAGCCCGATGCCGAGTTGATAGGGGCGGTGCGCGAATTCGGCGAGCGCTTGGCGATTGTGTCGGCAGAGCGTATTCGTGACGAACTTGACAAGTTGATGGTCACGCCTGATCCGAGCGCGGGTCTGTGGTTCCTGGTCGACACGAATTTAGCGACCTACTTTCTGCCGGAGCTGCCGGCGATGGCGCTCGAGCAGGATCCGATTCATCGGCATAAGGACGTTCTTGCCCACACGCTTGCGGTTGTGGCGAACACCAGTCCGGACCGGGTGTTGCGCCTCGCCGCGTTGCTCCACGACATTGCGAAACCAAAGACTCGTTCTATCGGTCCGAACGGGGTCAGCTTTCACCATCACGATATCGTCGGTGCACGTATGGCCCGCGACCGCCTGCGGGCGCTGAAGTACTCCAACGACGATGTAGCTGACATCAGCGAGTTGGTGGCCCTGCACCTCCGGTTCCACACATACTCGATGGGTTGGACCGATTCGGCGGTCCGTCGCTACGTCCGTGACGCCGGACCGCTGCTCGACAAGTTGAACGAACTGACCCGGTGCGACTGCACAACGCGCAACCCGAAGAAGGCCGAGCGGTTAGCAAAGCGGATGGATGATCTCGAGGCGCGCATTGCGGAGTTGCGTGCCCAGGAGGAGATTGATTCGATTCGTCCCGATCTGGATGGGAATGCGGTGATGGACTATTTGGGTGCCGGCCCGGGACGTCATATCGGTGAGGCGTTGTCCATGCTCCTTGAGGCGCGCATGGAGGACGGTCCCCTCGGCGAAGAAGAGGCGAAGCGTCGACTCGATATGTGGTGGGCGAAGCGTTGCGGAACGACTTCGTGATCTCGGACCTCGTGATCTCGCACCTCGTGATCTCGCACCTCGTGATCTCAGGGAAGGCGAACCGGTTTAGCAAATGCGGGTTCTGGTAGTTCAGGCGCATCCGCATGCGGAGAGCTTCAACCAAGCGATTTGCGAGGTGGCAATCCGCTCGCTGCAGGCGAACGGTCACGCCGTTGACCTCATTGATCTGTACGCAGAGGGTTTTGTGGCCGCGATGTCTGCGGCGGAGCGTCTCGCCTATGAATGCCCGGAACCAATTCTTTCGGAACAGGTGCGTCGCCATGCGGCGCTCGTGGGCCAGGCGGACGCCGTCGTGTTCGTGTATCCAACCTGGTGGTTCGGTGTGCCGGCGGTCTTGAAGGGTTGGTTGGATCGGGTGATGGTACCCGGTGTTGCCTTCCGGCTGGATGCCAAGACCAACAAAGTGAAAAGGGGTCTCGGCAACGTACGGCGCATCGCCGGCATAACGACGTACGGCTCGTCGCGCTGCAACGTTGCGCTGATGTCCGACGGCGGACGGCGTCTGATCGGTCGTTGTTTCCGGTTGATGACACATACATGGTGTCGTCGGACGTGGTTGGGCTTGTATGACATGGACCGGGCGACCGATGCCGATCGCCAGCGCTTCCTCGAACGAGTCGCTGAGGTGATGGGTTCATGGTGACATCCGGCCGAGCGAGTCGCACGTTGGTGGTGATTGCGCACCCGGTTGACGGATCTTTCGTAAGTTCACTTGCGAAAGTCGTGGTCGAGGCTCGCCGCAAACGCGGCGACGAGGTTCGGGTGATTGACCTCTATGGCATGTCGTTTGATCCGATGCTGAGTCAGCAGGACTGGCTTCACAAGGAGGACCGAACCTATGCCGTGGCGGCGCACGCCGACCACGTCGAGATGCTTCGGTGGGCGACGTCACTGGTGCTGGTGTACCCAACGTGGTTCGGGGGGTTCCCGGCAATGCTGAAGGGTTGGTTCGATCGCGTCTGGTCGGTGGGCGTCGCGTACGAGATTCCGGCGAATCGCACGCGGATCCGCCGCGGGCTCACCAACATTCGTGAGATTGTGCTGGTGACAACGCACGGATCGTCGAAGTGGATGAACGTGGCGCAGGGCGAGCCGGGTAAGCATCTCGTGAGTCGGGGGCTTCGGGTGTTGTGTCACCGGCTGTGTCGTGTTCGATGGGTGGCGTTCTACGGAAACGACACGGCGTCGCCGCAGCAGCGTATGGATTTTCGACAGCGCGTCGCTGACGCGCTCGCCGCCCGGTAGCGTTGTCCGGTGACCTTTCGACCTGACGTTGTGCGCGGATCCGGCGACGAGGCGCCTGGGTCGGTTGACTATCGGTTAGCTCGGCGTCATCTGATTAACGAGTTCAAACGCGGCCGACTGTCGCGTCTTGATATCTGCGACGCCCATCCCGAGTTGATTCGGGCGGCGGTAAACGTTGGGGCCGTGCAGGAAGAGGTGTGCCCGATTTGTGAGGAGTCTCCTCTGATGAACGTGAGTTATGTCTTCGGTGGCCGTCTTCCCAGTTTCGGGCGCTGTATTACGAAGGCATCGGAGATTGCCCACTTCCGCCGCCAAACCGGTCCGTACACTTGTTATGTGGTCGAGGTCTGCTCGAACTGCCGATGGAATCATCTGGCGAAGCTTTTTCAACTCGGACGATCGAGTGGCAAGTAGACGCGACACCGATGGCGGGTTACGTCCTCGGAGGGGGTTCTTCCGACGCCTGATTCGTCGGTTGGTGGTGGTCGGCCTCGCGTTCTTTGTGGTGCTCTGCGGGGTTGGGTATTTGTATGTGCGCTTTGCACCGGTACCGGCCGACAAGTTTCCGGTCCAAACGTCGTTCTTGTTTGACACGAAAGGGCAGAGGATCGCCGCGATCTCGGCGGGCGAGAATCGTGAGGTTCTGTCGATCGCGGAGATTCCGGTGGTGTTGCGATCCGCGGTTCTTGCGGCGGAGGATCGGCGCTTCTACAAGCACCGCGGGCTCGACCCCTTGGGCATCGGCCGGGCGTTGTGGCAAGACGTTCGCCACAGCGGACGGCGCCAGGGTGGGTCGACGATCACGCAGCAGTATGTAAAGAACGTGTACGTAGGACGTGACGCTACGCTGGCGCGCAAGTTCAAGGAGGCCGCGATTGCGATCAAGCTTGAGCAGAAGCTGAGTAAAGACGAGATCCTGGAGCGCTACCTCAACACGATCTACTTCGGTCGTGGGGCCTACGGCGTGCAAGCCGCATCGCGGGCGTACTACGGCGTGGGTGTCGCGAAGCTCGATCTTCCAAAGGCGGCGTATCTTGCGGCGTTGATTCGTAGTCCGGAGCGAACCGATGCGATCAGGGCGCCCGACGTTGCCAAGCGTCGACGCGATTCTGTGCTGACGGCGATGGTTGGCACCGGAACCATCACCCGGGCCGACGCCGACGGGGCAATAGCGTCACCGTTGGTCGGCGTGGGTGGGGTTCGACCGCGCAATATCCGCGGCACCGTGTACGACCAGGCGACGATCGGTACGCAGTGGTTTATCGACGCCGTTCGCAAGGAGTTGGTAGACCGTTATGGCGAACAGGTAGTGCAAACGCAGGGTCTGAAGGTCAAGACGTCACTCGACCTCGACATTCAAAAGAGCGCATACGATGGTGCATATCGCGAGTTGCTTCCCGACGAGAGCGATCCGGCCGCGGCCGTTGTCGTGCTGGATCATCAGGCGCATGTGAAGGCGCTGGTCGGTGGACGCTCGTGGGCTGAATCGAAGGTGAACCTGGCACTGGGCACCGATGGCGGTGGGGAGGGCCGGCCTGCGGGTTCCACCTTCAAAACATTCGTTCTGGCCGCGATGCTTCGCAACGGTTACTCGTTGGAATCGGCGTTTCGCGGTCCGGCGTCGATCACGATTCCCTCCGCTGATGGCGGTGTGGATTGGGTGGTGCGCAACACCAACGGTGACTCGTATGGGACCACGAACATGATCGACGCCACGCGGTTGTCGATCAACACCGTGTTTGCGCAAGCCGTGACGGCCGAGGACGGGGGCGCCGATCGTGTAGCCGAGGCGGCCGAGGCGGCGGGTGTGAAGTCGGAGCTTGTGCACGTGCCGAGCATTGCCCTGGGGACCTCGACTGTGTCGCCCCTAGAGATGGCGAATGCCTATCTCACGTTTGCGAACCACGGAATACGAAGTACACCTACGTTTGTGCTCTCGGTGACGACCGCCGATGGTCGGTCGCTGCCGGTGGATCAACCGACGACGGTGGAGGCGTTCTCGGTCGAGGAGGCGGACACGATCACCAGTGTGCTGCGCGGCGTCGTGTCGAACGGTACGGGTCGGGCGGCCGCGGTGGCGGGTCGAGAGATTGCCGGCAAGACCGGTACAACGAATGACTATCGCGATGCGTGGTTTGTGGGGTACACGCCGAAGGAGTGCTGTGTGACGGCGATCTGGATGGGCTACCCCGACGCGCAGCGCACGATGAGCAACGTCCACGGTGTCCGGGTTTCGGGTGGCACGCTCCCCGCGCGATTGTTCGCGAAAGTGATGGTGGTCGCGGCACCGAAGGGCACGGGCACATTCGCCAGGGTCAAGTCCTATGCCGGCAAGCTGTTGGCGGGTGCTGACCGGGCCGGCGCGGGTTCGAGTCCCGGGTCAGGCGCGGTGTCGCGGCGACGACGGACGACGGTGGTTGGGGCGGAGCCCGGTGCTGATTCCGTTGCGCCGGTGCGTGTGGGCGCGGATGCGGTGGAGACGTTTGTGCCCGAGGTGAACCCGGGTGCCGCTGCGGTGCCTGCGGTGGTCGAAACGGTGGTGGTGCCGCCGCCCGTGGCGGACGTGGTGGCGACTGCGCCAACGGTGCCCCCTGTTCCCGCCGGCGATGCTGCCGTCACCTCGGTGGGTTAGTCGGTCGGTTCGTCGGTCGCTGGGCAGCGCCATGTGCCGATACTGCGTCCGGCACGAGAAGCACAGCGTTCGATGCCGCCTGGATGGGTACCGGCACGTGGTGCAAACCCCTGAATTTGGAATCGGGTTGGCGGCGACGCGACCTCTCCGGCTGCGCCGCCGGCGCGTCCAGGCCATTGCCGACAGGGCTTTCGCGTTGGCAGCGATAATCACATGGTGCCCTCACATGGTGCCCTCACATGGTGCCCCCACATGGTGCCCTCACATTCGACGGCAAGTTGCGACGGTAACGGCGAGTTCTCGTCGTCCACATCCTGCCGGTGACGTCGCAACTTGCCGTTCAATGGAACTTGTGGGGGGACTGCTGGACCCCAGGTCGTGTTGATCGTTGGGCTCAGAGACTTCATTTGCCCAACCTGCGGCAGCCGGACCCAGTTCCGGTAGTTCGTCGTTTCGTTGTTTGAGTCGGCGATGCCGAAACCGTGTGAAGGGGATAGTCGGACTCCGGTTCAGCGTCGCCATGATGCACTGGTCGATATTGCGTTTGAGTCACTTGCGAATGAGGGCCGCCCCGTGGTCGGTGGTGAACGTCGGCATGTGACGGTGATGGTTGATGCGAAGTCCGGTATCGCGCATACGTCGCAGATGGTTCGCCTGTCGTCGTTCACCCGCGACATGTTGTTGTGTGATTGTGTCACGACGAGTGTGTGGTTGAGTGCAAACGGTATTCCGTTTGATGTGGGTACACCGACATCGCAGATACCGGTTCGGAATCGTCGTGCGGTCATGGTTCGTGATCAGTACTGCCGTCATCCGGGGTGTAGTCGTCCGGCGCGGTGGACTGATGTGCATCATGTTCGTGAACGGGAGAATGGAGTCACCCACGAACTCACGAACTTGTGTGCGCTGTGCCGGTTCGATCGCCGCTACGTAACAAACTTCGTCTCAAGATCCGGTGGGACCTTGATGAGATATCACTGATCTTCGAATGGCCCGACGGTCGCAATGCGAACAGCCCA